>NZ_JARBAE010000021.1:0-127092 GCF_033795305.1 Streptomyces sp. AK02-01A
TTATCGTCTACATCCTGTACCTGCGTGTGTCTTTGTGTTTTTTTTTTTTTCCAGCCAGAGGACGGCATACGAGTTTCCCTTTGGCCTGGTGGGCTGGGAGAGGGTGATAAGGGACGATCCATACACCGCTCAGAGCCCGCAGGTTCCCACCCAGCCACCGGGCCGGCGCCCGGGGACACCGGCCCGCCACTCCTCCGCGAAGCGACCGGGACCGCCCCCGAAGGTGGCGGTCCCGGTCCTGCTGCTGGCACTGGTCTGTTTCGCGGTGGGCATCTGGGCGCTGACCCGGATCTGAGCCGCGCGCTTCCCCGCTACCAGGCGGAGGGCGGCCCGTACTCCCGCGTCCGGACGTCTTCCGCGCCCTGTCCCGGCGCCCGGCCCACCCGCCGCCGTGCGAGCAGCGTCCAGGCACCGAGCCCGACCAGCAGCACCGTGCCCGCGCCGATCCCGGACGCCGCGACCAGCGCCATCCGGTCGCTCCTCGCGGCGTCCTCGCTGCTCTGACCGTTCGTGGCGTCGTCCAGCTTCTCGGGCGTCACGGTGAAGTCCCCGGCGGGCCCCGCGTACCCCGGCCCGCTCTCCGCCCGGCCCTTGACGTTCACCCGCAGCGTCAGCCCGTACGGCTTCTCCCCGAACACCTCTCCGACCTGCGGATTGAGGCTGACCCGCAGGTAATACCAGCCCGCGAACCGCATGTCGCTGTCACCGCTGCCCGACCCGAAACGGTTCTCGTACGCCACCGGCGGCAGCGGCTCCAGGGCCGTCGTCTTCTGCTTGCCGTCGTACGACATCGAGTCCCTGCTGTCGACCAGGCCCCGCGCCGGGTTGTACAGGGACACGGCCACCGCGCCGCTCACAAACCCCGTCCCACCGGAGCTGCCCAGGTCGGCGCTGACAAAGAGCTGCTGTCCCCAGTCCACCGGCACCCGGTAGAAAAGAGAAGCGCCCGGCTCGATCCTCGCCGTCCACTCGCCCTGCGTCAGCCCGGTGGCGTCGTAGAAGCTCGTCCCGCCCTCACGCACCCGCGGCCCGTCGCCGACCGGCTCGGGAGAGGCACTGGGCCACACCGACGGCGCCTCGGAGGGCCCCGCCTCCCTGAGACCGGGCTCGGACACATGCCGGATCTCCAGATCCCACGGCTCGGGTGTGGAGGTGTCCTTGCTGGTCCGCTCGACGACGACAAAGTACGGGCCCGCCTCCTGGCAGGAATACGCGTCCTTGCCGATCACCCGGTAGGCATAGGCGGCGAGCGGCCGGGCGAACTCGCCGGAGACGCCGAACCCCGCGTCGTTGGAGCTGCAGTCGTTGCCCTCACGGTTCTGCACGGAGACCTTGATCTTGTCCCCGTACGCCACCTTGGTGTTCAGCTTCGGCACGGCCACGGCGGAGACATAGGCGTTCGTCTTCGCGTCCAGGTCCAGCCGGTAGATCAGCTTGCCGCCCGGCCTGATCGAGTCGCGGTAGGTGGACCCGGCGTCGAGCCGCTCCGCGTCGCTCGTGGTCGCCGCTCCGATGATCCGCACGGCTCCGGGCTGGAAGACATACGGACTCGGCTCACCGGCCGCCTCCGCCTGCCCCGGCAGCGCCGCCACCGCACATATCGCCGCCATCCCCGCCAGCGCCACCCGGCCCCTGCTGCGCCGCCTCTTCACGCGCTTCCCCTCGGTCGTCCCGGCCGCCCCGCGCCGCCCCGGTCGCGGCAGCCGGTCCATCCTGCCCCGGCGTTCCCACCGCTGTCTCGCGCCCGCCGAATCAACCCGCCAGGGCGTATCCGCCGGGCACGCCCTGACCCACCCCGACAACGTTCGCCTCCGCGAGCGAACGATTCACGCGAGCGAAGAGAAACCGTCCCTCCACGGCCCGCACGGCGTGGTCCGGACAGCACGAAGCCCCGGCCGCTCGGCGGCCGGGGCTCGCAATCGGACTCTGCTGCGTCTCACACACCCGAACCTGCGGGCACGGAGTCGGTCGCCTCCGTCCACAGATCCTGCTCGGCGCGATCCGCCTGGATCTGGCGGTACACGAGGAGCCCGCCGATGGCGGCCAGTGCGACCAAGAGAAGCTTCTTCACCGCGCGACCTCGTCTTTCCTTGGCGTAAGGGACTTCTGGCGCCCGACTATACACACCGACCGATACCGATCGGTGACCTCCCCGCACCCCGTCCCCCGCCTTCACCAGCGAGAAAGCCCGGCCGGTCACAGCGGCCCGCGGAGCGCTCCCGGGCCGTACGGGCCGGCTCCGTACACACACGTTCCGTAAGGGCCGATCGGCGCGAAGCGGGCCACAGCGAGTGCTCGGTCCCGCACCATTTCCGGATTCCGCGCCGGCCTCCCGAACCAGGCCCCGTCCCATCGAACCGGCCGCCTCCCTCACCCCCGCGGCGACCTCAGATGGAAGTCGCGGTCAAAGGCCTGCCGGAATTGCGGGAACCGCTCGGACTTCGGATCCAGCAGGTCCATCAGAGCGACCAATTGCCGCTGCATCGCCTCGATCCGGAAGAACGCCGGTCCGGCGTCCCCGGCCAGACGGTCGATGTCCGCCAACGGCTGCCGGAACCACCGGCCGAAACCCTCGTCCGTGTCGAGCTTCACACAGAACTCCACAAAGCCGAGGCACCGCCGTCTGCCGGGCTCACCCTCCGGATGGACCATCAGCTCGCCGATCGCCCGCTGCTGAGTACGGAAGAGACACAGTTCGTTGCCCTCCGCGGATATACGGCTCAGCGATGAGCCGATCTCGGAGATCTTGACCATGACGTCCCGGTTGATACGGGAGCGGCCGAGGTCGAGGAACTGGATGTCCCGCCGCAGGATCTCCACCCAGCCGAGATACTCGGCGAGGACGAAGACCGTGGAGCGCCGGACGTACTCGGCCTCCTCCTCGTTGCCCAGCGTGAGAAACGACGTCAGGAATCCGCTGGCCGGCCCGGGCCTCCGGTCGACGACGTGACCGTGCAGGATGTTGAACAGCCTGCTCTGCAGGTCGAAGGCGGCCCAGGCCAGTGAGGCCCCGTAAGCCTCCATCAGGTTGCGCTGCTCCATGGCGCGCAGGCGCCGCTGCTGCCAGTAGCCAAGCAGGGCCGCCACTGACGCGCTGACCAGCGCGACCATCGCGGACACCAGCGTCAGGACATCCATGACGCGTTCTCCCCCCGGAGGACGGCTCTACGGCCGCGCCGTACGAACCCGCCGCATCTTAGGGCCTCCCGTTCGGATGCCGGACTCGCGTGCCCTGGCACGCCGATGCCGGACCAGGGCCGCCGCGCCGGCCGCCGCCGCATCACGCGTAAAGCCTGAAGTCGCCTGTCCACAAGGCAGTTGGAGAATGAGGACCGCGGCCAAGAACACCGGGCCGTCCCGTAATCCCCGACAACGCGGCGAGGCGCCGTAGCTGACGTCGCGCGCCCGCCGGGGATTACAGCCGTCAGGGGGTCCGCTGGGTAAAGGCCCAAGAGAACCACGCCACGCCGATCACGCAGATCACGAACCCCGCGAAAAGGATCCACCGCACAAAGGCCCAATCCGGCTTCCCGCGTTCGAAGGGGTCTTCGTCATCGCTACCGTCAGACCAACCGTGATCAGTCATGGCCCCCCGCTCGCCCCCAAGGCATGAGCCTCGGCGCGGCGGCCAAAGCCGCTGCACTCGGGGCTGCCGGCAGATCTACTCATCGGCTGATGTCAGCCATAGATGCCGAAGACCCCCAACCATGATCGGTCGGGGGTCTTCGCGCCAGTGGGGCTAACAGGATTTGAACCTGTGGCCTCATCCTTATCAGGGATGCGCTCTAACCAACTGAGCTATAGCCCCGCGCTGCCCCTGAAGATTAGCGCACTTCAGGGGCAGTCCCAAAATCGATACCCGGCCCTCACTCGTCCTCGGCGAGCGTGAGCTCAACACCGCCCACGAAGCCCGCCGACAGGTTGTAGATGAAGGCTCCGAGCGTCGCCAGCGCCGTGGCCAGCACCACATCGATCACCGCGATGACCGAGGTGAAGATGAGCACCCTCGGCAGCGACAGGAACGACTGCAGATCGAACCCGTTGCCCTCGTTCGAGCCCGTGGCCTCACTGATCGTCCCGCCCACCGTCGAGAAGACGCCCATCGCGTCCATGACCATCCACAGCACCGCCGCCGCGACGATCGTGCACACGCCCAGCGCGATGGACAGCAGGAAACTGACCTTCATCACCGACCACGGATCGGCCTTCGCCACCCGCAGCCGCGCCTTGCGCGTACGTGGTGTCGTCCGCGCACCCGTCCTCGGCTTGCGCACCGCCGAGGCCGACTTCTGCTGACTGGTGGCGGCCCGCTGCTGGGCCGCCGGCTGGGCCGGCTGGCCCTGGAGACCCTGCTGTCCGCCATGAGTTACCCCGCCCTGCGGCGAGGGATACGCCTGCGGCGGGTGGTAGGGCTGCGCAGCCTGCTCCGACTGCCCAGATCCATACGTCTCGTACGGGGGCTCTTGCCCCCGGGTATCGGTCACCGTAACCCCCTGGGAGTCCGTGGCAGGGCCACGAGCACCGTTCCCTCCGGAAGCGGCCGATCCGGCGCCCGTGGCTCCACTCACGCTTTACTCCTCGTGCTCCCCGGCCGAGGGCTTGCTGCCCCCGGCGACCTCGGCCGTACCCGCCGATTCGGTCCCCGGGTCATCGCTCCCGTCGACCTCTTCCGCCTCACGGCCAGCCTCGGCATTACGAGCGATACCGACGACGGCGTCGCGCTTACCAAGGTTGATCAGTTGGACGCCCATGGTGTCACGGCCCGTCTCCCTGACTTCGTTGACTCGCGTGCGAATCACACCGCCGCCGAGGGTGATGGCCAGGATTTCATCCGTCTCCTCGACCACCAGCGCGCCGACGAGGGAACCACGGTCCTCCACAATCTTGGCAGCCTTGATACCGAGGCCACCACGACCCTGGACGCGATATTCGTCGACAGCGGTTCGCTTCGCGTACCCACCATCTGTAGCAGTGAACACGAACGTACCGGGCCTGACGACATTCATCGAGAGCAGTTCGTCCCCTTCGCGGAAACTCATCCCCTTGACACCCGATGTGGCGCGTCCCATCGGACGCAGCGCGTCGTCCGTCGCGGTGAACCGGATCGACTGGGCCTTCCTGCTGATGAGCAGCAGATCGTCCTCCGCCGACACCAGCTCCGCGCCGATCAGCTCGTCGTCACCGCCCGCCTCCGTCTCCCGGAGATTGATCGCGATGACACCACCCGCCCGAGGCGAGTCGTAGTCCTTCAGCGGAGTCTTCTTCACCAGACCGGCCTTGGTGGCCAGGACCAGATACGGCACGGCCTCGTAATCACGGATCGCCAGGATCTCCGCGATCCGCTCGTCCGGCTGGAAGGCGAGCAGATTGGCCACATGCTGACCCCGCGCGTCACGGCCGGCGTCCGGCAGCTCATACGCCTTCGCCCGGTACACCCGGCCCTTGTTCGTGAAGAACAACAGCCAGTGGTGCGTCGTCGAGACGAAGAAGTGGTCGACGATGTCGTCTTCCTTGAGCTTCGTACCGCGAACGCCCTTGCCGCCACGCTTCTGCGACCGGTAATCGTCCGTCTTCGTACGCTTCACATAGCCGCCACGCGTGATCGTGACGACGATGTCCTCCTCCGCGATCAAGTCCTCCATGGACATGTCGCCATCGAAGGGCACCAGCTTCGAACGCCGGTCGTCACCGAACTTCTCGACGATGACGGCCAGTTCCTCGCTGACGATCTGACGCTGCTTCTCCGGCGACGCCAGGATCGCGTTGTACTCATTGATCTTCTGCTGCAGCTCGTCATGCTCCGCGACGATCTTCTGCCGCTCCAGAGCCGCCAGCCGGCGGAGCTGCATCTCCAGGATCGCGTTCGCCTGGATCTCGTCGATCGTGAGCAGACCCATCAGGCCCTCACGCGCGATCTCCACCGTGTCACTGCGCCGGATCAGCGCGATGACCTCGTCGATCGCGTCCAGCGCCTTGAGCAGACCGCGCAGAATGTGCGCCCGCTCCTCGGCCTTGCGCAGCCGGAACCTCGTACGCCGGACGATGACCTCGATCTGGTGCGTCACCCAGTGCCGGATGAACGCGTCCAGCGACAGCGTGCGCGGCACACCGTCGACCAGCGCCAGCATGTTCGCGCCGAAATTGGTCTGCAGCTCGGTGTGCTTGTACAGGTTGTTCAGGACGACCTTCGCGACCGCGTCCCGCTTCAGGACGACAACCAGCCGCTGGCCCGTACGCGAAGACGTCTCGTCACGGACGTCCGCGATGCCACCGATCTTCCCGTCCTTGACCAGGTCGGCAATCTTCTGCGCGAGATTGTCCGGATTGGTCTGGTACGGAAGCTCCGTGACCACCAGGCACTGACGGTTCTGGATCTCCTCGACCTCGACCACCGCGCGCATCGTGATCGAACCGCGGCCCGTACGGTACGCGTCCTCGATGCCCTTGCGGCCCACCACCAGCGCACCGGACGGGAAGTCCGGACCCTTGATCCGCTCGATCAGCGCGTCGAGCAGCTCCTCATGACTGGCGTCCGGGTGCTCCAGCGCCCACTGCGCACCCGCGGCGACCTCACGGAGGTTGTGCGGCGGAATGTTCGTCGCCATACCGACGGCGATCCCGGCCGAGCCGTTGATCAGCAGATTCGGGAACCGCGCCGGCAGAACCGTCGGCTCCTGATTACGGCCGTCGTAGTTGTCCGTGAAATCGACGGTCTCCTCGTCGATGTCCCGGAGCATCTCCATCGACAGCGGCATCAGCTTGCACTCGGTGTACCGCATGGCGGCGGCCGGGTCATTGCCCGGAGAACCGAAGTTGCCGTTGGAGTCCACCAGCGGCATCCGCATCGACCACGGCTGCGCCAGCCGGACCAGCGCGTCATAGATCGAGGAGTCGCCGTGCGGGTGGTACGTACCCATGACGTCACCGACGACACGGGCGCACTTGTAGAAGCCCTTCTCGGGCCGGTAGCCACCGTCGTACATCGCGTACAGCACACGCCGGTGGACGGGCTTGAGACCGTCCCGTACGTCCGGCAGCGCACGCGACACGATGACGGACATCGCGTAGTCGAGATACGAGCGCTGCATCTCCGTTTCGAGCCCGACCGGCTCGACCCGCAGCGCCAGGCCCTCCACCGCCACAGCGGCCTCCGGGACCACCGGCGTGTCCGGGCTTTCGGGCGTGTCAGGAGTGTCAGGGGTGTTCTCGTCGGCCATTGCTGGTCAGTGTTCCTTTCGGCCTTTTCGAATCCGTCAGCAGAGACCGACTCAGATGTCGAGGAAGCGGACGTCCTTGGCATTGCGCTGAATGAAGGAACGCCGCGCCTCGACGTCCTCGCCCATCAGCACCGAGAACAGATCGTCGGCCTGAGCCGCGTCGTCCAGGGTGACCTGGCCGAGCACACGGTGATCGATGTCCATCGTGGTGATCCGCAGCTCTTCGGCGTTCATCTCGCCCAGGCCCTTGAAGCGCTGGATCGAGTCCTCGCGGATCCGCTTGCCGTTCTGCTTGCCCAGCTCCACCAGGGCATCGCGCTCCCGGTCGGAGTACGCGTACTCGAAGTCGTCCCGGCCCCACTTGATCTTGTAGAGCGGCGGACGCGACAGATACACGTGCCCGGCCTCGACCAGCGGCCGCATGAAGCGGAACAGGAACGTCAGCAGCAGCGTGTTGATGTGCTGACCGTCGACATCGGCGTCCGCCATCAGGATGATCTTGTGATAGCGGAGCTTCTCGATGTCGAAGTCCTCGTGCACACCAGTGCCGAACGCCGAGATCAGCGCCTGAACCTCGGTGTTCTGCAGGATCTTGTCGATCCGGGCCTTCTCGACGTTCAGGATCTTGCCGCGGATCGGCAGGATCGCCTGATACATCGGGTTACGGCCCGACTTCGCCGAACCACCGGCGGAGTCACCCTCCACGATGAAGATCTCGCACTTCGACGGATCATTCGACTGGCAGTCGCTCAGCTTGCCCGGCAGCGACGCGCTCTCCAGCAGACCCTTGCGGCGCGTGAGATCACGCGCCTTACGAGCCGCGACCCGGGCCGTGGCGGCCTGGATCGACTTACGGATGATGTCCGCGGCCTCGTTCGGATTGCGGTCGAACCAGTCCGTCAGATGCTCGTGCACGATCTTCTGCACAAACGTCTTCGCCTCGGTGTTACCGAGCTTGGTCTTCGTCTGCCCCTCGAACTGCGGCTCGCCCAGCTTCACCGAAATGATCGCGGTCAGACCCTCGCGGATGTCCTCACCGGCGAGGTTGTCGTCCTTCTCCCGCAGAAACTTCTTCTCCCGCGCGTAACGGTTGACCAGACCCGTCATCGCCGCACGGAAACCCTCCTCGTGCGTACCGCCCTCATGCGTGTGGATCGTGTTCGCGAACGAGTACACACCCTCGCTGTACTGCGCGTTCCACTGCATCGCGATCTCCACCGAGAGCAGCCGGTCCCTGTCCTCGGCCTCGATGTCGATGACCGTCGGATGGATCAGCTCACCCTTACGGGAATTGAGGTACTTCACAAAGTCGACAATGCCGCCCTCATAGAAGTACTTCACCGTGCGGACCCGCTCCTCGTCCGCCTCCTCGACCGTGTCCCCGCCCGCGACCTCCGCACCAGCGACGGCCTTCGCCGACTCACGCTCGTCCGTCAGCGTCAGAGTCAGCCCCTTGTTGAGGAAGGCCATCTCCTGAAAACGCCGGGACAGCGTCTCGAACGAATACTCCGTCGTCTCGAAGATGTCCGGATCGGCCCAGAACGTCACCGCCGTACCGGACTCGGCCGTCTCCTCATTACGCACCAGCGGCGCGGTCGGCACACCGAGCTTGTAGTCCTGCGTCCAGCGATAGCCGTCACGCTTGACCTCCACCGCGACCTTCGACGACAAGGCGTTGACCACCGAGACACCGACGCCGTGCAGACCACCGGAGACGGCATAACCGCCACCGCCGAACTTACCGCCCGCGTGCAGCACGGTCAGCACGACCTCGATGGCCGGCTTGTTCTCCGACGGAACGATGTCCACCGGGATACCTCGGCCGTTGTCGATCACGCGCACCCCGCCGTCGGCGAGGATCGTGACGTCAATGGTGTCCGCGTGACCCGCCAGGGCCTCGTCGACAGAGTTGTCGACGACCTCGTACACCAAGTGATGCAGTCCACGCTCACCGGTCGAACCGATGTACATGCCAGGCCGCTTACGGACCGCGTCCAGGCCCTCCAGCACAGTGATGGCACTGGCGTCGTACGAGGCGGTCACCTCGCCGTGCTGACCAGTCGAGGTGGACGGAGTCTTCTCATTGGGGTTGCCGGAATCGGCCACGAAGCGCCCTTTCTGGCACAGCACAGGCCGTTCTCCGAGCAAGCGGGATCGGCTGCGTCGTTCGGCTTGTGTCGACGTGTCCCGCAAGCGCAGCGGGATTTCCCATCAGTCTACCGGTAGCGCCGACCCGAATGGGGGTTTGCCGGTACCTGAGTCCGCATGTGCCGCCCTCGACGAGCGCCTACCGACTCCCCATATTCGGGAAGGGGCTCCAAGAGGCTCACACCGGCATTGAGCGCTTCGGCCTGTCAACCTCCCGCTACGGTGAGGGACGCCTCATCCTTCCCGGACGATCTCCCAGGCCACCGCCGTACGCGAAAGCCACCCGGACAACGGCCCGGCCCAGCCCCCGGACCACACCCACGGGCAGGAACACAGCCGGCGCGCACACGGAAAACCCGGCCCGCACGGCGATCCGTCGCACACCCGCCCCGGCACCCGACGGACCACTCCCGGCCCGCACACCGTCAAGGCCGCCGCCGCCCCATCAGCCGTACGTGTCTCCCGGGCCCTTACTCCCCGGCGCCCGCAACCGACCGAACCGCTGCGGCGGCCCGCCAGGCCCCAGCACCTTGATCACCCGCACGGTGCCATGCCCCAGATCCTCATTCAGCCGCGCCACCAGCCGCGGCGCCAGCAACCGCAACTGCGTCGCCCACGCCGTCGAATCGCACTGCACCGTCAGCACACGCTCGTCCTCACCCTCGTCATACCGCTGCGGCACACAGTGCTTCGCCACGTCCTCACCGACGATCTGCGACCACCGCCCCATCACCCCGCCCACCGCGGCCGGCGTCTCCCAGCCACGCTCCGTGATCAGCCGATTGATCGCCGCACCCAACGGCAGCGGATCACGACCATCCGCCCGCGCGCCCGAACGCAGCCCACCACCGCGCCTGGCCTGCTTCTTCTGCTGCGCGGCAGCACCCCGCGCACGCGCCTGCTCCTTCGCCGCACGCAACGCGACCCGCGCGAGATCCACACCAGACGACTCAACAGGCTCCGGCACCTCAGGCCCCTCAGACCTTCCCGCGCCGCTCACACCCGCTCCACAGCGCCGTCGGCCACCACGAACCGCGCACCCGCCAGCACACCCGGCACATCGTCATCCACCGCGGCGGTCACCAGCACCTGCTCACCCGGCGCCACCAGCTCCGCGAGCCGCTCCCGCCGCCGCGCGTCAAGCTCCGCGAACACATCGTCCAGCACCAGCACCGGCTCATTACCCTCAGCACGCAACAAGTCGTACGAAGCCAGCCGCAGCGCCAGCGCGAACGACCAGCACTCACCATGACTCGCATAGCCCTTCGCGGGAAGCTGCCCCAGCTTCAGCACCATGTCGTCACGGTGCGGACCGGCCAACGTCACACCCCGCTCGATCTCCTGCTTACGCACACCGGCCAGGGCCGCCAGCAACCGCTCATACAGCTCATCACGCGTATGCGCGCCACCACCCGAAGAATCACCGCCGAAACTCTCACCGGACTCACCCGCGGAGACCGCGGAAGAGGACCGGTACTCCAGCGCCACCGGACCACCACCGGGAGCCAACTGCTCGTACGCCTTGTCCGCCAGCGGCTGCAACACCGCGATCAGATCCACCCGCTGCGCCAGCAACTCCGCGCCCACACGCGCGAGATGCTGATCCCACACATCCAGCGTCGACAGATCCATCCCGCGCCCGCCGTGCCGCCGCGCCATCGCCGCCGACTTCAACAGCGTGTTGCGCTGCCTGAGGACCCGGTCATAGTCCGACCGCACACCCGCCATCCGGGGCGACCGCGCCGTGACCAGCTCGTCCAGAAACCTGCGACGCTCGCCAGGATCACCCTTCACCAGCGACAGATCCTCCGGCGCGAACAGCACCGTCCGTATGATCCCCACCACATCACGCGGCCTGACCTGCGACGACCGATTGATCCGCGCCCGGTTCGCCCGCCCAGGATTCAATTCCAGCTCCACGAGCTGCGAACGCTCACCCTGGGTCACCGCGGCCCGGATCACCGCCCGGTCCGCCCCCATCCGCACCAGCGGCGCGTCCGAGGACACCCGGTGACTGCCGAGAGTCGCCAGATAGCCGATCGCCTCGACAAGATTGGTCTTCCCCTGCCCGTTCGCCCCCACGAACGCGGTGACGCCCGGGGCAAGTGGAACCTCGACCCGGGCGTACGACCGGAAGTCGGCCAGCGACAAATGCGTGACGTGCATGGATGAACGCAGGCCTCCCTCGGTGTCAGGGCTCTACTTCTTCGACCCGTTCGACTCGACCGCATGGCCGCCGAACTGATTACGCAGCGCCGCGACCATCTTCATCTGCGGCGAGTCGTCCTGCCGGGACGAGAACCTCGCGAACAGCGACGCCGTGATCGCGGGCAGCGGCACCGAATGGTCGATGGCCGCCTCGACCGTCCAGCGGCCCTCGCCGGAGTCCTGGGCGAAGCCCCGCAGCTCTTCCAGGTGCTCGTCCTGGTCCAGAGCGTTGACCGCCAGGTCCAGCAGCCAGGACCGGATGACCGTGCCCTCCTGCCAGGACCGGAAGACCTCACGGACATCGGTGACCGAGTGAACCTTCTCCAGGAGCTCCCAGCCCTCGGCATAGGCCTGCATCATGGCGTACTCGATGCCGTTGTGAACCATCTTGGCGAAGTGGCCCGCACCGACCTTGCCGGCGTGCACAGAACCGAAGTCACCCTCCGGCTTGAGCGCGTCGAAGACCGGCTGCACCTTCTCCACATGCTCACTCGCGCCGCCGTACATCAGCGCGTAGCCGTTCTCCAGGCCCCAGACACCGCCCGAAACACCGCAGTCGACAAAGCCGATGCCCTTGATGCCCAACTCCACGGCGTGCTTCTCGTCGTCCGTCCAGCGGGAGTTCCCGCCGTCCACCACGACATCGCCGGCGGACAGCAGCGCCGCCAGCTCGTCGATCGTGGACTGGGTCGCGGCACCGGCCGGGACCATCACCCACACAACCCGCGGACCCTTGAGCTTGCTCACCAGCTCCTGGAGGCTGTGAACATCGGCGATGTCCGGATTGCGGTCGTATCCGATGACGGTGTGGCCTGCGCGGCGGATGCGCTCGCGCATATTGCCGCCCATCTTGCCGAGACCGATGAGACCGAGCTCCATCAGGCGTTCCTTAAGCGTTGAGGCGATTCGTACCCGGGCCCGAGCCTACGCCGGGGCCCGGCTACTCACCTGTGGGGTCAGCCGCTCAGCCGCACCGGCATGATCAGGTACTTGTACGCCTCATCCGCCTCGGCGTCGACGGCCGGCCTGCCGCTGAGCAGCGCCGGCTTCGTGGACGTCGTGAAGGAGAGCTGAGCGACCGGCGAATCGATCGCGCTCAGGCCGTCCAGCAGGAAGGTCGGGTTGAAGGCGATCGAGATGTCGTCACCTTCGAGACGCGCGTCGACCCTCTCCACAGCCTGTGCGTCGTCGCTCGAACCGGCCTCCAGGATCAGCACACCCTGCTCGAAGCTGAGCCGCACCGGCGTGTTCCGCTCGGCGACCAGGGCCACACGCTTGACGGCCTCGACGAACGGAGCGGTCTCGATCACCGCGACCGAGTTGAACTCGGTGGGGAAGAGCGTGCGGTACTTCGGCAGATCACCTTCGAGCAGCCGGGTGGTCGTACGGCGGCCCGCGCCCTCGAACCCGATCAGCCCCTCGCCTGCGCCCGACCCGGAGAGCGCCAGAGTCACCGTGTCACCGCTGGTCAGCGCCTTGGCGGTATCCAGCAGCGTCTTGGCGGGCACCAGAGCGACCGCGGAGATGTCCGCGGCTTCCGGCTTCCACAGGAACTCGCGTACGGCGAAGCGGTAACGGTCGGTCGAGGCCAGGGTGACCGTGTCGCCCTCGATCTCGATCCGGACGCCGGTCAGCACCGGCAGCGTGTCGTCACGGCCCGCCGCGATGGCGACCTGGGAGGCGGCCGAGGCGAAGACCTCACCGGGGACCGTGCCGGTCGCCGTCGGCATCTGCGGCAGCGCCGGGTACTCGTCCACAGGGAGTGTGTGGAGCGTGAAGCGCGAGGAGCCGCAGGCCACGACCGCGCGTACACCGTCTGTGGAGATCTCGACCGGACGGTTGGGCAGGGCGCGGCAGATGTCCGCCAGCAGCCGGCCGGAGACGAGGACGGTGCCGTCCTCCTCGATCTCGGCGTCCACCGAGACCCGTGCCGAGACCTCGTAGTCGAAGCTGGAGAAGCTGAGAGCGCCGTCCTCCGCCTTCAGCAGAAGGCCCGCGAGTACGGGCGCCGGCGGACGGGCCGGAAGGCTACGGGCCACCCAGGCCACCGCCTCCGCGAGTACATCGCGCTCCACCCGGATCTTCACCGGAACCGCCTCCTGCTGTTGCTGGCTCGCCCTGCTGGCCTTCGTCGTCGGCTGTGATGCCGGGGACCAGTCTGACGTACGGCGCCGACAGTCGCTGCGGCTGCGGGTCAAGTCGGTGCGACGGGCCGGGGAGGCCGCCCGCCCAAGTTGTGCACAGGCCCCGCTTCGAAGCGGATTCCTCGTTAACTCTGAGTGGCAGTAGTAGTAGGGCCTGTGGAAACCGTGGATAACGTCATCTGCCCAGGTCAGACCCGATTTTTTGTCCACCGACCCTGTGGGCGCGGCCGGTGGACAACTCTGCCGATCTGTGGACAGGCGAAAGTTCTGCACACCCGATGCACAGGAGACATGGACTTCTCCCCAGTGCCGTCCCCAGCTTTACCCATGTTCCCCACAGCCCAATCGGGCTTGTTGGTGTGACGCCTTTCACTCGGCTCAGTGATCCCGGGCGTTTCGTTGCCGAACAGTGGACAGGGGTGTGGAGAAGCTGTGGGCAACTTGATCGGCCCTGTGGGCCGCCGGTGGACAAGCAAGGCGGCACCCTGTGGAAGACTTTTTCGTCCACAGCCTGTGGAGCGCCGTGAGACACAATTCCACAAGGCTCTGACCTGGCCCGATGGCATTCCGACGGGTGCGCCTGTGGACACAGTCTGGACAACTTCACAGTCCCCAGGCTGTGGACGAAGGATTGCTCTCCGATCTGTGGAGAAGACCCATCCGCCGCCATGTATTCGAACAGCGGTGAGCGGCGGACGGCACGCCGGGGCGGCCGATCCTGGGGTCACGGCATGCCGCAGGGCGCCCCGGGACGGTGTCCCCGAGCGCCCTGCGGCAGGTCCGAGCGGGCTGTGTCAGCCGTTCTTGATGCGGTTCGTCAGCTCGGTGACCTGGTTGTAGATGGAGCGCCGCTCGGCCATCAGCGCGCGGATCTTCCGGTCCGCGTGCATCACGGTCGTGTGGTCGCGGCCGCCGAACTGCGCGCCGATCTTGGGCAGTGAGAGATCCGTCAGTTCCCGGCAGAGGTACATCGCGATCTGGCGGGCCGTCACCAGCACCCGGCTCCGCGACGATCCGCAGAGATCTTCCACCGTCAGTCCGAAGTAGTCGGCCGTCGCCGCCATGATGGCGCTCGCGGTGATCTCCGGGGCGGCGTCCTCGCCGCCCGGGATCAGGTCCTTGAGCACGATCTCGGTGAGGCCGAGGTCCACCGGCTGCCGGTTGAGCGAGGCGAAGGCCGTCACCCGGATGAGCGCGCCTTCCAGTTCCCGGATGTTGCGGGAGATCCGGGAGGCGATGAACTCCAGGACCTCGGGCGGGGCGTTGAGCTGCTCCTGCACCGCCTTCTTGCGCAGGATCGCGATGCGGGTCTCCAGCTCCGGCGGCTGGACGTCGGTGGTCAGGCCCCACTCGAAGCGGTTGCGCAGCCGGTCCTCCAGGGTGATCAGCTGCTTGGGCGGCCGGTCGGAGGACAGCACGATCTGCTTGTTGGCGTTGTGGAGCGTGTTGAAGGTGTGGAAGAACTCCTCCTGTGTCGACTCCTTGCTCGCCAGGAACTGGATGTCGTCGACCAGGAGGATGTCGACATCTCGGTAGCGCTTGCGGAAGGTGTCGCCCTTGCCGTCGCGGATCGAGTTGATGAACTCGTTCGTGAACTCCTCGGAGCTGACGTACCGCACACGGGTGCCCGGATAGAGGCTGCGCGCGTAGTGCCCGATGGCGTGCAGGAGATGGGTCTTGCCGAGCCCGGACTCCCCGTAGATGAAGAGCGGGTTGTACGCCTTGGCCGGCGCCTCGGCGACGGCGACCGCCGCCGCGTGTGCGAACCGGTTGGACGCGCCGATGACAAAGGTGTCGAAGAGGTACTTGGGGTTGAGCCGGGCGTGGGGCTCGCCGGGGCCGGGTGCCGGGGCGGGCTGTGCGCCCAGAGGGCCCGCCACTCCGCCGCGGCCGTCGTTGGGTCCGCCGCCGTGGCGCGGTGACCGGGGCTCCGGCAGATCGTGCCGCTCGCCGCGCTGTTCGTACTGCGAGCGCTCGGGTCCCTGAGGCTGCCGGTAGTCGTGGGACGGCTGAGTGGGCCGGGCGGTGGCGTACGGGTCGCGCTCCTGGTATCCGCCGAGCCGGGGCTGCTGCCAGGAGAGGTCCTCCTGGTCGCGCGGCCAGGCGCCGGGATCGGGCCGCTGCCGCTGGTAGTCCGGGTACGCGGGGCGGACTGAGGGCATGCCGTCGTCCGCGGGGCGGTGTCCGTAGCCGTCGTATGTGTCGCTCTGCCGGTCGTCGTGCTGAGGCCCCTGGTAGCGGTGCTGCTGGGGCACGGGCGGGGCCGGCGGGGTGGGCTCGCCGACGGAGTCGTCGACGGTGATCGCGATCCGGATGGGCCGGCCGCATTCATGGCTCAGGGTCTCGCTGATGAGGGGTGCCAGGCGGCCTTCGAGGACGCGCTTGCCCCATTCATTGGGGACGGCGAGCAGCGCGGTGTCGGCGACGAGTGCGAGGGGCTGGCAGCGCTCGATCCACTGCTTGTCCTTGGGCTCGACGCCCTGCTGGCCCTCCCTGAGGAGTTGCTCCAGCACGCGTGGCCACACTGCGGCAAGATCGGCGGGTACATCAGCCACAGGGCACGCTCTCTCGCAGGTCCCACGAATGTGTGGTTCTCGGGACGGGGTGGGAAGACCGGCAGGAAATGAAGCCGGAGTTCAGCCACGGTAGTCAGGGCGACCCGCGAGGTTCAAGTTGTTGTCCACAGCCTGTGCACAATGGAGTCCGGCACCGAGCTGGTTTGACCGGATGGCGTAGCCGCGCGTACCGTGACCAGGTCGAGTTGTCGATGGCTGCTGCCGCCTGCCTCCGATGGGCAAAGATCACGATCTGTGGTTGTGAAGCGGTGCACTCGGGCGTGAACGCGAGTTACTCGTGGGCGCACGGTGACAGCCAGGCGATGTCCCGCCACCACACATATCTTTCTGGAGCCCTCGAGTGAGCAAGCGCACCTTCCAGCCGAACAACCGCCGTCGCGCCAAGACCCACGGGTTCCGGCTGCGGATGCGTACCCGTGCCGGCCGCGCGATTCTCGCGTCCCGCCGTGGCAAGGGTCGCGCCCGTCTGTCGGCCTGATCGCCAATAGGTCGTGTCGTGCTGCCTACCGAGTATCGGCTGAGGCGGCGCGAGGATTTCGCGACCGCGGTACGCCGAGGACGCCGGGCCGGACGCCCGCTTCTTGTCGTCCATCTACGCAGCGGTGCTACGGACCCGCACGCGCCTGGGGAGAGCGCTCCCCCGCCGCGTGCGGGTTTCGTCGTAAGCAAGGCCGTGGGTGGAGCAGTCGTGCGCAACCTGGTGAAGCGGAGACTGCGTCACCTGATACGCGACCGACTGCCCGAGCTGCCCCCCGGTAGCCTGGTTGTCGTACGGGCGCTGCCCGGAGCGGGTGACGCCGAATATGCACAGCTGGCCCGAGACCTGGACGCCGCTCTTCGGCGGCTGCTGGGAGGGGGCGCGCGATGAAATACCCGCTGCTGGCTCTGATCAAGTTGTACCAGTGGACGATCAGCCCGCTTCTCGGGCCTGTCTGCCGGTACTACCCGTCGTGCTCACACTACGGATACACGGCCATCGACCGGCATGGCGCGGTGAAGGGCACGGCGCTGACCGCCTGGCGCATTCTGCGGTGCAATCCGTGGTCGCCGGGTGGCGTGGACCATGTCCCACCACGTAAACGCCCGCGTTGGCATGAACTGCTGCGCAACGCGTGGCGCGGCAGTAAGGGCGGGAACTCCGCCGCTGGCGTGCCTTCCGGGGGATCGGCCCCCGACACCCCCAGTTCGGCCGCAGAGACCTCGCCCGACGCTCAAGGAGCCTGATTAGTGGACACGATTGCCAGTCTCTTCAGCTTTATCACCACACCTGTTTCATGGGTCATCGTCCAGTTCCACAGCCTGTACGGGGCGATCTTCGGCCCGGACACGGGTTGGGCCTGGGGGCTGTCCATCGTGTCCCTGGTGGTACTGATCCGGATCTGTCTGATCCCGCTTTTTGTGAAGCAGATCAAGTCGACCCGGAACATGCAGGTGCTCCAGCCCAAGATGAAGGCGATCCAGGAGCGCTACAAGAACGACAAACAGCGTCAGTCCGAAGAGATGATGAAGCTGTACAAGGAGACGGGTACCAATCCGCTCTCCTCGTGTCTTCCCATCCTGGTGCAGTCGCCGTTCTTCTTCGCCCTGTACCACGTGCTCTCCGCCATCGCGAGCGGTAAGCAGATTGGTTTCATCAATCAGGGGCTGCTCGACAGCGCCCGCCAGGCGCACATTTTCGGTGCTCCGTTGGCCGCCAAGTTCACGGACGGCAGCGCCAAGGTGGCGTCCCTGAGCGCCTCGGTGACCGATGTTCGGGTCATCACCGCGATCATGATCGTGCTGATGTCGGCTTCGCAGTTCTACACCCAGCGCCAGCTGATGACCAAGAACGTCGACCTGACGGTCAAGACGCCGTACATGCAGCAGCAGAAGATGCTGATGTACATCTTCCCGGTGATCTTCGCCGTTACGGGCATCAACTTCCCGGTCGGTGTGCTCGTCTACTGGCTGACCACCAACGTGTGGACCATGGGCCAGCAGATGTTCGTGATCAACCAGAACCCGACTCCGGGCAGCAAGGCGCAGGACGCGTATCTGCAGCGGCTGCTGAAGGGCATCGCGGCGCACAGCGACATCCGGTCCCGGCGTAAGCGCAATGTCGTCCGGGCGATTGTGGCCAAGGGCCCTGACCGCAATGACAACGAGCGCAAGTTCATGACGGGCCTGGCGAAGGCGGGCCTGGCCGCGCAGGCCGACGGCACGGTGATCAAGAGTGACACCGCGGCTGTTGAGGCCGAGTCCGGTGGTGCGGCGAAGCGGCAGCAGCCGAAGCGCCAGACCAAGGCGAAGCGGCAGGCCGCCGCTACGCATTCGGGTACGGACGCGTCGACGCCGGCCACGGATTCCGAGGCCCACGGTGATGCGGCGAAGACTTCGTTGCAGAAGAAGAGCGAGCCGCAGGACACCACGTCCAAGCCGGCGGGCAAGCCCGCTGCCGGTTCCGCACGCCAAGCCAAGCCAGGGCAGCGCAAGGGCCAGCAGCGGCCCAAGCACCCGTCCAAGAAGTAAGAAGGAGTCCATCCGTGACGGAAGGCACCATCTCCGCCGCCGAGGGGGGCGACACCTTGACCCGCCTGGAGCAGGAAGGGGAGATCGCCGCCGACTACCTCGAAGGTCTGCTCGATATCGCTGATCTCGACGGCGATATCGATATGGACGTCGAGGCCGACCGGGCCGCGGTCTCGATCATCAGTGACTCGGCCGGCCGGGATCTGCAGAAGCTTGTGGGACGTGACGGTGAGGTGCTGGAGGCGCTTCAGGAGCTGACGCGGCTCGCAGTGCACCGGGAGACCGGGGACCGCAGCCGGCTGATGCTGGATATCGCGGGCTTCCGGGCCAAGAAGCGCACCGAGCTCGCCGAGCTGGGTGCCAAGGCCGCGGACGAGGTGAAGAGCACCGGTGAGCCGGTGAAGCTGGATCCCATGACGCCCTTCGAGCGGAAGGTTGTGCATGACGCGGTCGCGGCCGCGGGCCTGCGCAGCGAGTCCGAGGGCGAGGAGCCGCAGCGCTTTGTCGTAGTGCTCCCGGCCTGAGCGGTCCATCATTTTTCGGCCCCGTCTGTTTCGCAGGCGGGGCCGATCCTTGTCAGCCTGATAGTCAGCCACCAGGCGGTGGTTCGGTATGGAAGGACGGTTCCCGTGACGGAGACAGCAGAGCTTCCCCCTGCGCCGGAAGAGGCACGGACTGTTTTCGGTGAGTTCTTTCCGGAGGCGGTCCGCTATGCGGAGCTGCTGGCGGACGCGGGAGTCAAGCGCGGTCTGATCGGTCCCCGTGAGGTGCCACGGCTGTGGGAGAGGCATCTGCTGAACTGTGCGGTGCTCTCGGAGGTCGTGCCCGAGGGCGTGATGGTCTGCGATGTCGGCTCGGGCGCGGGGCTTCCCGGGATTCCGCTGGCGCTGGTGCGGCCGGATCTGAAGATCACGCTGTTGGAGCCCTTGCTGCGGCGGACGAACTTTCTCCAGGAAGTGGTCGAGCTGCTGGGGCTGGACCATGTGACGGTGGTGCGTGGAAGGGCTGAGGAGGTCCTTGGCACGGTGCAGCCGGTGCATGTGGTGACGGCGCGCGCGGTGGCTCCGCTGGACCGTCTGGCGGGCTGGGGAGTGCCGCTGCTGCGTCCGTACGGCGAGATGCTGGCGCTCAAGGGCGACACGGCCGAGGAAGAGATCAAGGGAGCCCGTGCGGCACTGGGCAAGCTCGGCGTGGTCGGGACGTCGGTGCTGCATGTCGGCGAGGGGATCGTTGATCCGCTGGCCACGGTGGTGCGGGTGGAGGTCGGCGAGAGTCCGGGGGGTGTGCGGTTCGCCACAAAGCGAGCCAAGGCTGCCAGGGCGGGTCGTGCGAGGCGTCGTCGCTGAGCCGTACAGTGCGTACTGCCTCAGTGATGCTCCATACAAGGTGCCGTACCTACGCACGCGGAGTGTCGTGACTGGGTAGCCCTGTGGCAGATGCATCGTGTTTCACGTGAAACGTCGTTCGCTGCTGCAGGGAATTATCAGTCGTGGTCGCGAGGCTGCTACGCCGCGTAGTCGAAAGCCCCTCGTAAGAGGGATGGGGTTGTCCACAGAGGTGGATTCCTCCACAGAACCACGGGCCTCGCTGGTTCACGAACCCGAAAGCATGGCAGGCTCTGTTCATTGCGAGTCTGAAGTCGAGGAGAGTGAATCCTTGCGGTCCGACGCCAACATCGCGGGACCGATGACCGATCCGGTCCCCGGTCCCCGCACCGAGTCGGCGGGGGAGGATGTTTCACGTGAAACGCCGCCCCCGATGGACGACACCCCCATTGGTCGCGCTGCCCAGTTGGCGGTGGAGGCACTGGGCCGCGCCGGCGAGGGTCTGCCCCGCCCCGAGCAGACGCGTGTCATGGTCGTCGCCAATCAGAAGGGCGGCGTGGGGAAAACCACCACCACGGTGAATCTCGCCGCTTCCCTGGCGCTCCATGGTGCGCGCGTCCTGGTGATCGACCTCGATCCTCAGGGCAACGCTTCCACAGCACTCGGCATCGACCATCACGCCGAGGTGCCCTCAATCTATGACGTCCTGGTGGAGAGCAAGCCACTCTCGGAAGTGGTTCAGCCTGTCCCGGACGTCGAAGGCCTCTTCTGTGCCCCGGCCACCATCGATCTCGCCGGTGCGGAGATCGAACTGGTATCGCTGGTGGCACGGGAGAGTCGACTGCAGCGGGCGATCGAAGCGTACGAGCAGCCGCTGGACTACATCCTTATCGACTGCCCGCCTTCCCTCGGTCTGCTGACCGTCAATGCGATGGTCGCCGGCGCGGAGGTGCTGATCCCGATCCAGTGTGAGTACTACGCGCTGGAGGGGCTGGGGCAGCTACTGCGTAACGTCGATCTGGTGCGTGGACATCTCAATCGCACGCTGCATGTGTCGACGATCCTGCTCACCATGTACGACGGCAGGACGCGGCTTGCCTCGCAGGTGGCGGAGGAGGTGCGGAGTCACTTCGGCAAGGAGGTGCTCCGGACCAGCATTCCTCGCTCCGTGCGTATCTCGGAGGCGCCGAGCTATGGGCAAACGGTGCTGACCTATGATCCGGGCTCCAGCGGTTCCTTGTCATATCTGGAGGCCGCCCGTGAGATCGCTCTACGGGGGGTCGGGGTGCACTATGACGTCCAGCAGGCCCATGTGGGCAGCCAGAACAGCCAGCAGAGTATTGCGGAGGGGATCCAGTGAGCGAGCGACGTAGAGGATTGGGGCGTGGGCTCGGTGCGCTGATTCCTGCCGCTCCGCAGGAGAAGCAGGTGCCCGCCTCCGGATTGGCTTCGGCTGCTCCGGGAGCGGCTCCGGTGCTGACCGCGGAGCGGGGTGTGGCTGCTGCGAAGGTCACTTCGCTGCCGCAGGCCACCACGCCGCCGGAAGCGGAGGCGGTGGCGCCGGAGCCTGAGGAGGTGTCCGAGCCTGCGGCGGCCGGGGCGTACTTCGCGGAAGTGCCGATCGATTCCATCACGCCGAACCCACGACAGCCGCGTGACGTGTTCGATGAGGACGCGCTGGCCGAGCTGATCACCTCCATCAAGGAGGTGGGACTGCTCCAGCCCGTTGTTGTGCGGCAGGTGGGGCCGGAGCGCTATGAGCTCATCATGGGCGAGCGGCGGTGGCGGGCTTGCCGGGAAGCCGGTCTGGAGCGTATTCCGGCGATCGTCCGCGCCACGGACGACGAGAAGCTTCTGCTTGACGCGCTGCTGGAGAATTTGCACCGTGCTCAGCTGAATCCGCTGGAAGAGGCCGCGGCCTACGACCAGCTCCTCAAGGATTTCAACTGCACGCATGACCAGCTGGCCGACCGGATTGGACGCTCGCGTCCGCAGGTCTCCAACACGCTGCGGCTGCTGAGACTGTCTCCGTCTGTCCAGCGCCGGGTCGCTGCCGGTGTGCTGTCGGCCGGTCATGCCCGGGCGCTTCTCGCGGTGGATGACTCCGAGGAGCAGGACCGACTGGCTCATCGCATTGTGGCGGAAGGGCTTTCGGTGCGGGCTGTCGAGGAGATCGTGACCTTGATGGGGTCGCGTCCGGAGAGCACTCCAAGGACCAAGGGTCCACGTGCCGGGGCCCGGCTGTCGCCGGCGCTGACCGATCTCGCGTCGCGTCTCTCGGACCGCTTCGAGACGCGTGTGAAGGTCGACCTGGGACAGCGGAAGGGCAAGATCGTCGTCGAATTCGCCTCGATAGACGACCTGGAACGGATTCTCGGTACGCTCGCGCCCGGCGAGGGGCGTGTGCTGGACAAGGGCCTTACCGAGGGCGCCGATGAGGAAGACGAAGGCTGAGGCTCGTCTCCAAGGCAGGGCGGGCTGTGTTCCATGCTTACCGGAACACAGCCCGCCCTTTGCTGTCTCGCGGTGTGCCGGGAACCTCTGGGTGGATACGATGCGTTCTGGTATGGCGCATCCACCTTGAGCCACCTCAGAAGGAGAGCGGGTGCCATGCGATCGGTGAGCCGTAGCCAACTGGTGTCAGCCGGGCTGGGTCTAGGAGCGCTCGGCGGCTTCGTCGCCAGTCTGCTTCGGGAACGGAGTGCGCTGACAGCCGCTTGTGGCGCGGCAGGCAAAGGGAGTGAGGATCAGCCTCCATGGGGCGTCGGCTCGTACCGCTTACGCTGGACAACCTTCAGGATCTCCCCAGGCGCTGCCGTGCGTGTGTCTTCTGGGAGCTTGATCCGGTCAGTGGGGAAGCCGCGGTAAAAGCGGGCAGGCCCGAGGTGGAGAAAGAGGCCTGGATCTCGGCCGTTCTGCTGGAGTGGGGATCGTGCGGCCGGGTCGTGTATGTCGACGATGTGCCCGTGGGCTTTGTTCTGTACGCGCCTCCCGCGTATGTGCCGCGGTCCACGGCTTTCCCGACGAGCCCGGTCTCTCCGGATGCCGTGCAGTTGATGACCGGCTGGATCATGCCGGGTTATCAGGGGCAGGGGCTCGGCCGGGTCATGGTGCAGACGGTGGCCAAGGATCTGCTGCGGCGGGACTTCAAGGCCATTGAGGCGTTCGGTGATGCGCGCTGGAAGGAGCCGGCGTGTGTGCTGCCCGCTGATCATCTGCTGGCGGTTGGTTTCAAGACCGTACGGCCGCATCCGAGATATCCGCGTCTGAGGTTGGAGCTGCGGACCACGTTGTCCTGGAAGGAGGACGTGGAGATGGCGCTGGATCGGCTACTGGGCGCGGTGAAGAAGGAGCCGGCGCTGCGGCCGCTCTGAGGCGGACATCGAATGAGTGGAACGGAAACTGGCCCATCCCCCGTGCGGAGGATGGGCCAGTTTCACGTGAAACATTGAGTCAGCGGTCGCTGACTTATTCGCCGATGAAGCTCTCCAAGTCGCGCACGAGCGCGGCCTTGGGCTTGGCGCCCACGATGGTCTTGGCGACCTCGCCGTTCTGGTAGACGTTCAGCGTCGGGATGGACATGACGCCGTACTTGGCTGCGGTGGCCGGGTTCTCGTCGATGTTGAGCTTGACGATCTCGATCTTGTCGCCGTGCTCGGCCGCGATGGCTTCCAGCGACGGAGCGATCTGGCGGCACGGTCCGCACCAGGCGGCCCAGAAGTCGACCAGTACGGGCTTGTCGCTCTTGAGGACGTCCTCTTCGAACGAGTCGTCGGTTACATGCTTCAGGTCGCCGGCCACGGCGGCCTCCTTAATTTTGTGGGGTGGGGGTGGGGATGGTCAGACGGTGGCGGTCTTCTCCGGCTCGGCGGACTTCTCGCTGTCGCTCAGGGCAGCGAGGAAGCGCTCGGCATCGAGAGCGGCGGAGCACCCGGTGCCAGAAGCGGTGATTGCCTGGCGGTAGGTGTGGTCAACGACATCACCGGCGGCGAAGACACCGGACAGGTTCGTCCGAGTCGACGGGGCAGCGACGATGAGGTAGCCCTCGTTGTCCAGATCGAGCTGGCCCTTGAACAAATCGGTCCGGGGGTCATGGCCCACCGCGATGAAGAGACCGGTCACCGGGAGCTCGGAGGTCTCGCCGGTCTTGGTGTTGCGGAGGGTCAGACCGGAGAGCTTGTGGTCTCCATGGATCTCGGCGACCTCGCTGTCCCAGGCGAACTTGATCTTGGGGTCGGAGAAGGCGCGGTCCTGCATGGCCTTGGAGGCACGCAGGGTGTCCCGGCGGTGGACGATCGTGACGGACTTGGCGAAGCGCGAAAGGAAGGTGGCTTCCTCCATTGCGGTGTCGCCGCCGCCGATCACGGCGATGTCCTGGTCCTTGAAGAAGAAGCCGTCACAGGTGGCACACCAGGAGACACCGCGTCCGGAGAGAGTGTCCTCGTTGGCCAGGCCGAGCTTGCGGTGCTGGGAGCCGGTCGTGACGATCACGGCCTTGGCACGGTGTACGGTGCCGGCAGTGTCCGTGACCGTCTTGATGTCTCCGGTCAGGTCAACGGCGATGACGTCGTCCGGGACAAGCTCGGCGCCGAAGCGCTCTGCCTGGGCGCGCATGTTGTCCATGAGATCCGGGCCCATGATGCCGTCGCGGAAGCCCGGGAAGTTCTCCACATCAGTGGTGTTCATCAGTGCGCCGCCGGCAGTGACGGCGCCCTCGAAGACCAGCGGATTCAGCGACGCGCGCGCGGTGTACAGCGCGGCCGTATAACCGGCGGGCCCGGAGCCGATGATGATCACATTACGGACGTCGCTCACGGGTTTCTTCCTCGTCTCTGGGGACTGCCTACTGGGGCCGGATCAACGACTTCACCCCATCCAACGGATCCTACGGGTCCCGCATTCCCGAGGCGTCCGGCGGCGCGGAGCAGTCGTCAGTGGCGTGAGTAGGACTGCGTCAGCAGGACTTCGCCCTTGTCCGAGGCGGCCTTGTCGACGCAGGTCGCGTCGATCACATAGGCCAGGACCCGAGCGCTGTCGACGGGGTGCGGCAGGATCAGGAGATAAGCACGGCTGCCGTGGTACATGCCGGTCTCGGCGGCGAGGACGGGCTCGGTGCGGCCGGTGCCTTGCTGAACGCACAGCGGCACCTCGGGTACCGGCTTGAACATGGGCGAGTTCGAAGTGCTTCCGTCCCGGTTCGAGGAGTCGCCCGGTCGGCCTGGCTTGGTCGCGGAGCGGGAGCTGGCGTCGGGGCCGGAGGTCAGCAGCGTGTGGACGCGGTCCTGAAGCGGGATTCCTGAGAACTCGTCGTTCGCCGCAGTGCTGACCGAGGAGCTGTCCTTCTTGGCCACGGAGCTGTTGCTGTCCGTTGCCCGAAGGGACTGGAGCAGCAGAAGACTCACGCCCACCGTGGCTGCTACGAAGACAGCGCTCAGGACGGCGCCGCTACCGCGCCGTCGCCTGGGACCACTGCGGCCGGGGCCGGTCGCCGTCGTCGGGCGGCCGGCTGGGCGATTGGTTCGGACGCTGTTGGCCTTCGCGGAGTCCGAAGCTGTGGAATACGGCGCTGCTGAGGTGTCCGGTACGGCGGACGTCCCGGTGGCGGGCGTTGTTTCACGTGAAACATTGGCGTCCGTGTCGGACACGGTTGCGGCAAGGAACGCCTCCGCCGCCAGCGCGGCATCAATGCGGCCCGCGACATCGTCGGGCATCCGTGGTGGTCCGGGCAGAGTGCCGAGCAGTTCCCTGATCTCTTCCAGGGAGTCACGGACGTCGGCGCAGAGCGCGCAGGCGTCGAGGTGGCGGCGCACCTCCGTGGACCGGGACGGCGAGAGCAGGCCTTCTGTGAGGTCCGAGATCTCCGAGACATCCGGATGCTGAGGCGTGTCGGTCGTGGTCACGCGCGTCCACCTCCGCCCTTCACCGCAGCAGAATCGCTTGGTCCTGAATCCCGTGGTCCCGATGCCGGTGGGACGGATGCCCCCGGCGTCCGGTTCCTTCCGCGTACGAAGCCCCTGTCATCCGGGGCGTCGCCGCGCAGATGAACGAGCAGGGGCAGTAGTCTCGCCCGGCCGCGTGCACAGCGGCTCTTCACCGTGCCCGTCGGTACGCCCAGGACACGTGCCGCCTCCGCCACGGGATAGCCCTGCATATCGACGAGCACCAGGGCCGCCCGCTGGTCGACAGGGAGCTTCGCCAGTGCCGCCAGTAGTTCTCGGTGGAGGTCCTGCCGTTCGGCAGGAGCTTCCGCCGACTCGTGCGGCTCCAGAAGCTGTTCCAGACGTTCGGTGTCGTCCATGGGTGAGGTCTTCCGGGAGGCGGCTTTCCGGGCCCGGTCGAGGCAGGCATTGACGGTGATGCGGTGCAGCCACGTCGTCACGGCAGACTGGCCGCGGAAGGTGTGTGCCGCTCGGAAGGCGGAGACCAAGGCGTCCTGGACCGCGTCGGCCGCTTCCTCGCGGTCGCCCAGTGTTCGGAGGGCCACAGCCCAGAGCCGGTCACGATGCCGCCTTACCAGCTCACCGAAAGCGTGAGGGTGACCTGTGACGTGAGCACTCAGGAGATCGTGGTCGCTCGCGTCGCCGAGCGCGGCACTGTCCAACGCTGAGCCCCCTCCCCTGGTCCGGTCAGCTAGTGATCGAGATCTCCGAGACCTTGCCCCGGAAGTTCTTCTCGCTGACCTTCGGGAGATCGGTCAGCCAGACCAGAACGTACCGCGCCTGGACCGCCTTACCGGGCTTCAGAGCGACGTTCTCACCGGATCCTTCGGCAACCTTCTTGAAACCGTCCAGTTCGGTCGGCTGGGAAGACGTGTTCGCAGGAGCCGCTCGCAGCTCCACGGCGGTGTTCCCTCCCAGGAAGGAGACATCCACCTGGCCGATCTGCTGAGCCTTGCCGAGGTCCAGGATGATGCCGACACCGGGCTTCAGCCGGCCGAAGTCCGAGCTGTAGTAGCCGTCGGTGTTCCAGAACGTCTTCCGGTTGTTGTCGTAGCTGTTCTTTATCCCAGCGGGCTTCTCTGATCTGTCCTGGCCGAACGGGTCGAAGTCCTGGGCGTTGACGATGGCGACCGGCTTGCCGGGCTTGGGCGCCTTGTTGTCCCCGTCCTGGGTGATCGGCTGAGTGGGGCTGGTGTCGCCCTGTTCCTCGCCATGGTTGATGAGCCGGTCCGCGACCTGCCAGCTCCCGAGGCCCAGCGCGGCGATGAGGAGCGCGGCGACAGTCCACTTCAGAGCCTTGCCCGTACGGCTCTGGAGCGGCGGCGGCGGTACCACCGGTGCCGCGGCGGGCACACCGGCGACTGACTGCGTCCGGCCGTATGTGCCCTGCTGGTAGGTGGTGCGCTGATATTCGGGCGGGGCGGTGAACGAGGGCTCCGGCGGCCGGACACGCGGCATCTCGGCGACCGCCGCGGCCAGCTCGTCCGGAGTGGTGCACGGTGGTTCCTGGCGGGAGGCGGTCGCGCCGTCATTGACCAGGGCTCGCATGGCGAGCTCCGACAGACCTCGGTGCACGCCGGCGCGGACCTGATCGGGAGCGATCAGCCCGACGCCCTTGGGAAGGCCGGAGAGTCCGTAGGCATCCGTCTCGTACGGCCAGCGCTGAGTCAGCGCGGCGTAGAGAAGCGCACCGATCGCCTCGGTGTCGGTGAGCTGCGGCCGCTCCGCGCGGATTCCGCGCAGAGCGGCGTTCACGGCGAGGCCGCGGATCCGGTACTGGCCGCTGGAGGTCCGCAGGACCGCGCTCGGAGTCAGCCGGAGATGGGCGAGTCCTTCGCGATGGGCGGCGGCCATGGCCTGGGAGACCTGGCTGACGAGCTGGTAGGCGTCGTGGGCCTCCAGGGGCCCGGCGGTGAGGAGCGCGGTGAGCTCGACGGCGTCCGGCAGCCACTCGTGGACGACATAGACCAGGTCGTTCTCCTCGACGGCGTCCAGGACCTGGACAAAGCGAGGGTCGCCCAGCAGGGCCGCGGACCTGGCGGCCGCCAGGACGGAACGGGCTCGCGGATGATCGGCGGGCAGGAGGTGCACGCCAACGGCACGGCGCAGTTTCTCGTCGACCGCACGCCAGCTACTGAAACCGTCCAGACGAGTGACGCACTCCTCCAGGCGGTAGCGTCTGGCGAGTTTGTGGCCGCTGTGGAGTTCGGGCGTCGCGACGGCCGACTCGGTGCTCGGCCGCTCGCTGTCCGTCTCCGGTGCGGACTTCTCCGCTGTGTCCTGGGCTTTCGCCACCCCGTCGGTCGTGGCCTTGTCCGCCTTGGCGGTCAGCGGTTCATCACCACTGTTGTCGGCCACGTCGACGGCAGCCGTGCTACGTTCCGCCACCGTCGCTCCTGCCTCCCCATCCGTTGCGCACTATCCAACAGCCAAGCCAATTGTGCCCACAGTTGGACGCTATGCACGACACGCGGCAGCCGCCGAAGGTTGCGCTCGGCCCCGCCGTCTCAGCGTCCGAGACGTCCGCGCACCATACCGACCATGGCGTTGAGTTCTTCGATCCGCATCTTCTTCGCCGCGATGAAGAAGAGACCCAGCAGCACGAGGCCACCGGCCACGAGCGCCGCCAGCGAGGCGAGAGCGCCGCTGCCGAGAGTATGCAGCGCGCCATAGGCGACCGCTCCGGCGGCGAGAGCCCCGGGAACGGCTGCCAGGCAGAGCCGGGCGTATGTACGCAGGACGCGTCCGCCGTCCAGATCGCCGCCCAGCCGGTTGCGCAGCCTGCGCCAGGCGACCCCCACGCCGACCGCGTAGGCCAGCCCGTACGAGGCGGCCATTCCGACCACGGCCCAGCGCGAAGGCAGGATCACATAGCAGGCCGCGGAGGCCGCGGCGTTGACGCCGGCGACGATGACCGTGTTGTAGAAGGGCGTCCGCGTGTCCTCGTAGGCGTAGAAGCCACGCAGCACGACGTACTGGACGGAGTAGGGAATCAGTCCGAGGGCGAACGCCATCAGGATGAAGCCCATGGACCGTGCGGATTCCAGGCCGCTGGACGAGAACAGCAGGATGGACATCGGCACGCCGAGCGCCAGGAACGCGAAGGCGATCGGGACGATCGCGACCGCGGAGTTGCGCAGTCCCTGGGAGATGTCGTCGCGCACCGCGCCCGGATCGCCGTCGTGCGCGGCCCGGGAGATCCGGGGCAGCAGTGCCGCCATGACCGAGACGGTGATGATGGCCTGCGGCATGCCCCAGATGAGCTGGGCGTTGCTGTAGGCGAGGATGCCGGTGCCGTCCTTGCCGGACGCCTCGCCGGCGGCGGTGGCGAGCTGGGTGACGACCAGCACACCGGCCTGGTTGGCGAGGACGAACAGCACGGTCCACTTGGCCAGCCTGATGGTCTTGCCGAGGCCGTGGCCCTTCCAGTCGAACCGCGGGCGGAAGCGGAATCCGGTCTCACGGAGGTACGGCATCATCGCGAGAGCCTGGACGGTGAGGCCGAGCAGCGTACCGATGCCGAGCAGCCGCACACCGTCCGGCGGGATGGTCCGCACGGTCATGTTCGAGTCGGCCGAGGTGCCGTACACCCAGATGAACAGGCCGAACGTGGCGATCATGACGATGTTGTTGAGGACCGGCGTCCACATCATCGCGCCGAACTTCCCGCGCGCGTTCAGGATCTGGCCCATCACCACATGCACGCCCATGAAGAAGATCGTGGGCAGGCAGTAGCGGGCGAAGGTGACCGCGACGTTGTTGGCGGCGGGATCGCCGGCGATCGTGTCCGACATCAGACGGATCAGCAGCGGCGCTCCGTACACGGCCAGGGCCACGATCGCGCCGAGCGCGACGATGACGAGGGTCAGCAGACGGTTGGCGTAGGCCACACCGCCGTCCTCGTCGTTCTTCATCGACCGCACAAGCTGCGGTACGAACACCGAGTTGAGGCCGCCGCCGACGGTGAGGATGTAGATCATCGTCGGCAGGGTGTAGGCCACGGTGAAGGAGTCGCCGAGCAGGGCCGCACCCAGAGCGGCGGTGATCACCAGGCTCCGTACGAAACCGGTGAGCCGGGAGACCAGTGTGCCCGCGGCCATCAGAGCGCTGGACTTGAGCAGACCTCCGGCCCGGCCGCCCGACTTCCTGGCGGGCGGTGCGGGCGCCGGCTTGGGCTCCGGAGCCGGTTTGGTGTCCTGCTGGTCACGGTAGAGGTGCGCGAACGCGTCCGTCGGCGCGGCCTCGTCGGCGGCCGACGAGACGAGTTCGTCGACGCCGGTGAACTGAGTGGTCCTCGGGTCGTCCCCGTACGGAAGACGGCGGGACGGTCCCTCGGGTTCGGGCGGCGGAGTCTGGGCCCAGATCCGGGGATCGGGAGAGTGCTGCTGCGCGGACGGCTGCTGGTAGAGCTGCTGCGCCTCCGGATAGGTACCCGGAGGCGGCGGCGGGTGCGAGGCGCGGTCGTAGAGCGCCTCGGTCACCGGATCCTGCGTGGAGAGATCTTGTGACCAGTAAGGATCCTGGTTGTAGGCGTCTTGGACATAGGGATCCTGGGCAGGCCGCGGCGAGGGCGGAACCTGGCCTGCCGGATCGCCGCCAGCGCCCGGCCCGCGGTCACCGTCGTACGGCGCGTTCATGGTTACCCCACCTCATCGTCCCCGGCCAACCGGCCACGACATCGCTCAACGGTCCACTTTCTCACCCGCGCCCGACGGGTCCCCGCTTTCCGGTCCGGTGTCCGGTGTCAGGTCACTCGGCTGCTCGGAATCCGTGTCTTCCGGAGCCGGCTCGCCGTCCGTGTCCTGCGCACCGCCGGCTTCGGCGCGGTCGTCGGTGGGCCCGCCGGCTGCCTTACGGGCCACCGCCCGCTTGCGCTGGCTGTACATCTTGACGCCGGCGAGGACCAGGAGCAGTACTCCGCCGGCGATGACGAGCATCACGGTGGGAGTGACCTCGGAGACCTTCACCTGGAAGGTCATGGAGTCGCCGTACGGCTTGCCGTCCACCGTGTAGAGCTGGGCGGTCACCTGGACCGGGCCGTTGGCGTTGCCCGCGCCCGTGAACTTGACCGACTGGCTGTGCCCGCCGTCGATCTTGATCGGCCGCTCCGCGACCGTCCGGTCACCATCGATCTTGAGACGCGTCGGGTTGTCGGACTTGAGGCGCAGCACCAGATTCTCGACGCCCTGCAGAAGCTGGTTCTGGACGGTCACGGGGATGGTCGCGCTGCGCCCGGACAGGGTGAGGACGGACTTCTCGATGAGCTGTACCTCGGCGGTCAGCCCGAGCAGATAGTTGTCCACTATGTTGCGGTATCGCTGGGCTCCGTCCGGCTCGCCGCGCCAGGACGTCGACATGGCCCGGTCGATCGCGTTGGCGAAGGGAGCGGCCACCCGGTCCGGCGAGCTGAGGATGGCTTTGAAGTTGTCGAGCCGGTCCTGAGTGCCCCGGATCTCACCGAATGCCTCGCTCGGCAGCTCCTGGCCGCGCAGTTTCCTGGGGTACCGCGAGGAGGAGGGCACCTTGGTGGTGGCGTCGTCGTCGGGCCTGGCAGCGGCCGCCGCGATCAGATCGGCGGGCTCCGTCCACCGCTCGGGGTCCAGGCCGTGCAGCGCCCGGGCCATGGACTGTGCCTGGGCGGCCGTAGGCATCCGCTGGGGAGCCACGACGATGCTGCGCTCGTTGTCGGGGACCTGCAGGGTCAGCGCCAGCGTCTGAGCGAGGAACTTCTGGACGGCGAGAGTGGAGCTGCCCGCCGATGTCATATCGCTCTGGAAGGCCGTGGAGAGTCGCGTATCGGCGACGACGGCCGTGGTGCCGCCGCCGATCGGCCGTGCGGCGCTGGGGGTGTACGGCAGGTTGTCCTGGAGGCTGTCGCTGCGGGTGATCACCTTGTGGGCGCCCGCCGAGGTCGCGACGTCCACGATCGACGGGTCGATCGCACCGTCCACGGGCCAGGCGAAGTCGACGGACGGCTTCTGGTGGAGGATGGTCTCCACCGTCTTGCCGGCCACGTCCGTGGCCGGCTGCAGGTGGCTGAGCGCGCCCGAGTCTTTGCCGCGATGGGCCAGCGACGCCAGGTCCGGATCGGCGAACGGCAGCGCGATGACCTTACGGCCCTGTACCGCCTTCTCCAGGGCGTTGAGCCACTGATTGGCCACGGCCTGGTGCTTGCCCGGGATGGTGGACTTGCCGCTTCTGACGCGGTAGTCCCGGGTCATCGCGTCGGCGGTGGCGAGCAGGTCGGGGTCGATGACCCAGGTGACGGGAAGCTCATTGCCGAGCGAGACCATCTGCTCAAGCCGGCCGCCGGTGGCCAGCTCGGTGGCCAGGTCGTCGTTCTCGAAGACGGGGGTCTGCTGATCGTCCGAGCCGGTCTCCGCGGAGAGATGCGTCGTCGAGATCAGCGGCCAGAGAGTGGTGAGCTGAGTCTTCTTCTCCGTGGCCTCGGGCTGCCAGGGCAGGAAAGTACGCCGCATACCGAGCACCTGGTCGTACGGCGCGGAGGAGGTCTGACCGGTCAGCGAGACACCGAGCTGGTAGACGCCGTCCTCGTCGAGCCCGAGCTTGCTGACCGGCACGGAGAGCGAGAAGTCCTGCGGGATGCCGGTGGTGAGTTTCGGAAAGGTGACCTTGTACGTGCCGCCGATCGGGGCGACGGCGCCGGAGGCGTTGCCCGAGCGTTCGGCGGCGTCGTCAATGGCGGTCCTGCCCGACAGCCTCGGTCCCACCCGCAGATCCACCTGGGCATGCGTGATGGTCTTCTTGCCTTCGTTGGTCACCGTGCCGGAGACGGTCAGCGTGTCGCCCTTCACCGGCGCGCTCGGGGTCAGTGTGTCGAGGGACACATCGACCGTCCGGGAGCCGGTCGCCGTGACGGCGGCAGGGGCGGCATGAGCCGCAGGGGTCGCCGCACCCGCCACCAGACCGGCCAGGAGCGGTGCTCCGGCGATCAGAGAGGCTGTGCGCCGCAGCCGCCGGCGGGCAGGAGAGTGACCCGTCCCCTGGAAGTCTGCCGCCTCCGCCACGCGCTCGCCCGTCCCTTGTCATCGCTGTTGCCGTCGGTGGTTGTCGATTAATGCGTCCACGCATGGTAACGATGTGCGCTGTGGCGAAGTGCTGAGGACTGCTCCACATGATCGGAAGAATCTCATGCGCTGCCGGAAACTCGTGCATCGTAGTCCGAGGGCCTGGAAACGGGGACGCCCGCGTGAGCCGCGGCACGTACCCTTTTCTGTTGTGCCGAACGCCAATGAAGACAATCTCCGTGCACTCAGTCAGGTGCAGCGCCGCGCAGTCAGTGAACTGCTGCGGGTGTCCCCCGTCGCCGATGATCTCGCGCGCCGATTTCAGGAAGCCGGATTCGGTCTTGCCCTGGTCGGCGGCTCGGTAAGGGACGCCCTTCTCGGCCGGCTCGGCAATGACCTGGACTTCACCACTGATGCCCGTCCCGAGGATGTTCTGAAGATCGTCAGGCCGTGGGCGGATTCGGTGTGGGATGTGGGGATCGCCTTCGGGACGGTCGGCAGCCAGAAAGATGGCTACCAGATCGAGGTGACGACATACCGCTCGGAAGCCTACGACCGGACGTCACGCAAACCTGAGGTGTCCTACGGGGACTCCATCGACGAGGACCTCGTCCGCAGGGACTTCACGGTGAACGCGATGGCTGTCGCGCTGCCGCAGAAGGAGTTCATCGACCCTCATGGCGGGCTGGAGGATCTCTCCGCTCAGGTGCTGCGTACCCCAGGCACCCCAGAGGAGTCCTTCTCCGACGATCCGCTACGTATGCTCCGGGCCGCGCGTTTCGCCGCGCAACTGGACTTCGAGGTGGCCCCGGAGGTGATCGCGGCGATGAAGGCCATGTCCGAGCGGATCGAGATCGTCTCCGCCGAGCGGGTGCGTGACGAGCTGAACAAGCTGATTCTTTCCGCTCATCCGCGCAAGGGCCTGGCCCTGCTCGTCGAGACCGGGCTCGCCGACCGCGTGCTGCCGGAGCTGCCGGCGCTGCGCCTGGAGAGCGACGAGCACCACCGGCACAAGGACGTGTACGAGCACTCGCTGACCGTCCTGGAGCAGGCGATCGATCTGGAAGAGGACGGCCCGGATCTGGTGCTGCGGCTGGCGGCCCTGCTCCACGACATCGGCAAACCCCGGACACGGCGCTTCGAGAAGGACGGCAGGGTTTCCTTCCACCACCATGAGGTGGTGGGCGCGAAGCTCACCAAGAAGCGGATGACCGCGCTCAAGTACTCGAACGAGATGGTGCGCGATGTCTCGCGGTTGGTGGAGCTTCATCTGCGCTTCCACGGCTACGGGATGGGCGAATGGACGGACTCGGCAGTGCGGCGCTATGTGCGCGATGCCGGCCCACTGCTGGGGCGGCTCCACAAACTGACGCGCTCGGACTGCACCACACGCAATAAGCGCAAGGCGAACGCGCTCTCCAAGGCGTATGACGGCCTGGAAGAGCGCATCGTTCAGCTTCAGGAACAGGAGGAGCTGGACGCCATCAGGCCCGATCTGGACGGCAACCAGATCATGGAGATCCTTGGTGTCGGCCCTGGGCCGGTGATCGGCACGGCCTACACGTTCCTGTTGGAGCTGCGGCTGGAGAACGGGCCGATGGAACAGGATGCGGCTGTCGCCGCTCTCAAGGAGTGGTGGGCCGCGCAGAACTGAAGGCGGGAGGTCATGTTTCACGTGAAACATGACCTGCCTTTCGCGAGAAGCAGGATCAGTTCGCGATGCTCCGGGGCGGTGTTTCACGTGAAACACCGCCCCTTCGCGTCCCCTGTCGTCTCAGCGTGCCTGCCACGCCGGCATAGAGGACGGCGACCGTTACCACCAGCGCCGGAGAGCGGCCGTCCGGCGGGAGCATCAGCGCTGCCACCGCTGCGGCACCAACGAAGGCGATGTTGAAGAGCACGTCATAGAGGGAGAAGACCCGGCCTCGGAAAGCGTCGTCCACGGCCGTCTGTACCACCGTGTCGGTGGCTATCTTCGCCCCCTGGGTGATCAGGCCGAGGATGAACGCGGCGACCAGTGTGGGTATCGCCGCGAAGGGTAGGCCCAGGGCTGGTTCGAGGACGGCCGCAGCCACCGCGCACGCGACCGTCCATCCGGACGGACCGAGTCGCCCCACCGCCCAGGGAGTGAGCACGGCGGCCGTAAAGAATCCCGCGCCGGAGAGACCGAGGGCGAGCCCGAGCAATGCCAGCCCGTCCGCCTCCTTGTCGGTCCAGGCGTATCTGCAGAGCATCAGCACCATCACCGTCAGCGCCCCGTAGCAGAAGCGCATCACCGTCATGGCGGCCAGCGCACGGGCTGCGGCCCGCCGCTCCGCGAGATGCCGCAGTCCGCCCGCGAGCTCGCGAGCGGTGGAGGCGAGAGCGGCTCTCAGTCGTGGCTGGACGAGGGCCTGCTCGGGGCCGAGCAGCTCACGGGCCATCAGAAGTGAGGTGAGTGCCGCACAGAGATAGAGGAGGGCGCCCAGCAGCATCACGGCGGCGTCCGAGTCCGCAGCCGTCAGTCGCACCACAAGGGCCAGACCGCCGCCCGCTGTCGCGGCGAGTGTTCCGGCCGTCGGTGAGAGGGAGTTCGCCAGGACGAGACGCTCGTCGTCGACGACTCGCGGCAGCGCGGCCGAAAGTCCGGCGAGAACGAACCGGTTGACGGCTGTCACGGACAGCGCCGCGACATAGAAAAGCCAGTCGGGCACGGACGTCAGGATCAGCGCCGCCGTACAGGCCGACAGAAGGGCCCGCAGCAGGTTCCCGTACAGGAACACCTGGCGGCGCTGCCAGCGGTCCAGCAATACACCGGCGAACGGGCCGACCAGTGAGTACGGCAGCAGCAGGACCGCCATGGCGGAGGCGATCGCGGCAGGCGAGGTCTGCTTCTCGGGAGAGAAGACGACGTAAGCGGCGAGCGCCACCTGGAAGACACCGTCGGCCGCCTGGGACAGCAGACGGACCGCCAGGAGCCGGCGGAAGGCACTGAGGCGCACGAGCACGCGCAGTTGACGCACGACAGGCATGCGGGCCAGCGTCACACACGCGCTGTCCGCCCCTACGAGAAGGGTCACCGGACAGCGGTCCGGTGACCCTTCTCGTAGGGGTGGGGAAGCCTGAAACCAGTGCTTCCGCTGCGGCGCTGGGGTCTATCGCGAAAGTCCCGCCCGGCACGGGCGCTCAACGCCCACGGTCCTCGCGACTCCCACAAATCGCGGGTGTCGCGAGGACCGTTGGACCCAAGCTCCGGGCGGACGGCGCTACTTCCGAAACACGCCTCAGCGCTCGACGTCGCCCCGGATGAACTTCTCGACGTTCTCGCGCGCCTCGTCGTCGAAGTACTGCACGGGCGGGCTCTTCATGAAGTACGAGGACGCGGAGAGGATCGGGCCGCCGATGCCGCGGTCCTTGGCGATCTTCGCGGCGCGCACGGCGTCGATGATGACACCCGCGGAGTTCGGGGAGTCCCACACCTCAAGCTTGTATTCCAGGTTCAGCGGCACATCGCCGAAGGCGCGCCCCTCAAGACGGACGTACGCCCACTTGCGGTCGTCGAGCCACGCCACGTAGTCCGACGGGCCGATGTGGACGTTGTCGGCGCCCAGATCGCGGTCACGGATCTGAGAGGTGACAGCCTGCGTCTTGGAGATCTTCTTGGACTCCAGACGCTCACGCTCAAGCATGTTCTTGAAGTCCATGTTGCCGCCGACGTTCAGCTGCATCGTGCGGTCCAGGACGACGCCCCGGTCCTCGAAGAGCTTCGCCATGACACGGTGCGTGATGGTGGCGCCGACCTGCGACTTGATGTCGTCACCGACGATCGGGACACCGGCCTCGGTGAACTTGTCCGCCCACTCCTTGGTACCGGCGATGAAGACCGGCAGAGCGTTGACGAAGGCGACCTTGGCGTCGATGGCACACTGCGCGTAGAACTTCGCGGCGGCCTCGGAACCCACGGGCAGGTAGCAGACCAGGACGTCGACCTGCTTGTCCTTGAGGATCTGGACGACATCGACCGGAGCCTCGGGGGACTCCTCGATCGTCTGGCGGTAGTACTTGCCCAGACCGTCGAGGGTGTGACCGCGCTGAACGGTGATGCCCGTGGACGGCACGTCACAGATCTTGATGGTGTTGTTCTCACTGGCGCCAATGGCGTCCGCGAGGTCGAGACCGACCTTCTTCGCGTCGACGTCGAAGGCGGCCACGAACTCGACGTCCCGCACGTGGTACTCGCCGAACTGGACATGCATCAGACCTGGCACCTTGCCCGCCGGGTCAGCGTCCTTGTAGTACTCGACGCCCTGTACCAGTGAGGCGGCGCAGTTGCCGACGCCAACGATGGCTACGCGAACCGAACCCATTCCGCTTGCTCCCTGTGTGATCTCAGTGTTCCTGATGAAACCCTGCGCGGATGCAGGACCTCAGTTGCCCGTGTCGGCGGACGGATCCGGCGAGCCGGGACGCTCCGGAGGCTTGCCTCCGGAAGACGTGGCGTCCCGGTGCCGGGGCAGGCCGTCCGCTTCCTCGGATGTGTCTTCCCGAGCGGCGGAATCCCCGGGGGCGGACTGTCTCTGATCCCGCCCCGCCCGCTCGCTCTCAATGAGCTCGTTCAGCCAGCGCACCTCGCGCTCCACGGACTCCATACCGTGCCGCTGCAGCTCAAGCGTGTAATCGTCGAGACGCTCGCGCGTACGGACCAAGGAGGCGCGCATCTTCTCCAGACGCTCCTCCAGCCGGCTGCGGCGGCCCTCCAGCACCCGCATCCGGACCTCGCGCTCCGTCTGCCCGAAGAAGGCGAAGCGAGCGGCGAAGTGCTCGTCCTCCCAGGCGTCGGGACCGGTGTGCGACAGGAGCTCTTCGAAGTGCTCCTTACCTTCCGCGGTCAGCCGATAGACGATCTTGGCGCGGCGCCCGGCGAGTGAGGCGGCAAGTGCGTCCTCCGGAGCGCTGCCCGGCTCTTCGATCAACCAGCCGTTGCCGACCAGCGTCTTGAGACAGGGATAGAGCGTTCCGTAGCTGAAGGCCCGGAAGATTCCCAGCGAGGTGTTGAGCCGTTTCCGCAGCTCATAGCCGTGCATGGGGGACTCACGGAGCAGACCGAGGACAGCGAACTCAAGGATCCCCGAGCGTCTGCTCACCCTTCGCCTCCTTCGCCGTCCGGACACTTATGCCGTGCTGATGTATCGACTCGATACATCATGACGATAGAGCGGAGTTCCTGTTGCGACAAGGGGGGACATGGTGAACGGCGTCACATCGCTAATTCTCAGCGAGCAACTTGCCTGATTTGGGGTGAACTTCAGCTCTCGGTGGGTTTTGACCGTGCGTAGTCTGTGCGGCATGCAGACCACCGGGAACCGCGCGGCGCCTCCGAGCGTCAAGACTGTCGGCTTACCGGATGCATGTCGGACAAGCCCGACGCCGGGCTGGCCCGTGTTCATTTCGGGGGGACCGGAACTCAACTGCCGCTTCCAGGCCTACGTGCCTGCCCGAGGAGTAGTCGTTCGATGAGCGAGCACCGTCGCAAACCGCCACAGCCGCAGGGAGGCGGTCGTGCCGCGGCCAGGCGTGCGACCCAGCAGCCTTCCGGCCGCCGCGCGGCCCCTTCCCGAGAAGCCGCTTCGGCTTCGCACTCCGACTCCTACGAGGAGGAGCGTCCCTACGGCGGCCGCGCCGAAGCCAGGCGGGCCGCCCAACGCGGTGGCCGCAGGCGCGGCGCGGAAGGCGGGGGCGCGGGTCATGGTGGACCCGGCGGTGGCCGGCGCGGAGCCGGCGGCCATGACGGCCCGGGCCGGGGCGGGCAGCCGTCCAAGAAGCGGCTGATCGACTATCCGCGCTACGGCAAGTACGGCTGGCGGCGCTGGGTGCCGTCCTGGAGGCAGAGCACCGCGCTGAGCATCGGTTTCCTCGGCTCGCTGATGGCCGCGGGGACGATCGCGTACGCCGTCGTCCAGGTGCCCGACGAGAACAAGGCGTCGGAAGCCGAGAACAACGTCTACTACTGGGACGACAACACGCCGATGGTCTCCACCGGTGGTGAGGTCAACCGGCAGATCATCGGGTTCGAACAGATCCCGAAAGACATGCAGTGGGCGGTTGTCTCCGCCGAGAACAAGTCGTTCTACCAGGACTCCGGCGTCGACCCGATGGGCATCAGCCGAGCCCTGGTGAACATGGCCAAGGGCGGCCAGACCCAGGGTGGCTCCACCATCACCCAGCAGTACGTCAAGAACGCGCGCCTGGGCGACCAGAGCCAGACGGTGAGTCGTAAGTTCAAAGAGCTGTTCATCTCCATCAAGGTCGGCACCGAGATGAAGAAGCCCGACATTCTCGCGGGCTATCTGAACACGTCGTACTACGGACGCGGGGCCTATGGCATCCAGGCCGCGGCCCGTACGTACTACGGCAAGGACGCCAAGGACCTGAACGCGAGCCAGTGCGCGTTCCTCGCCACGCTCCTCAAGGGCGCGACCTACTACGATCCGGCCGGCGCCACGGAGATCGACCCGACGGCCACCGCCGCGGACAACACCACGCGCGCCACCAAGCGGTGGAAGTGGATCCTGGACGAGATGGTCAAGGACAAGCACCTCGACGCCGCCGAGCGTGCCAAGTACACCGAGTTCCCGATGCCGCAGAAGCCGAAGAAGAACAACAAGCTGAGCGGACAGATCGGCTATTTGGTCGACCTCGCCAAGGCCAACTTCGTCAACAACAACACTCGGGGCATCAAGGCGGAAGACCTTTCCCGAGGCGGCTACGAGATCCACACGACCTTCAACAAGAAGAAGGTCTCGGAGCTGTTCGAGGCCGTCCAGAAGGTCGAGAAGGCCAATATCGATCCGAAGAAGCGCCCGAAGACCGATACGTACGTCCAGTTCGGTGGTGCCTCCGTCGAGCCCTCGACCGGAAAGATCGTCGCGATCTACGGCGGCAAGGACGCCACCCAGCACTTCACCAACAACGCGGACCAGACCGGTGCCCAGGTCGGATCGACCTTCAAGCCGTTCGTGCTGGCCGCCGCGATGCAGGACGGGGTCCGTGACCCCCAGGGCGGCGAAGTGCAGGGTGAGAACGAGCGTACGAAGATCTCGCCGGACAAGGCCCGCTACATCGGTAAGAACAAGCTGAAGATCAAGAACTATGACGGGTCGATCTGGACCAACGAGGACGGCAAGGAGTGGCTGCAGACCAACGACGGCGACTACTCGCCTCCGACTCCCGACATCGACCTGCGTGAAGCCATGAGGCTTTCCGTCAACTCACCCTTCGTGCAGTTGGGCATGGATGTCGGCATCCCGCAGGTCAGGCAGGCGGCCATTGACGCCGGTCTGCTGGAGAGCTCCCTCGCCAAGTCCAATGTGCCGTCGTTCTCGATCGGTATCTCCGACCCCAGCGCCATCCGGATGGCCGGCTCCTACGCCACCTTCGCGGCGAGCGGCCAACAGCGGGATCCGTACTCCGTGTCCGAGGTGTTCAAGGGCGGCGAGTCCGTCTACAAGCACAAGGACAAGCCCAAGCGGGCCTTCCCCGCGCCGGTGGCGGACAACGTCACGGACGTACTGAAGACCGTGGTCGAGAAGGGCACCGGTACGAAGGCACAGCTCACGGGGCGCGAAGCGGCCGGTAAGACCGGCACTACCGACGGCAACAAGTCGGCCTGGTTCGTCGGCTACACCCCGCAGCTCTCGACCGCCATCGACATGTACCGGATGGACGACAACGCGGAGAGCAAGGACCGCAAGTTCGAGATGATGTACGGCACCGGAGATCAGGAATCGATCCACGGTGCCTCCTTCCCGGCCGAGATCTGGCACGACTACATGGAACAGGCGCTGAAGGGGCAGGCGCCCAAGCCCTTCCCGAAGCCGGAGCCCTGGGGCGAGGCGGTCTGGGGCGGCGGAGCGTCGCCGAGCGAGACGCCGAGCGAGACCCCTTCCGAGACGCCTTCCGAGACGCCTTCGGAGACGCCGTCCGAGACGCCTTCCCAGTCCGCGCCCACCCCGAGCGACACCTGTGACAAGTGGTGGGGCTGTGGTGAGAACGGCGGCGCCAACCAGGGCGGGGACAACGGCGGCGGCAATCAGGGCGGCGACAACGGCGGGGCCAGTGGTGGGGAGCCAAGCATGAGCTCCTCGCCACCGGGCGGCGAGAACGAGGGCGGCCAGAACGGCGCCAATAACAACGGAGGCATTTTCGGCGGCCAGGGAGGCTGACGAAACCTGGCTCACGGCATGCGCCTGGAGGGCCGTCGCACCGGCTGCGTACACAGCGTGTACGTACGGTGCGGCGGCCCTCGCCGCATCCATGGCGGCGTACGGCAGGATGGGCGGCATGCCGAGCACAGAAGAGACAACCGTGCACCAGGACCGGTCGGTCGTGCCGCCCACACGACGGGACGAGATCGCCGCGGCCGGCAGTGAGCTGATAGGCGGCCCCGCCGGCCGCTGGGCCTGGTTCGGCAGCAGCCGGCTCACGCCGGTGCGGGTCGTCGCACTGGTGGCGATCGGGATGTTCGCGCTGGGCATGGCGCAGAAGATGCCGTGTTACGACTGGGCGTGGTTCCGCGGCGCCAGCTCCCAGTACACGCACGCCTGTTACTCGGACATTCCGCACCTCTACCTCGGGCGCGGCTTCGCCGACAACCTCGTGCCGTACTTCGACCGGCTCAACGGCGACATGGAGTACCTGGAGTATCCCGTGCTGACGGGCCTCTTCATGGAGGTCGCCTCCTGGCTCACACCGGGCGGCTCCATGCAGTACCGCGAGCAGATGTACTGGATGGTCAACGCGGGCATGCTGATGATCTGCGCCGCGGTCATCGCGGTCTGCACCGCGCGCACCCACCGGCGCCGCCCCTGGGACGCCCTGCTGGTCGCTCTCGCACCCGCCTTCGCTCTCACCGCCACCATCAACTGGGATCTGCTCGCCGTCGCGCTCACGGCGGCCGCCATGCTGATGTGGTCACGCGGCCGGGCCCTGGCCTTCGGCATCCTCATCGGGCTCGCGACCGCGGCCAAGCTTTATCCCGTACTGCTGCTGGGACCACTGCTCGTGCTCTGCTGGCGGGCCGGGAAGTACCGGGAGTACGGGACGGCGCTGCTGGGAGCCGCCGGCGCCTGGCTGGTGGTGAATGTGCCGGTCATGGTGCTCGCGCCCGAGGGCTGGAAGAAGTTCTACACCTTCAGCCAGGAGCGGCAGATCGACTTCGGCTCCTTCTGGCTGATCATCACACAGCGCACGGGTGAGTCCCTGGACGTCGGCACCGTCAACACCTACGCGACGCTGCTGATGCTCCTGGCGTGCGCGGGGATAGGAGCGCTGGCACTGACGGCTCCGCGCCGCCCGCGCTTCGCACAACTGGCCTTCCTGGTCGTCGCCGCCTTCATCCTCACCAACAAGGTCTACTCGCCGCAGTACGTGCTGTGGCTGATTCCGCTGGCCGCCCTGGCCAGGCCACGCTGGCGGGACTTCCTGATCTGGCAGGCCTGCGAGGTCATGTACTACCTCGGCATCTGGATGTACCTCGCGTACACGACGAGCGGTGACGCCCACAAGGGACTGCCGACGGAGGGCTACCAGCTCGCCATCGCCCTGCATCTGCTGGGGACGCTGTATCTGTGCGCGCTGGTCGTACGGGACATCCTGACGCCGGAGCGGGACGGGGTGCGGACCGATGGCTCGGACGACCCGTCGGGCGGAGTGCTGGACGGTGCGGAAGACGTGTTCGTACTCGGGCAGGCCGCACAGCCGCAGCGGGACGCCGCGCGGGCCGAGGACGCCGAGGACGGACGGCTGCGGGTCGAATGGGGTGTACGGCCGCCGGGGGCCGCCTGAGGGCCTGCCGGGGCCGGATCAGCCTCTCGGCCGGCCTCCGGGCCCCGGTGACGCGTAGGGCCGGCTCCGGCGTCGCGGTGGCCGGGGCCGGCCGCGGCTCAGCGGTCGACGATGCGGTCGAACTGTGTCGTCGTGTGCCGCAGATGGGCCACCAGCTCGTCCCCGACCCTGGGCTCCTGAGCGTCCGAGGGCACGAACAGGATCGACACCTGCATGTGCGGCGGTTCGGCGAACCAGCGCTGCCTGCCGTCCCAGACGAACGGCGAGAGGTTCCGGTTGACCGTGGCCAGGCCCGCGCGGGCGACACCCTTGGCACGGGGCATCACACCGTGCAGCGCCTTCGGGGCCTCCAGGCCGACACCGTGCGACGTACCTCCGGCGACGACCACCAGCCAGCCGTCGGAGGCGGCCTTCTGCTGGCGGTAGCCGAACCGGTCACCCTTGACGACCTTGGTGACATCCAGAACGGAACCGCGGTACTCCGTCGCCTCGTGGTCGCCCAGCCACAGCCGCGTACCGATACGCGCGCGGAAGCGGGTCTGCGGGAACTGCTGCTGGAGCCGGGCCAGCTCGTCGGCGCGCAGATGGCTGACGAACATGGTGTGCAGCGGCAGCCGCGCCGCGCGCAGCCGGTCCATCCAGGCGATGACCTCCTCGACCGCGTCGGAGCCGTCCGTACGGTCGAGCGGGAGGTGCAGGGCGAAGCCTTCCAGGCGTACGTCCTCTATGGCCGCGTGGAGCTGGCCGAGTTCCTCCTCCTTGACACCGTGCCGCTTCATGGAGCTCATGCACTCGACCACGACACGGGCGCCCACCAGGGCGAACACGCCGTCGACGGACGAGACGGAGCGGATCACACGGTCGGGCAGCGGCACCGGCTCCTCACCGCGCCGGAAAGGCGTGAGGACGAGAAGGTCGCCGCTGAACCAGTCCTTGATCCGGGCGGCCTCGTAGATGGTGCCCACGGCGAGCGTGTCCGAGCCGAAGCGGGTGGTCTCGTCGGCGAGACGCTCATGACTGAAGCCGTAGCCATTGCCCTTGCAGACCGGGACCAGACCCGGGAACTGCTCGATGACCGACTTCTGGTGCGCCCGCCAGCGCGCGGTGTCGACGTAAAGGGAGAGCGCCATGCCGGTCCGGAACCTTTCTCGTGGCTGCGGTGTATGAAGGGTATGAATGGTCTTGGAGTTCTTGACGACGTCACGGCTGTCTTTGCCGGTTTGTCCTCGCGGTCAGCGGCGCGACATGTAGATGTCGAGCGCCTTGTGAAGCAGTTTGTTGAGCGGGAAGTCCCACTCGCCGATGTACTCGACGGCCTCGCCGCCGGTGCCCACCTTGAACTGGATCAGACCGAAGAGATGATCGGTCTCGTCGAGCGAGTCGGAGATGCCGCGCAGGTCGTAGACGGTGGCGCCCATCGCGTAGGCGTCACGCAGCATGCGCCACTGCATCGCGTTCGAGGGCCGGACCTCACGCTTGTGGTTGGCGGAGGCGCCGTAGGAGTACCAGACATGGCCGCCGACGATGAGCATCGTCGCCGCCGCGACGTTCTCGCCCTCGTGACGGGCGAAGTAGAGCCGCATGCGATTGGGGTCCTCTGTGTTGAGGACGGTCCACATGCGCTGGAAGTACGACAGCGGGCGCGGCCGGAAGTGATCCCGCTCGGCGGTGATCTCGTACAGCCGCTGCCACTCTTCAAGATCGCCGTAGCCGCCCTGGACGACATCGACGCCGGCCTTCTCGGCCTTCTTGATATTGCGCCGCCACAACTGGTTGAAGCCCTTGAGGACATCGTCGAGCGAGCGGTTCGCCAGCGGCACCTGGAAGACATACCGCGGCTGTACGTCACCGAAGCCGGCGCCGCCGTCCTCGCCCTGCTGCCAGCCCATCTTCCGCAGCCGGTCGGACACCTCGAACGCGCGCGGTTCGATATGCGTCGCCTCGACATCGCGCAGGCGCTTGACGTCCGGGTCCTGGATGCCGGACTTGATCGCACCCGAGTCCCAGCGGCGGATGACGACCGGCGGTCCCATCTTCACGGAGAAGGCGCCCTGGTGCTTGAGATGCGCCAGCATCGGCTGCATCCACTCGTCCAGATTGGGGGCGTACCAGTTGATCACCGGTCCCTCGGGGAGGTACGCCAGATACCGCTTGATCTTGGGGAGCTGCCGGTAGAGCACCAGCCCGGCGCCAACAAGCTGGTCGTCCTTGTCGAACCAGCCCAGGTTCTCGGAGCGCCACTCCGTCTTGACGTCAGCCCAAGCCGGGACCTGGCAATGACTCGCCGCGGGCAGGCTCTGGATGTATGCCAGATGCTGCTCTCGGCTGATGGTCCTCAGGGTCAGACTCATGCGGGGCGCTCCTCGGCAGGTGTGTCCCCATGGATACAGGGGCTCCGGCTCTCGCGCCGAAGCCTACTGTGCCGATGGAGCGCCTCGTCTGGCCCGACGGGGGACCCGCCGACCAAGCGCTGTCCCGTAATCGCCGGTGGGACGGTACGCGGCAGTCGGTCGCGGTGCGCCGAGGGGCGGAACACCGCCCTCATATCTGGTCGTATGGGGACGACCCGGCCACAGGTGCGGCGCCGACTGTCGTTGTGCGCCGCCGAGGACGGCGGGAACGGCCGGACCGCCGGATCCTCTCGGACCGTGTGATCCGTCACTGGCGACCGGAGGGGCGATACGTCTGGGCTCTGTCCGGTCGGACAGCGCCTAGCCGACGATCCCGCCGAACAGTCCTCCGTGGGCCATGCCGATGAAGAAGCCGACGGCCGAGGCTCCGAGTCCGAGGATGGTCAGGAACCGTTCCCGGGTCGTCACCGAGATGAACTGCGCGTACGCGCCGGTCAGGATGCCCACCAGCCCGGCCCACGAACTGAGCAGATGGAGGTTGTCGAAGATCGCCGCGATGACGGCGAGGAGGCCCAGAACCAGTGTCACCGCGGCCAGGCTGTCCTGGAGCGGATGACGCTTGCCATCGGTGGCGAAGAGTGATGTGGCGGAGTTCGGTCGCATTGCCTGTGCCATGTGGCACCTCCTGGCCTTGCCGGAAGGCGGCGCATCGTAGCGTCGCACGCACCCGATGTGTACAGATTGCGTCCGCGGGCGGCCGGATTTCAACCGGAAGCCGGTGTGCGGGTAGTCTGTATGGTCTGCACCGGTGTCTGCCCAGGCCACAACATGATCACTCGTACTTCGAGCTGGATTGTCAGTGGCGGCCGATACCTTTGCTTACGCATCACGACCCTCCTGCCACGGAACGACCGTGGCCGCTGAGTCCAAAGGAGGTGGGTTCCACATGCGTCACTACGAGGTGATGGTCATCCTCGACCCCGATCTCGAGGAGCGCGCAGTCTCCCCGCTGATCGAGAACTTCCTCTCCGTCGTCCGTGAGGGCAATGGAAAGGTCGAGAAGGTCGACACCTGGGGCCGTCGTCGTCTCTCTTACGAGATCAAGAAGAAGCCCGAGGGCATCTACTCGGTCATCGACCTTCAGGCCGAGCCTGCGGTCGTCAAGGAGCTCGACCGACAGATGAACCTGAACGAGTCGGTCCTCCGGACCAAGGTCCTCCGTCCCGAGACCCACTGAGCGCCTAGCTCAGAGGCCATCGGGTTCGAGTAGCAGCAAGCAGCCAGAAGCAATCCCCGCCGAGAGGTTCACCCATGGCAGGCGAGACCGTCATCACGGTCGTCGGCAATCTCGTCGACGACCCCGAGCTGCGCTTCACCCCGTCCGGTGCGGCGGTCGCGAAGTTCCGCGTCGCGTCCACTCCTCGCACCTTCGACCGTCAGACCAATGAGTGGAAGGACGGCGAGAGCCTGTTCCTCACCTGCTCGGTCTGGCGTCAGGCGGCGGAGAACGTCGCCGAGTCGCTCCAGCGAGGCATGCGCGTCGTCGTGCAGGGCCGGCTGAAGCAGCGGTCGTACGAGGACCGCGAGGGCGTCAAGCGCACGGTCTACGAGCTGGACGTCGAGGAAGTCGGCCCCAGTCTCAAGAACGCCACGGCCAAGGTCACCAAGACCACCGGTCGCAGTGGTGGCCAGGGCGGTTACGGCGGCGGCCAGCAGGGCGGCGGTAGCTGGGGCGGCGGCCCCAGTGGTGGTGGCCAGCAGGGCGGTGGCGGTGCTCCCGCCGACGACCCGTGGGCCACCAGCGCGCCGGCCGGCGGCAGCCAGCAGCAGCCGCAGAGCGGCGGGGGCAATGGAGGCGGCTGGGGCGGAAGCTCCGGCGGCGGCTACTCGGACGAGCCTCCCTTCTAAGGGCGGGTTCGTTCCCCACTTCTTGATCACACAGGAGAAACACCATGGCGAAGCCGCCTGTGCGCAAGCCTAAGAAGAAGGTCTGCGCATTCTGCAAGGACAAGACCCAGTACGTGGACTACAAGGACACGAACATGCTGCGGAAGTTCATTTCCGACCGCGGCAAGATCCGTGCCCGCCGCGTTACCGGCAACTGCACGCAGCATCAGCGTGACGTCGCCACGGCAGTCAAGAACAGCCGTGAGATGGCGCTGCTGCCCTACACGTCCACCGCGCGATAAGGGAAGGGTGACTGAATCATGAAGATCATCCTCACCCACGAGGTCTCCGGCCTCGGTGCCGCCGGCGATGTCGTCGACGTCAAGGACGGCTACGCTCGCAACTACCTGGTCCCGCGTGGTTTCGCGATCCGCTGGACCAAGGGCGGCGAGAAGGACGTGGCGCAGATCCGCCGCGCCCGCAAGATCCACGAGATCGCGACCATCGAGCAGGCCAATGAGATCAAGGCCCGCCTCGAAGGCGTGAAGGTTCGTCTGGCCGTTCGCTCCGGCGACGCCGGCCGCCTCTTCGGCTCCGTCACCCCGGCTGACCTCGCTTCGGCGATCAAGTCCGCCGGTGGTCCGGAGGTCGACAAGCGTCGCATCGAGCTCGGTTCGCCGATCAAGACCCTGGGCTCGCACCAGGTGTCTGTGCGTCTGCACCCCGAGGTTGCCGCGAAGCTCGGCATCGAGGTCATCGCCGCGTAAGCGCTGCGTACGACAGAGCATGGAGAGGGCCGCATCCCTTGGGGATGCGGCCCTCTCGCCGTTCCTGATGGTGCCTATGGGCAAGGCGAAACGGGCACCGGGGACGTTTCACGTGAAACGTCCCCGGTGTGATGGACACGCGCTAACGGGTGGCGCCCGTGACCAGCCAGCGGCCGGACCGGGTGCGCAGCCAGAGTGTCAGCATGCGGATCGCCATCATCAGCCCCATCGCCCACCACAGAGCGGTCAGCCCACCTCCAAGAGTGGGGACGAGCAGGGCAACCGGCGCGAAGACCGCCAGCGTCACCAGCATGGCCCCAGCGAGATACGGTCCGTCCCCAGCGCCCATCAGCACGCCGTCCAGCACGAAGACGATTCCCGCGATCGGCTGAGAGACGGCTACCACCAGCAGGGCGGGCAGCAGAGTGTCCCGCACTGCCTGATCGCCGGTGAACAGCGGGATGAACAGCGGGCGCGCGAGCACTATCAGAACTCCGAGCACGACACCGCACGCGACTCCCCACTGCACCATGCGGCGGCATGCCTCCCGCGCGCCCGTGGTGTCGTCGGCTCCGAGATAACGGCCGATGATCGCCTGTCCCGCGATGGCGATCGCATCGAGCGCGAAGGCCATCAGGCTCCACAGAGACAGAATGATCTGGTGGGCGGCGATGTCTCTGTCACCAAGACGCGCGGCGACGGCGGTGGCGATCATCAGGACCGCTCGCAGCGAGAGTGTGCGCACAAGCAGGGGCACTCCGGCCTGCGCGCTGGCCCGTATCCCCGCGATATCGGGGCGCAGCGAGGCGCTGTGACGACGCGCTCCTCGCACGACGACCACCAGATAGACGATGGCCATGGCGCACTGTGCGATCACCGTGCCCCAGGCAGAACCGGCGATGCCCAGCCCGGCGCCGTAGACGAGTGCGCCGTTGAGCGCCGCGTTGGCGCCGAACCCGCCGATGGCGACATACAGAGGTGTGCGGGTGTCCTGGAGCCCGCGCAGCACCCCGGTGGCGGCCAGCACGACCAGCATGGCGGGGATACCGAGGCTGGATATGCGGAGATAGGTGATGGCGTACGGGGCTGCCGTGTCCGACGCTCCGAACAGGCCGACGAGCCAGGGTGCGGTGGGCAGGGCGACGGCGATGACCACGGCACCGAGCAGCAGCGCGAGCCAGATGCCGTCCATGCCCTGGCGGATGGCGGCTGAGAGATCGCCGGCACCGACGCGCCGGGCCACCGCACCCGTGGTGGCGTAGGCGAGGAAGACGAAGACGCTCACCGCGGTGGTCAGCAGGGCTGCCGCGATGCCGAGCCCGGCCAATTGCGGTGTGCCCAAGTGGCCCACGATCGCACTGTCGACCATCACGAAGAGCGGCTCGGCGACGAGCGCGCCGAAGGCCGGCACGGCGAGCGAGATGATCTCTCGGTCATGCCGTCGCTGTCTTGTCCTGGATGCCGTGGGGGCCTGTGTCATGCGCTCAATCTAATCTTCCACAGGTAAGTGATGCAATGCAGGTGGAGTCCTTACTTGCGGCCGGTGTGGAGGCTCTGTCGTGCGTCGTTTGTTCTGATCTTGGTCCAGCCGGGAAAGTTTTTCTCCCCCACAGCCGGTGGACGGAAAAAGGCCAGCTCAGAGCGGGTGCGCCGAGGTGGGTATGACTTTGTCCACAGTGCTGTCCCCCGGTCCGTGCACAGGTTCGCGGGACTTCTCCACAGCATCTGGTCCGTCGTCCACATGGCCTGTGGATAACCAGATTGGCTGACGGTGCCGGCGGGCCTACCGTGGACCGGCGTCCGACGCGCCAGAACCGGAGTCAGGCCTCTCGTTTTGTCTGTGTCGTGCCGTAAAAAGAATGGCACGGCGAGGTCCGCGGCGCGGACGTGAGGAGGTGGCCGGTGAGCATTCCCGAGCCATTGGACGACCCCTGGACCGACACCGGTCCCAGTGACCGTCTACCAGTCTCCCGGCAGCGCCGTGGCGAGGGGCGGGGACGCGAGGAGCAGCACGAGCGCGGCCGCGACAACGCGGCCTGGGACGGCGGGTCCCCGGGTTTCGAGCGGGTGCCGCCGCAGGACCTCGACGCCGAGCAGTCGGTCCTCGGCGGCATGCTGCTGTCCAAGGACGCCATCGCCGATGTCGTGGAGATCATCAAGGGGCACGACTTCTACCGCCCCGCCCACGAGACGGTCTTCCAGGCGATTCTCGACCTCTACGCCAAGGGGGAGCCGGCCGACCCGATCACGGTGGCGGCCGAGCTGACAAAGCGTGGTGAGATCACCCGCGTCGGTGGGGCCTCTTATCTGCACACGCTCGTCCAGTCGGTGCCCACCGCGGCCAACGCCTCGTACTACGCGGAGATCGTCCACGAGAGGGCGGTGCTGCGGCGGCTCGTCGAGGCCGGCACCAAGATCACGCAAATGGGATACGCGGCCGACGGAGACGTCGACGAGATCGTCAACTCCGCCCAGGCCGAGATCTACGCCGTCACCGAACAACGAACCAGCGAGGACTACCTGCCGCTCGGCGACATCATGGAAGGCGCACTCGACGAGATCGAGGCGATCGGTTCGCGCAGTGGAGAGATGACCGGCGTGCCCACCGGCTTCACCGACTTCGACTCCCTCACAAACGGTCTTCACCCCGGTCAGATGATCGTCATCGCGGCCCGTCCCGCCATGGGTAAGTCCACACTCGCGCTGGACTTCGCCCGTGCCGCTTCCATCAAGAACAACCTGCCCAGCGTGATCTTCTCCCTGGAAATGGGACGCAACGAGATCGCGATGCGTCTGCTGTCGGCGGAGGCACGCGTGGCGCTGCACCACATGCGTTCGGGCACGATGACGGACGAGGACTGGACCCGGCTGGCTCGCCGTATGCCGGACGTGTCACAAGCGCCGCTCTACATCGACGATTCGCCGAACCTCTCGATGATGGAGATCCGCGCGAAGTGCCGCCGGCTCAAGCAGCGGAACGATCTCAAGCTGGTGGTCATCGACTATCTCCAGCTCATGCAGTCCGGCGGTTCGAAGCGCGCCGAAAGCCGACAGCAGGAGGTCTCGGACATGTCGCGAAACCTCAAGCTTCTGGCCAAGGAGCTGGAGCTGCCGGTCATCGCGCTTTCACAGCTCAACCGTGGACCCGAGCAGCGTACGGACAAGAAGCCGATGGTCTCCGACCTGCGTGAGTCGGGTTCCATCGAGCAGGACGCGGACATGGTGATCCTGCTGCACCGCGAGGACGCGTACGAGAAGGAGTCGCCCCGAGCGGGCGAGGCCGACCTCATCGTGGCCAAGCACCGTAACGGCCCGACGGCGACGATCACGGTGGCGTTCCAGGGCCACTACTCGCGTTTCGTGGACATGGCACAGACCTGAGCCCGCCACTTGTAGGGCCTCATGTTCCGTGTCGGAATCTCACGGTCGATGTCGGATGGATGTCGGATACGACATCGCTGTGAGACTGGCCAGGCTTTGAAGCCGAATTCGCTCAAACGTGTGGACGTTCCAAGCTCTCTTGGCGAACGTACCGCCGTACGGCCCAGGCTGTCACCGACTGCTTGATCGCATCGAGCCTGATGCTGCGGGAGTGGGGGTGCTTATGCCAGTTAAGTCGGCAATGGTGTGTTTCCGTACATCGGGCCGGGAGTTCGAAGACGAGCCGTGGGAGAGCGTCAGCGGCGCGACGTTAGCGACAGCGTCTCCATGGCGGACATTCCGGTGGTACGACGGCCAGAAGCACTACTCGGGCACCTACTGGTCGTCGACCATGCGTGACCACGTGATTTACGAGTCGCGGCTTGAACTTGCTCGACTGCTGTTTGACGACTTCGACCCATCTGTCCGCCGAATCCTTGCCCAGCCCTTCCTGCTGAAAGCCGAGGTGGAAGGCAAGGTTCGCAAACACATCCCGGACTACCTGCTGATCAGCGAGGACGGTCCGGTCGTGGTCGACGTCAAGCCGAGGCACCGGGTGGCCAAGCCAGAGGTGGCATTCACTTTTGACTGGACGCGACGGCTGTTGGAGACACGCGGATGGCGATACGTCGTGTGGAGCGAACCTGCGTCGGCGGAACTCGAGAACCTTCGGTTCCTCGCCGGGTACCGACGCGACTGGCTCTTCGATGGTCTCCTGCTCGACGAACTTCGAGCGATGGGGCTGGACCGCCGGACACTTGGCGAACTCGATGACGCACTTGCCGGACGGGAACCGGAGGAGGTCCGAGCTGGGGTCCTTCACCTTCTCTGGCGTGGCGAACTGGTCACCGACTTGAGTACCCCGCTCAGCGGTCATCACGTTCTGAAGGTTCCGAAGTGAGCTGGGCCGGAATCCGCGTGGGAGTTGGTACACGGTTCCGCTATGACGGCGAGACCGTTGAGGTAGTCGAGCTGGCGATCACCGCGAACGGCAACGAGGCGGTACTGAAGAATGGCCGCGGGAAGCTGCTGAGACTGGCAGTGAAGGAACTGCTGCTGTCTGACCGAGCTCGTGTGATCCCGGATGCTCCGGGACCGTCCGGTGACGACGACGAAGACGTCGCTGGTGTCGTGCTGAGCCAGCTGTCGAAAGCCGAGCAAGACGGACTACGAGAGCGGGCAGGCCACGTCCGGGAAGTCCTCACCGGTTACCGGGTGGGTGCTCCGGAGCTGGCGGCGGAAGGAGAGCCGAGGCCGGAATACTCGCCTGACCTCCCGCTCGGCGAGCGCTACGCGAGCAAGGCCGCTGAACTCGGCGTCACCGTCCGTACTGTCGAGCGCTGGGTTCGGGACTTCCGCCGCGGCGGCGAGGCGAGCTTGGCGGCTGCTGGGCGACCCGCACGTGGGCGGGCCACGAAACTGGATGACCGGTGGGTGGAGACAGCCACGGAGGTCATGGTCGAGCACGCCAAGGAGTCCAAGCCGTCCCGCACGCTGGTGATCGAGCGGACCCGAGCACGGGTGGTCGCACGGTTCGGTCCGGATGTCGTCCCGCAACCCAGCCGGGCTACGGCCTTCCGGCTGCTTGAGGAGTTGGAGGACCAGCACCCGCTCTTCCGGCTGAGTGCGAAGCGGAACCGGGACATCGCTGGCCGGCCCAATGGGCCTTATGGCAAGTTGCGGCCGACCAGGCCGGGCGAGTATCTCCTGATGGACTCCACCCGGCTGGACGTTTTCGCCTTCGACCCATTCACGCTTCGATGGGTGCAGGCCGAGCTCAGCGTCGGCATGGACTGGTACACCCGCTGCGTCACCGGCATCCGCCTCACCCCGGTGTCGACGAAGGCGGTGGACGTCAGCGCGGTGCTCTACCAGTCGTTCCGGCCCAGGCTGGCTGGGAAGGACTGGCCGCGCTACGCGGTCTGGCCCGAGCACGGCATCCCACGGACGGTCCTCGTGGATACGGCTGTCGCCGAAGGGGCTGGTGCAGCTGGCCCCATTCTGGTTCCAGAAACCCTGGTCATCGACCACGGAAAGCAGTACGACTCCGAGCATCTGACCAGCGTCTGCAGGCGGATGGGCATCTCGATCCAGCCTGCGAGGCTACGGACGGGCCGTGACAAAGGGCCAGTCGAAAGATTCTTTCGCACCCTGCGCGAGGGCCTGCTTCAAGCATTGCCCGGCTATAAGGGGCCGGACGTCCATTCCCGGGGGGAGAACCCCGAGGACGACGCCTTCTTCTTCCTGCATGAGCTGGAAGCGATCATCCGTGAGTGGGTCGCGGCGGTCTACCACCATCGACCGCACACGAGTCTGGTCGACCCGGGCCTGCCAGGGCTGCGGATGTCCCCCGCCGCAATGTTCGAGCACGGCATGGCCCGGGCGGGTTACATCGAGGCCCCCAGAGACCCCGACCTCGCCTACGAATTCCTGAAGACCGAATGGCGCACGATCCAGCACTACGGAGTCGAGATCGGCCGTCGCCGCTACAGCGGCCCCGGCCTCAAAGGCCTCAGCCATGTCCGGAGTCCCTACAAGGGTCCGGTCGAGAACGGATGGCCCTTCCAGGTCGACCCCGACGACATCACCCGCATCTACGTCCGGGACCTGGACCGTCGCTGGCGCACCCTGACCTGGGAACATGCGCCCACGGCCGGTATGCCGCTGAGCGAGGATGCTCTCGCCTTCGCCCGGAAACTGGCTGCTGCGAAGTATCGCTTTCCTGACGACCGTCTCGCGGTCGCCGACCTATTGGAGCGCTGGAACCTCGGCCTGGGCACAACGCTGGCAGAGCGGCGGATGGCCCTGCGGCTATCGCGAGAGCAAGCGGCCATCGAACTGCCCGAGTCCGACGAGTCAGTCGTCTCGCTGCCCTCAGTCCGCAAAGCCCTGGGGGACAAAGAGGGCTCGTCCCACGAGGAGCCGGAGGAGATGGAGCCGGCCGAGACGGGTGATGACGACGAGGCCGACTTCGAAGTCCTCGTCGAAGAGGACGACTTCTACGCCGACGCACTGGAGGACGTGTGACTGACCCGCTCCCGCTGGGCCTGGGGAATCTGGCGTTGTCGCGGAAGGAGGACTTCAAGGAGTTCGCCAACGCTCCGCGTCGCGAACAGCCCAGGTTGCTGACGAGGGCAGAGCTGAAAGCTCTGACCTCTGAGGCGAGAGCCGTCTACGACCGACTGCGCCGGGAGTGGCATGCCAACCTCGGGCCGATCAGGACGCAGCAACTGGCCGATCTTCACGAGGATTTGTGGGACATCGTCGACAGCAATCAGCAGGATGGCGACAAGGCCAAGGGCGCCGTGGCTGTCGACGCCTTTCCCGGCCTCGGGAAGACGACCTCGGTGCTGGCGTTCCTCCGTGAGTTCCACCACCGGGAGATCGCCGAGAACGGCGAGTTCACAGCCCAGGGACACGAACGGCTTCCGGTCTGCCGGGTTGGACTGACCGGCAATACCGGCATGAAGGACCTCAACCGTGGCATTCTGGAATTCTTTGGCCATGCCGGACGCAACCGCGGAACAGCCGCCCAGATGGGCCAGCGGGCCCTGGACTGCGTGTTGTCCTGCGAAGTGCGCGTCCTCGCCCTCGACGATCTGCACTTCCTGAAGTGGCGCAACACCAGCGGCATCGAGGTCAGCAACCACCTGAAGTGGATCGCCAACGAGTTCCCCGTGACCTTGCTGATGATCGGCGTCGGACTCGCAGAGAAGGGCCTGTTCAGCGAAGGAACTACTTCTGGTGACACAGCCCTGGCCCAGACAGGCCGGCGCACGACTCGACTGGACATGCAGCCCTTCACCATCAAGAACGAGGCGGGCCGCCGAGAATGGAGGAAGATGCTTCTCGCCCTGGAGAAGCGAGCGGTCCTGGCCGACAAGTACCCCGGCATGCTCGCAGACGATCTTTCCGACTACCTCTTTGCCCGCAGCACCGGGCATATCGGCTCGCTGATGACACTGATCAACCGGGGCTGCCAGAGAGCCGTCCGCAGCGGCACCGAACGCCTCGACCGTGACCTGCTCGACCGAGTGAAGAACGACGAGGCATCCGAGAATGCTCGCAGGGAGCTCGAAGCAGCCCTGGACAAGCGACGACTCACCAGCCGGCCCCGATCCAGCAACCGGAAAGCCGCGTGACGTCCGGCCTGCGGACTCTCCCGATCAGAGTCGCGCCGCTGCCAGGAGAAGCCCTGGACTCGTGGCTGGAGACTCTGGCCCACCGCAGCATGGTCAGCTTCCGCGAGATCCTGATCGCCTTGGGACTGCCCGGCCGGCGCGACGGCAACCTCCCTGACCTCACCCGCTACCTCGAGCCGGAGCAGGCCGAGCAGGCCGCGGCCGTCAGCGGAGTCCCCGCTGACCGGTTGCATGCGATGACGTTGCGCCAGTACGACGGCCATGCGCTCGTACTGCACCCTCACCGCCGGACGGTGAACCGCATGCAGCTATGGGGCCGAAACGGCTCCCGATACTGCCCCCAGTGCCTTCACGAACACGACGGCCGCTGGCAGTTGCGCTGGCGCCTCCCCTGGAGCTTCGCTTGCACTCGGCACCGGATCCTGCTGCCGCACGCCTGTCCCTCTTGCAACCAGCGCACCCGCCACGGCCGAGTCAGCATCTTCCGTGATCTTCCACCCCATCAGTGTCCTACGACGCTGAAACCGTCAGGGGCGCTCTGCCAGACGGACCTCACCCTGGCCCCCGCTGCCGCCCTTCGCGAAGACAGCCCAGTACTGGCGTCGCAGCGCTGGATCAACGACCTGCTGGACCGAGTCGAACAGGGACAAGCACAGTCCCTCCCCGCACTCCGAATGATCTTCAACGACCTACGTGCGCTGGCCTCCTGGGTCTTGCGCATCGCGGAACCCGACGACTTCCCGACACTTGATCCGCATGTCGAGCAGGCATGCCAGGACTACGCCGGAGACGGCCAGTTCTCGCCCAGCTCGGCGGCAGTGACCGCAGGCGGACTCACTCGCGCCGTCCACATCCTTCAACAGGGCTCCGACAAGGCAAACATCGCCACGCTGCGGACCCTCCTCGAACGAGACGGTGAACGACTTGACCTCATGCCGCTGGGTGACATCAACAGGCGCTGGAGAGGGCACTCCACTGCCCTGCAACAACTGATCTGGCAGGCCATGGACACCCGCATGGCGAACGTGGACCGGCTCCGCTTCCGAAGCTGCACCACTCGCCCGCGCCCACCCCACAAGATGAACGAGACCCTGACCGCCGCACGGGCCGGCCGAGTCCCACAATTACTCTGGCGTGGATGGACTGCTCGCTTCCTGCCCGCCGCCGGCGTCCGGAACATCGGCAACTTCCGCGCGGCCCTGGCCGTCGCACTCCTACTCCCCGGAGCATCCAAACGTCACTTCGATCCCCTGATCAGCATGCTCGGCCACCAGGCGCAACTCGACGTCCACTACACGCTCGCCGAGCTTGCCCAGCAGGGCCACGACGGAGTCCTCACCGGGCTCTGCGAGATCGCCGACTACCTGGACACCCAGCCCGTCCCCATCGACTACGAACGTCGCCGCGGGCTGACAGGCGAGGGCCTTTTGCCTGCTGATGACTGGGTTTCGATTTGCACACAGACCGGTGTCCACTCGGGACAGGAAACGCGGTTGCTGTCTGTGCGCCGCTACCTCTATCAGCGCATCACCGGAAATGATCTCCGGCAGGCGCCAGGGTTGCTCCGGATCACGACCGCCGAGGCGGCGGGAGGCGTCGCGGTGGTTCCCTTCCGGATCACCGCCGCCCTCCTGGGAACTCTCGACGAGTACGGCGAGAACTACCTACGGGGTTTGGGCATCGACGAACCGCTGGCCTGGGAGCCTCCAGCGGACCTTGCCGCTGGACTCTGCCTGCCCGGCGGACCAGTGGACGTGAGACGAGCACACCGTCTCATCTGCGATGAGGGCCGAGCGCCCGCCGTCGCGGCGAAGGAGATGGGCGTCGCTCTCGAGAGCATCCGCCATTGCTTCGAGCAGCACCCACCCAGCAGCCCCTGGCCCTCCAAAAGCGGCGGATCTTGGGTTGACCCCAGCAGGCCCATTGCCCGACGGTCCCGGCTTGCCGCAGCTCAAGCGCGTCAACAAGCACATACCGTGCTCACCGACGAGTTCCTGCGAAGCGAGTACCTCGACGCGCGGAAGACGGTCAGAGAGATCGCCTCAGAGACCCGTCTCCCCAAGAGACTCATCAGCGAGGTACTCAATCAGTCCGGCCTCATCGCTAGCCGAGAGCCATCGAGGAAGCTGATCGTCGATGAGCAGTGGCTCCGAGAGCAGTACATCCGGCAGGCCCGGACCCTGGCCAGCATCGCAACCGAGCTGGACACGAGCCCAACGACCCTCACACGACACCTTCGGGCCGTGGGCATCGAACTCCGTCCACGCGGCGGACACCGGGCCGTGAGCCGAACGGAACTCGAATCAGTACCGCCGCTCATCAGACCGGCCCTCACAGATCGGCGCTGTTGGGGCCGCCTCCAGCGGTTTCGAGCAGCGATGGAACATCGCACCCTCGCCGAGGCCTCACGCCACCTCGGCACCACCCGCTCGGTCCTTTACACCCAGTTTGCCGCACTGGAAAGGGATTTGGGCGTCCAGCTCTACGTCCGCCCCCGCAGGGGCGAGTCCCTCCGCCCCACCCAGGCTGGACAAGCCGTGATGGACGCTCTGACGGACAGCGAAGGCGCTCGACCAGGCGGCAACACTATCGAGACCGGCATTCCTCCCGCCTCCAGGCAGAACCCATGACCAGCCGATCGTCGACGGACGGCTATCGAACAGGACCGCACTCATCGACCAGAACGGTCGGCTCCGACAGGAATACGTTCGGGTCGACGATCCCATAGGCAACATTGAACGTGTCGAGCCAGTACGACCAGTCCCGTATTCCGGCGGCGCTACTGAACCGATAGTTCAACTGCCAACGGACCCACTGCCCCGGGACCAGACGCACCGCCGGCGGCCGCCGCGGGCGAGGCGGCAATCCGAACAACGGCTCCACACGCGCCAGCACGCGAAGCCGATCGCCCTCGTCTCGCAAGCTGAGTCCGACCTGGCGCAAGTCCCTCTCGCTCTCGTGCGGCTCGAAACCGTCACGCTCGGACATCTGGATGACCTGGGCGAAGGAAGACGCCGCTGGTGACACCAGGAACCCCGTTGGCGCTGCATTCCTGCGGGCAGCAGCCTCACCGCCCCTGGAGTACTTCGTCCAGGACGTCCTGATCCACTGCACCGTGATCTCCACTGGAACCGCCTTTCGCCTGGGACACTACGGCGACCACAGCCTGCACGGCACCCTGGTTTCGGCGCGCTGCCCGGCGGCCCGGAAGATTCCAGCTGAGACGGACCTATTGCACAGCGCTAGAGTCCGACAGCGGAGGAGGCGAAGATGGCGCTGAACAAGAAGGGTTCCCGGCGCATAACCGTTGACGGGATCGAGTACCGCTGGCGGATCCGCAGGAAGCCCTCCTACATGCAGGGACTCTGCTGGACACCGATGACCTACGCGGTCGAAGCGGCCAGCGGCAGCCAGCCGGGCACGACCTTGATCGTCACCAGCGGGCAGGCCCATCCCAGCAACTGGGTGGGCGTCGAGACGGAGCCCATTCGTCCGGCTCACGTTGCTGCCAGCATTCGAGAGGCACGGGATCAAGGCTGGGATCCAACCCGGGTCGGTTCTCCTTTCCAGCTCGACCGATCCGCAGGATTCATCGCCCAGTTATGAGATAGAGCGGAGTAGGGCGGCGCATCCGGCCCGGCATCATGGCCTGGTGACCACATGGATGCGCTGCTACTGGGACGAGGAAGACACCTGGTTCTACTTCGAGGTCGACGCCGAAGGCTGGGTGATCCGGCAGGTCGAACTCGAAGGTCCAGAGCTGATCCCGATCGCAGCAGCCTCCCTCGCCGAGTGGCAGCGGGCCCGCGACGCAGGCCGCCTCGGTGATTACGACAGCAGATTCGGGATCACTGCCGAGCTGCCCGTCTCGGAATGGGAAGGCCACGACCCCGAACAACTCACCTTCGAGGAGTTCGAGGATGTCTGGGGCTCTGCCCGTCAGCAGATCGCATCCCGGCCCAGCTGACCTCTCGGCGCCGCACTGGTGTGAAGATCGTGGAACTCCAGCGCGACCCGTCGGCAAGATGAACCTCGGCATCGACGTTGCAGACCTCCTCGATCGCCTTGTCCGGTTCCACGAGGAAGAGCACCTGGAAGCCGGCGGCCCGAACCCGGTAATAGGGGGCCTCCCAGCCGGCATCAGAAGCCCGACCCTCAGACGCCGGGCCCGCCTGTTGCGGCATCGACGCCGTCACTGAAGCTCCTCACCCGGCGGTATGAAGGCGTCGGCGCTGTCGGCGTCCTCCACATGCCCCTGAGCATCGACCGTGATGGCAGTCGCCCGGCCCTGCGAAGTGATCAACCAGGCCAGCACCTGCTCCGTGAGAGGTGATCCACCCGGCCCTTCATCCGTCCAGTGTGCCCGCCATCCCCCACCGGGTATCGCGGCAACGACCTGATCGGCCCGCTCCAAGTGGGAGAAGTCCACGTAGTCCGTGACCTGGCGCAATGCCCCTCGCTGCGGGTCGACCACCAAGGCTGCCCCGGTTGCGGGATCCCATCCCTCCACACGCACCATGCGACCGATCTCGGTCTCAGTGCCATTGAAGATGGCGGTCCATCCGGTCTGATTGAAGTATCGGAGTTGCATGGCGTCATGATCCCGGAGGTCCGGCGACCTGCTCGACCTCCGTGTCGTGGAAGCCGTGGTTATCAAGAAACCGGCAGGCCGGTGATGCTGATGACGAAGACCCGACGGACTGTGGAAGCGGACCCAGACATTCCTGTAGGGCTCACGGAGCTTGTGACCGACCGGCGGGCAGCCGGGCCAGCGTTGCTGCCACAGATCCGTCAGAAGCACCCGCACATCTCCAGTCAGTGGAGCCGCGACTGGCTCCCCAAGCAGGGGAGGCCGCCGAGCAGGTGGGAAAGAGCGCGGTCAGTGGATTTGATGCTTTCTATGCTGGTGCCCACGTTCACTCGTTGGGGGACTTCGTTGCCGGTGGGATACCGCACCGCCAGCAGTCGTTCGCGTGGTCGTCCTGGCAGACGTAGCCGATGGCACCATCCACGCACCATTCGGCGGCCTCCTCGGACAGCAGGTCGGGCCCGGCAAGGAGCAGCCGACGAAATTCCGTGGTGTCCGCAATGTCGGCCGGCCGGTTGGTGAACCACTCGTCGAACCAAGGCTTGTCCTGGTGTATGCGCCAGTGCGCATTCTCCCGGTCGTCGACAGCCGTAAGGAACCGATCGACGATGCGCCCCCAACTCGGTGCTCCGAACCAGCCGTTGTCGGAAGCACAGAAGGATTCGATCAGGGTTCGCAGGCCGAACTCCTTCTCGCGAAGGCAGTACCTTCGCCCCCATGAGATCGCGACCTGTGCCATCTCTGCGAGTTCTTCTCGCGGATCAACCTCGTGCGCCGGGTCGTCAGGGTTGTGGCAGGCCAGCCCGAGCTCGAGTACGGACTGCCCTGTCGGTAGAACCCGGGACGGGTTGACGATCGCGAGACCGAGACCGATCCAGTCGACATGGTCGAACGACATCATCGAGTGCACGAGTCGGGTGGTTGCCGTGTTGATCCGCATCATTGTGCCGTCGTGGAGCGGACTCTTCCCGGCATGCCAGTTCTCGACGGGTGTGTTGCGCCACACGGCGAGCGTGATGCGGGTGGCAGCGAGCCACAGCAGGGCGTCGTCGTCGAGGTGCCCGAACCGCTTGGCACACTCCTGGGCGCCGTAGGTGATCAACTCTTCCGGTTTCGGCCACCTGTGGCTGTCGGGCCCTTCAGGCCTTTCAGGCGCGTACTCGTAGTCGTCGGCGTACTCGTCGAGGATCGCGCTCAACTCGGCTGCGCTGTATGCCTCGCTGTACTCGGAGCTGTCCGGCTCCTCGACGGTGTACATGTCGTGGTCCCAGGAGACGTACACGTCGCCCCAGAGCACGACGTCATCGCACTCGCTGGCGTTGTCCGTCACAACCGGCCTGATGGTGATCGGAGCAGTACGCCCGTCGGTTCGCTCGCCGTCCTTCTTGGCGGCCCATGCGGTGATGATCCCGAGCGGCTTCGGAAGGAGAGGGCCGACCTCGGTGATGCTGAACGGCTCGTCGTCGTCATCGGTGTCGAACCGGCTGTTGACGAACGCGACCGCCTCGGAGGGCGTGCTGACGATGGACTGGGTACCACTCTGGTTGTCAACCACTCGCCACAACGGGCTGTTTTTCACGATGCTCTCCGATCGCGGTGAATGTACCCGGGGCGGGTGCGATGCACCGGGTCGCTCGATACTGACTCCGATTAGGTACTCAAAGGGGCCGGGCTGACAGGCTGCACTCGTGGCCCTCAACGATGCCTGGACGCTGGTTGGGCCGAAACCACCCCCGAGCCGGCCAGGGAGGCTGCCGTTTTCCGGTGCTGGCGGCCTCGGGACCGGCCCCATCTCGCCGCACTCTAAGCGCAGGGTCTGACATCCGGACCGGGCAGCAGGTTCATGCGGTCGACAATGAGCGCATGGACGTCCCTGAGTTGCTCGAAGCAGCTTTCCTGTTGGTTCCGGAAGAGACCGCCACCGAGAATGACATCACGGTGGGAGACGTCTGGGACTACCTCGTTCACGACGAGTGGGAGATCGCCCTGGGTCTGCTGGAGGAGTTTGGGGAGGCTCACTCGCTCCCTTTGGCTTTCTGGGAGAAGCTCGCCGAAGCGGCTGATCAGCTCCAGCTGGAGCGGAGTGCGGCTTGGTGCCATTGGCGATGCTCCGAGCTCCGCAACGGCGTGATCAGGGCGGATTTGACGCTCCGCCCTGCCGCCGAGGCGCGACGCACGACGCCAATCTCCGGCGCGGGTGTTCTGCGGCCCATGTGGGACATCGGTCTCCTCTCACCCACCGGCGGACGTGCGGTCAGCATCGCTGGGCTCTGGGTTGAGAACATGCCCATGCTAGAGCCCGGCGGGCGAGCCACGGTTCGCCTTGTGCCCCTCACTCCCTCCCACTGGACGCACGTCCAGCCCGGCCAGCAGATCACCATGCACGAGGACCGAGTCGTGGCTGGCACCGCAGTCATCCTGGAGGTTTGCCTCCCTGCCACCGTCATGCCCGCGCGATGACCGAACTGCTTGCCGGTGCACGTATCTCCGTACGTGGTGGTGCACTCAGACGGGACGCGGACAAGCGGTGGTGCCGGCTGGGCAGTCTGAGGAAATGACACCGCTCTGAGACAGCCGGCGGCCGACACGTCGTGAGACTGGAGAGGAACGTCCAGCTCACAGCGTCGGCGCCTGACACCGAAAGCGAGAACCTACAGCCACGCGGGTTCTCGTATCCTTGGCGGCGCCGCGTGGACCATGGCGAAGCACTGGCGGATAGGCCGTCGGTCCGGAGCCGGCACGCGGTTCCGCCGCGACAGGCGTCTGACGCGTAACCGGTGACGGGATCGAGTAGGTCGGGCCGCTGGTGGAGCTCCAGCGCGTCCGGTGCCTCAAGCAGATCCGCCCATCGCGGGGCCGCGCGGCGATTGGCCGCGAGACGACCGCCGCCGGATGCGGCGGCTTCACCATCTGTCCCGCGTAACGGGGATGAAAGGCGGGCGAAAAGTGGTCGACTCGGCGGACCGGTAACGGTAGATGTGTCTCATGACCTCACCGCTTGAAGAACTGTTGCCCGCCACCCAACGAGCCCTGCTGCACCGCATCGCCGTCGCACAGGCCGAAGGGCGTGCGCCTTCGCTGGTCGCGGCGGTGGCGCGGGAGGGACGGATGGTGTGGACGGGCTCCCGCAGTTCTGTGGACGCGCACGCTCCGGACGACGGCACCCAGTACCGCATCGGCTCGATCACCAAGACCTTTACCGCCGTACTGGTGCTGCGACTGCGCGACGAGGGACTGATCGACCTCAATGACCCGCTGGAGAAGCATCTTCCGGGCACGGGCGTCGGCGAGGTCACCATCGCTCAGCTTCTCGGTCACAGCGCGGGACTGGGCGCGGAGACTCCGGCGCCCTGGTGGGAACGGACTCCCGGCACGCTACGTCCCGAACTTGCCGATGTCCTCGGTCAGCAGCCCGTACTGCACCCCGCAGGCCGGCTTCACCACTACTCCAACCCGGGTTACACACTGCTCGGTTCTCTGGTCGAGGCGGTCCGTGGAGCGTCCTGGGAGGAGGTGCTGCGGCGCGAGGTTCTTGAGCCGCTGTCCTTGGACCGTACGACCTGCCGGCCGGTCGCTCCGTATGCCGGAGGCTGGGCCGTGCATCCCTGGGCCGATGTGATGCTGCCCGAGCCGAGCGAGGATCTCGGTCTGATGGCACCGGCCGGTCAGCTCTGGTCCACCGCTGCCGATCTCTGCCGCTTCGCCGTCTTCCTCGCCGACGGCGACGAGAAGGTCCTGAGCGCCGACTCCGTAAGGGAGTTGCGGACGCCGTCCGTGCCGTCCGAGCCGGATGGCCGGGACGGTGGCTACGGGCTCGGGACACAGATTGTCCGCCAGGGCGGCCGGACGCTGACCGGGCACACGGGCTCACTGCCGGGCTTTGTCGCAGGTCTGTGGGTGAGTGTGGCTGACGGAGTGGCCGCCGTGGTGCTGGCCAATGCCACCTCTGGGCCGCTCGCCGGTTCGATCGCCGCCGATCTTGTCGCCATCGTGGCGGACGCCGAGCCGCGGATTCCCGCGCCATGGCGGCCGCTGCCCGAGGTCGATCGGACGCTGCTGGATCTCACCGGGCCGTGGTACTGGGGCACTCGCTCTTTCGGGCTGAAGCTGACGGCGGACCGTGGCCTGGAACTGCAACCGCTGCGCGGCATTGACCGTGGATCCCGCTTTGTGGCCCAGCCCGACGGTAGCTGGATCGGGCTCGACGGCTACTACGCGGGGGAGACCTTGCGCGTGGTGCCTCGGGTGGACGGCTCGGTGAGCCATCTCGACCTCGCCTCGTTTGTCTTCACGCGTGAGCCGTACGATCCCCGCGCGGATGTGCCCGGCGGTGTGGACAAGGAGGGCTGGCGAGGCTTGGCTCTGTGAAACGAGCCAGATGTTTCACGTGAAACAGTCGAGGCACCAGCCCTTCAGGCCATCAGCTCCCGCTTCGTGGCGTACGGAAGCGTGGCGTGATCCGCGCCTCGCTCACCCAGGCCGGCAGCCGGGCCGCCTCTGTCCCGACGACGCTGGCGGCGCGGTCCTCGCTGATCCCGTGCACCGAGCGCTCCTCGGTTCAGAGCTGGAGTTTGAATCCCACATGAGAGGCGGTGAAGCCGAGCCGCTCATAGAAGCGATGGGCGTCGGTGCGGCTGGCGTCCGAGGTCAGTTGGACCAACTGGCAGCCCTGGCGGCGGGATTCGCCGACCGCCCACTCGACGAGCAGGGTGCCGAGCCCGCTGCCGCGCTCATCGGCGTGGATACGTACCGCCTCGATGACCGAGCGGGTGGCGCCGCGCCGGGACAGTCCCGGGACGACCGTGAGCTGTAGCGTCCCGACCACCCGGTCGTCACGTACGGCCACCATCACGTGCTGGTTCGGGTCGCGGGCCAGCCGCTCATAGGCGGCGTTGTACGGAGTGAGGTCGTCGGGGGACTCGCGCTGCGCGCCCAGCGGATCGTCCGCCAGCATCGCCACAAGGGCAGGCAGGTCATCGGGTGCGGCGGGCCGTATCTCCAGATCGCTCATGATCCGCAGACTATGCCGGACAGCCTACGCGGGGACCCGTAGCTCCTCGACGGCCCGGACCAAGGGTGCGAGTTCGGGATTCCTCGCTGCTTCGTCAAGAGCTTCGCGCAGCGCCTTGTCATTGGTGGGACGGGCTTCGGCGAGCAGAGCCAGACCGTCCTGGGTGACGTCGGTGTAGATGCCACGGCGGTCCGTGTCGCACAGATACCGGGTGAGCAGACCCCGGTCTTCGAGGCGCGAGACCAGCCGGGTGGTGGCGCTCTGGCTGAGGACAACGGCGTCGGCGACCTGCTTCATCTGCAGATGGCCGCCCGGTCCGTCGTGCTGGCGGCTCAGGACGTCGAGCAGCGAGTATTCGCGGACACTCAGATCGTGCCCCGACTGGAGCGCACGCTCGATATGCGCCTCGATTCTCCCGTGCAGAAGGGAGAGCGCCACCCAGCCCTGGGCAAGAGCGGTGAGCGCCGGGTCCGTCGCTGTCATGCGTCTGTCCTCCATCGGCCGGAGCGGCTCTGCTTCAAGAGTAGAGGAACGGTGCAATATACGGCGTATGCAATTATTGCTTCTGGCTCCGTAAGTCAGCCCGTTGCCAGGCTCAGCGGCGCGAACCGTCTCGTCCAGTCACCCGGCAGTTCCGGGATGCCGTACGTCATCACGGTGGTGCGGATGGCCGACTCCAGGCCGTTTTCCTTCAGCCAGTCCAGCAACTCCTGGTGGCGTACGTCGACGTCCATCCGTACCGGCCGGTCCGAATCCATGGCCAGCGAGCAGACCAGCGCCTTTGCCGTCTCCACGTCCGGGGCGACCACCGGGCCGATGACATCCGTCTCCGGAGTGGGCCAGGCCGCTGCGTATCCGGTGATCGTGGAGCCGTCCTCGGCGACTCTGAGCCGGTCCGCGAAGGCGGGAAGCCGCGCGATCATGGGAGTGCGGTCCACCCCGAGGACTTCGGCGTCCAGACGTGCGAGGACCGGCAGGTCCCCAGGGGCCGCCGGTCGGGTCGTCGGCAACGGCTCGCGCCCAGGGATACGGAAACGCCCGCCGATCCGCTCCGCTCCGCCGGAGTCGGTGAAGCCGAGTTGCTGGTAGAGCGGCCGGCCGTATTGCGTGGCATAGAGCGCGAGCGGAGTGTCCCCGGCCTCACGCAGTACATGGACCATCAGCCGTCGTCCAAGCCCCTGCCGGGCATACCTCCCGGCGACGAGCATCATGCCAACGGCGGCGAGGTCCGGACCGAACGATGTGACGACGCATGCGGCGGCCAGGCCCTTGCCCTCCGGATCGTCGATGCCATATCCGGTGCCCGCCGTCAGCAGCAAGCGCCACTTGTGATCTTCGCGCGCCCAGCCTCGATCCTCGGCGAGGTCTGCGCAGGGCGCCAGATCACCCCTGGTCAGCAGCCTGATCGGCAGTTCGGATAGCGGTGTCGACATGAAGATCAGGCTGTCGGACTCAGTGATCGTTCGTCCAGCCCTTTACGGGAAGTGGCTGAGATTTGAGGGTGGAAGCACTGGATGAGAGGGCTTGACCGGTGGATAGGTGTTTGCGCGGTTTCACGTGAAACAACGGCGCCTTTCGGAAGGATGAAGGGTGTCCGCTGTCGAGGCTGACCGCACGTACTAACCTCGGCGTACATGGCGAGCGCGCGCAGACTGCATCTCTTCGACCTCGATGGAACGCTCATCCGTGGTTCGGCCGCTGCCGTGGAGATCTCCCGGCAGCTTGGGCTCAGTACCGAAATCGCCGAGCTGGAGAGCGAGTTCCTGACACGGGGACTGGCGCCGGACGAGTTCGCGGTGCGGGCCCGGGAACTGTGGGCCGAACTCACCCCGGTTCAGTTGTCGGCCGCCTTTGACGGCGCACCCTGGCTGGACGGCATCCGCGAGGTCTGGGCCGACATCCGGAAACAAGGGGATTACTGCGCCGTTATCTCCCTCTCGCCCGACTTCTTTGTCACACGACTGCTCGACTGGGGAGCGCATGCCGCGCACGGCTCCCGGTGGCCGGTTCTGCCTTTCACCGAGCCGGTCGACCGAGCGGGCATTCTCAACGCGGCTGCGAAAGTGAAGATCGCGGACCGGCTGTGTGCAGAGTTCGGGGTGAGGCTGGACGACTGTGTTGCGTATGGTGATTCCATGTCGGATGCGGAGATCTTCACGGCGGTCCCCAGAGCGGTGGCGGTGAATGCGGATCACCACCTGTTGGGGCTCGCCTCGCACTCGTACACGGGAGGCGATCTGCGCGAGGCCTACGAACTGGTGCGCCCACGGCAGTAACTGGGAAGCCGTCAGCAGTAATACGCTGACCCGGAGGTGTCGCGAGAAACGTGCGGGAAGCCGGGGAATGGGCACAGAGGCAATGCAGCCTAACGCTAAAGCGGTGCGGATGCCCGGACTTCACGCTCTTTGTCCCGCGTGATGAGGTGGCCTGCCATGCTGCGACGACGGGATCTGCGGACAATGTCACACTCCTCCACATCCTGTCCGACTTGGGAGTACGGCGGAGGTTAATGTTGGCGGCCAACAGTCCTAGTCAGAGCGGGGAATTGCTAGCGTATTCCGGGCCAGCGGAAGTGCGGGGACCGACCGAAAGATGTTCGAGGCGAGGCACACCATGGACGCTCCGACCACCACGTCGGCCGACAAGGGCACTTCAGGAGACAGCGGAGGGAGCGGCTGGTTCGCACCCCGTAAGGCACCGGGCGGCGAAGGCCGGCCGGGCTCCGGGTCAACACCTGGGCCGACAGGCCGTGGTGAGGCGGCGGGCCGGGACCGAATATCCGTCCCGAGCCGCTCACTCGCTTCCATACGCCCGGTAGGTTCCGGGGCGACCCGTCCCGTACCGCCGCGGCGTGAGGATCCCGTAGGGCATGAGTCCCCGGCGGATCCCGTCTCCCGCCGGCCGGCGCCACCGGACGATGTCCCCGACGCCTTCCGTCCCCGCAACAAGGGACTCCGTGGCGGCGACGGCCCGGCCGCTCATCCATCGGTGCACGAAGGCCCCGGCGCGACGGCCCGGAGCAGCGGCGGGCCCGCCTCCGAAGCGGCTGCCGAAGCCGCCGTACGATCTGCCGGCGCGCGTCCCGAGCCCGCGCGGCCCGACTCCGTACAACCGCCCGCGGCGCCAACCCGGGCCGTGTCGCCCGCTGCCGGACCAGGCGAAGCCGCCGGGCCCGAGGACGGGCCGCGCAACGTCGCGTCGCCGCCACCGGAAGCGCCCGTGTCGGCCGCGCTGCCACCGGAGGCCCCGGCCCCGAAACCGGCCGCCGACCAGGGAGCCTCCGCCGCCGACCGCCAGGCGTCACCCGACGCGATCCTCATCCGCCGCACTCTGGCCGAGATCGCTCCCGTCGCGGACCAGGTCACCTCCTACTTCTACGCGCTGCTCTTCGTCCGCCACCCGGATCTGCGCAATCTGTTCCCCGTCGCCATGGACGCCCAGCGCGACCGGCTCCTCAAAGCGCTGCTCACCGCCGCCGAACACATGGACTCACCGGCCGTCCTCACCGACTATCTTCGGCAACTGGGCCGAGGACACCGGAAGTACGGCACTCAGGCCACGCACTACCCCGCTGTCGGCGAGGCCCTCATCGGCGCGCTGACCCGCTATGCCTCCACCACCTGGGACGACGCGACCGAGGAGGCCTGGGTCAGGACATACACCACCATCTCGCAGATCATGATCGACGCGGCGGCCGAGAACGAGGCGCAGGCTCCTGCCTGGTGGCAGGCGGAGGTGGTCTCGCACGAACTCCGGACCTCCGACATCGCCGTGGTCACGGTCCGCCCCGACCAGCCGTATCCCTTTCGCGCCGGGCAGTACACCAGCCTGGAGACTCCCTGGTGGCCGCGCGTGTGGCGGCACTACTCGTTCGCGTCGGCGCCCCGTCCGGACGGTCTGCTCGCCTTCCATGTCAAGGCGGTCCCCGCGGGATGGGTGTCCAACGCCCTGGTCCATCACGCCCGCCCCGGCGATGTCCTGCGCCTCGGTCCTCCGGCCGGCTCGATGACCGTCGACCACAGCACGGACAACGGCCTGCTCTGCCTGGGCGGAGGCACCGGTATCGCCCCTATCAAAGCGCTGATCGAGGACGTCGCCGAGCACGGGCACCGGCGCCAGGTCGAGGTCTTCTACGGAGCGCGCAGCGATCAGGACCTCTACGACATCGACACGATGCTGCGGCTGGAGAGCGTGCATCCCTGGCTCGCGGTGCGCGCGGTGGTCGCCGAGGGCCCCAGCCTGGGCCTCACGGGACAGCTACCGGAAGCGGTGCGCGACTACGGCCCGTGGCATGAGTACGACGCCTATCTGTCCGGCCCGCCAGGCATGATCCGCAGCGGGCTCGACGCGCTCAGGGGCGCCGGAATCCCGTCGGAGCGGATCCGCCACGACTCCCTCGAAGAACTGGTCAGGGCCTGAGCCCTGTCCGACACATCCCGCCTGGCCCGCGACGCCCGGCAGGTACACGCGCCGCGTCGGCGGAGGCATGCGTGTACGGCCGGCCCCGGGCTGCTGGTCCGGGATCATCCGAGGTCGGGGGCGTGCATCGCGCGCACACCTTCGATATTGCCGTCCAGATAGTGGCGCAGTGACAGCGGTACGAGATGAACGGCCGCGATGCCGACCCGGCTGAACGGCACCCGGACGATCTCGTACTCTCCGCACGGCTCCTCGATCTCGGGGCCGTGCCGCAGGGAGGGGTCCATCGACTCCAGCCGGCAGACGAAGAAGTGCTGTACCTTCACGCCGGTCACGCCGCCCTCGGCGATGTGCTCGACGGTATCGACGAAGCAGGGCACCACGTCGATGATCTTGGCTCCGAGCTCCTCGTCCACTTCTCGGTGGAGCGCGTCGACGACTGAGGCGTCTTCCGCCTCCACCCCGCCGCCAGGGGTGATCCAGTAGGGATCCACCCCGGGCTTGGTGCGTTTGATCAGGATCAGGTCGTCGCCGTCGAGCAGGATGGCGCGTGAGGTGCGCTTGACCACGGGCCGTTCGGTCATGGGAAGAGGTTGGCCCGTGACGCCCGTTCTGAAACTCTCGTCGGCTCCGCTGTCACCAGTCCACCGCAGCGCGCAGCAGCCACTCGTGCGCCCGTGAGACCGGCGGCAGAGTGAGCGTCCCGGTGCGTACGACCAGGAAATACGTCCGCAGCGGGGGCACCGGCGGATCGAGCAGGGCGACCACTTCTCCGCGCTCCAGCGCTCCCTCGCAGAGATAACGCGGCAGCACGGCCAGGCCCGCTCCCGCCGCCGTGCACTCCAGGACGGCCCGCAGATCCGGGGCGATCACGGTCCCCGCGGCGGCCGGCCGGGAGTCGAAGACGGTCGCCCAGTAGCGGGAGACAAACGGCAGTGACTCATGCACCTCCACCACCGGTAGTTGCTCCAGCACCACGTGTCCCTCGCGCAGCACGTTGTGTCCCAGTCGTGCCGCCCAGCGCGGCGCGGCGATCAGTACGTGCTCCTCGTCGCAGAGCGGAGTCGCGGTCAGCAGTCCGCCGCGTGGCCGGGCCGTGGTGATGGCCAGATCATGATGTCCGGCGGCCAGCCCTTCCAGGGTTTCCTCGGCGTTGCCGAAGAAGGAGGTGCGCAACGCCAGTCCCTGGCTGGTCAGCGGGGTGAGCGCGGGAAGGGCCCGCAGGGAGGTGAACTCCGGAGGTCCTGCCAGGTGCAGCGTGCGTACACCGGATTCCTCGTCGAGGCCGGTCTCGGCGATTTCGATCAGCGCGTCGAGATGAGGAGCCGCCCGGTGCGCGAGTTCGTCGCCGATCGTGGTGGGCGTCACGCCCCGGGCCTGGCGCAGAAAGAGCGGTCGGCCGAGTTGCCGTTCCAGTGTCCGGATCTGACCGGTCACGGCGGGCTGCGAGAGGCCCAGCAGGGCCGCCGCGCGGGTGAAGGAGCCGGCTCGGTGCACGGTGACAAAGGTGCGCAGCAGAGCCAGGTCCATGTCCCGTGCTCCTGTCCCGAACCTCGTCCCCGTGGCATCTTCGAACGGTCAACTATAAATAAGTCGATAGGTTGCTGTCGCTACTGTGATTGGACACTGACGCAGAGTCAACTAGCCTTGGGCGAGTGGTTCTCCGCGCGTGGAACCTGGGACGGTCCGAGCCACGAGGGGGGAGGCTCGGACCGTCCGTCCGATAACGCCCCAGAGCTCAGGACGCCGCTTCGTCCAGGGCACGCAGCACATCCGCGATCAGGTCCTCGGTGTCCTCGGCTCCGACGGAGAACCGGATGAAGCCCTCCGGTACGGCGTCGCCGCCCCACCGCCCGCGCCGCTCCGCGGTGGACCGTACGCCGCCGAAGCTCGTCGCGTCGTCCACCAGCAGCAGTCCGTCGAGAAAACGCTCGGCCCACTCCCGGTCGGGCAGCGCGAACGACACCACGGAGCCGAAGCGCCGCATCTGCCGCGCGGCGACGGCGTACGAAGGATCACCGGGCAGCCCGGGATAGCGCAGCCCGCTCACCTCGTCGCGCCCCTCCAGCGCCCGGGCCAGCTCCAGCGCGCTCGCGCACTGCCGGTCGGCGCGTAGCTGGAGAGTGGCCAGCGAGCGGTGTGCGAGCCAGGCCTCCATCGGCCCGGGAATGGCCCCGACGACCTTGCGCCAGCGCCGAACACCCGCCGCCAGCTCCGGATCCACGCAGGTCACATGGCCGAGCAGGATATCGCCGTGGCCCGTCATGCCCTTGGTGTCGCTGGCCACCGAGAAATCCGCGCCCAGCTCCAGCGGCCGCTGGCCGAGCGGCGTGGCGAGGGTGTTGTCGACAGCGACAAGCGCGCCGGCGGCATGAGCCTCGCTCACCGCACGCCGTATGTCGCAGACGTCGAGCCCGGGATTGGACGGCGTCTCGATCCAGAGCAGCCGGGCGCCGTCGAGGACCCGTAGCTGGGCATCACCGCCGGTCGGCGCGGTCCGCACCGTCACGCCGTACGCCTCAAGACGCTCCCGCAGCAGTGGCAGGGCCTGATATCCGTCGTCCGGCAGGACGACCGCGTCGCCGGCCCGTAGCTGGGAGAAGAGCACCGCGGAGATCGCGGCCATCCCGGAGGCGAAGGCGATGGTCTCCACCGGCTGCCCCGGCGCCTCCAGCTCGCCGATGGCCCGTTCCAGATGGGTCCAGGTCGGGTTCTCGTCCCGGCCGTAGGTGTACGGTCCCGTCGGCTCGCCCGGCAGATGGAAGTGGGCGGCGAAAACCGGTCCTGGCAGCGTCGGTTCGTACTTCACCGGGTCAGGAAGCCCCGCCCGTACCGCCCGTGTGCCGTCCCCGATGGTCATGACGCCTCCATGATCGTGTTTCTCACGGTGGCGAGCAGCGCGAGGCTCGCCACCTCCACCGGCCGGCGGCGGATGGTGCCGGCGCGGTCCAGGCAGGTGCGACAAGTGGGACTCATGGCGCCGTCAGTCCTTGTCGTCGGGGAGTACGACATGCAGCGCCCACGACACGATCGAGATGATCAGAGCACCGAGCACCGCGGTCCAGAAGCCTTCGACATGGAAGCTCAGATCCAGCTTGCCCGCGAGCCACGAGGTCAGCAGCAGCATCAGGGCGTTGATCACCAGGGTGATCAGCCCCAGGGTGAGTATGAACAGCGGCAGTGTCAGTAGTCGCACCACTGGCTTGACGAGGAAGTTCACCAGGCCGAAGAGGAGGGCTACGAGCACCAGCGTCAAAGCCTTCTTGCCGGTGCTGTCACCGGCGAGGTCGATGTCCTGGATCAGCCAGATCGCGACCGCCAGTGCGGCGGCGTTGGCGATCGTCTTGACTACGAAATTCTTCATGGTCTGATCGTGGCATGAAGGCATTCCGACTGGATGAGCTGGAGGCGGAGCGTGCCGCCAACGACGGGGCGTATCTGCAGTTTGTGCGGGAACGCAACATGTCTGTGGGGCTGTACGCGCTGGACGCCGGTGAGACCGACCCGCAGCAGCCGCACCGGCAGGACGAGGTGTACCTCGTCGTGAGTGGCCGGGCATCGATCACCGTCGGGATGGAGACGACACACGTCGGCCGGGGCAGCGTCGTCTATGTACCGGCCGGAGTCGCGCACAAGTTCCACCACATCACGGAGGATCTGCGGGTGATGGTCGTGTTCTCTCCGCCCGAGGGCTGACCGTGATCCCGGTCCCGCTCGATCCGCTCCGGCCTCTCCGACCCTCAGGTCCGTCTCAGGGTGGGATCAGGGAAGACCGGGGGACGCGAGTCCGCCGCGGACGCTTCCTCGCCTCTAGCATCAGGTGAGTCAGGCAGATATCTGAGGTATCGGGTGAAGCGAGGTAGGGACGATGGCGGTTCGGGACATTTTCACGGGGATGCCGTGGTGGGTGAAGTGGATCGCGGTGCCTGTGATCGCCATCGTCGTGTTCGGCGGACTGATCGTCAGCGTGGTCGCGTTCGTGATCGGCATCCTCTTCAAGTTGCTGATCTTTGTGGCTCTGGTCGGTGGACTCATCTACGTCGTAAGGAAGTTCATGTCGTCCTCGTCGTCCCATGGCGACTGACAGGAGGCTGACAGTCAGTGCGGCCGTTAGCCCGCGCGAGGGAAAGGTGAACGGCAAACCAACTCCGGACCCGGCCTGGCCCTAGAGTGACTGCTCTCCGCCGCGCTCCGGAAAGTCACCTTCGAATTCGCTCTGACCATTGGTTTGTGCGATTTTCCGGGCGGGGTCTCAGGGTTCCTCGGGTCCGCCTCAGGGCTCCTTCGGTCCCTTGGTCCCCAGGGGTGCGGTGGGCGCGCGGGGGCGGCCCCCGCGGGCGGGCCCGTGCCCGTCAGCACGCCTGGGGATGACCTTTGGCCACAGCTACAAGAACCGCAGCCCCTACCCTGATCGGATCGGTGCAGCGAGCGCTGCGACTACTGGAGTCCGCGGGCTCCCATCCGGACGGAGCCCCCGCGAAGCAGCTCGCCCGCGAGGCCGGTCTTCCGCTGCCCACTGCCTATCACCTGTTGCGCACGCTGGCGCACGAGGGCTATCTCCGTCGCGAGAGGGGTGTTTTCGTCCTCGGTGACGCTGCGGAGAACCTGGGCCACGGGAGAGGCCTGCAGAATCGTCGCAGCAAGATCGCTGATTCGATCGGCCACTGGCGCGACACCATCGGCGCCCCGGTCTACTTCGCGCTCTACCACGAGGGTGAGATCGATCTGGTCGCCGTGGCCGACAGTCCCTCGGCTCCCGCGGTCAACGAATGGGCCGACTTCCGTGAGACGGCGCACGCTCATGCGATCGGGCAGTGTCTGCTGAGTCAACTCGACGACGAATCCCGGCGCGATCATCTGGACCGCCACCCTGTCCGTCCGCTCACGTCCCACACCGTGCCGGACCGAAACGCCCTGCTGAAGCGCCTCGGGTCCCTGAGACGCATGGAGCCGGTCGTGGCACGACAGGAGTACGCGCTGGGCACGCTCTGCGCGGCCGTACCGGTCACCGCCGGAACCACGGCCGCCACTGTGGCCATTTCTCTACCACTCGATCAGCAGCAGAGACTGCTTCCTGCGGCAGAATGGTTACGCAGGGAGATCGGTTGCATGCTGAGCGCGTTCGCCTTCTCTATCAGTATCTGAAAAATTACTCCTTGTGATCCGCTAGCGCGTACAGGACTATTGCGTCAAGAGGGTCCAGGGGGATCATTCCCAGCCACAGCTTCATCTACTCCGGAGTGCACGATGCGCGAGTCGGTCCAGGCCGAGGTCCTGATGAGCTTCCTCGTCTCCGAGGAGCTCTCGTTCCGGATTCCGGTGGAACTCCATTATGAGATGGGGGATCCCTACGCGGTGCGCATGACCTTCCATCTGCCCGGCGACGCTCCTGTCACCTGGACCTTCGGCCGCGAACTGCTGCTCGACGGCATCAACACACCCAGCGGGGACGGCGATGTGCGTATCGCGCCGACCATGCCCGAGGACCTCTCCGATGTTCATATCCGGCTCCAGGTCGGTGACGACCGCGCGCTCTTCCGTGTGAGCGCGGCGCCGCTCGTGGCCTTCCTCGACCGGACCGACCGACTGGTTCCGCTCGGCCAGGAGCGCACGCTCGGTGACTTCGAAGGCAGTCTGGAGGAAGCGCTCGGCCGCATCCTCGCCGAGGAGAACGCCGGCTGAGCGAGATCGCCGGGCGGTACGGCCCCAAGCGCCTGGTGCGGACGCTCTATTTCTTGTGGCGTCGGCCCCTGCCACCGGCTCCGGACACACGTGCACTCTGTCCGGGCAGTGAGGGGGCCGTCGCGGGGCCGGCGGGCTTCGGCTCCGTGCTCCCGGATGGCCCCGACCGGTCGGCGGAGACCACCAGCGCCGCCAGAGCCGTTGTCACCGGGACCGACGCGACCAGGCCGATCGAACCCACCAGGGTTCGCACGATCTCCTCCGCCACCAGCTCACTGTTGGCGACGGTACTCACGCCCGACTGCGCGATCGAGAACAGCAGCAGAAGAGGCAGCGCCGCGCCCGCGTAGGCGAGAACGAGCGTATTGACCACCGAGGCGATATGGTCCCGGCCGATCCGGATCGCCGCCCGGTAGAGCGCGCGCGGCCCCATGGACGGGTCCGCCTGATGCAGCTCCCAGACCGCTGAAGTCTGCGTCACCGTCACATCGTCCAGTACGCCGAGCGAACCGATGATGACGCCGGCCAGCAGCAGACCGCTCATATCGATCCCTGGATAGAGACCGTGGATCAGACCGGTGCTGTCGTCGGTGTTGCCGGTCAGACTCGCCCAGCCGATGAAGAGCGATCCCAGCAGCCCGATCAGCAGCAGCGAGATCAATGTGCCGAGGACGGCGACTGAGGTACGGGCCGTGAGGCCATGGCACATATAGAGCGCGATCAACATGATCGCGCTCGCCCCCACCACGGCCACGACCAGCGGATTCGAGCCCTGCAGTATCGCGGGCAGGATGAACAGCGTCAGTACGGCGAACGAGACGGCGAGCGCGACGAGCGCCATCACTCCGCGCATCCGGCCCACCACGACCACCGCGAGAGCGAAGATCCCGGCCAGCAGAGCCATGGGAAACGCACGGTTCACATCGGTCACGGAGTACTGGAGTTCATGGGGCGCGTCGGGTGCGTACGCCACCATCACGCCTTGTTTCACGTGAAACTGCCGAGGCGCGTCCGGCTGGACGATCTCGATAAAAGTCCGCCCTTTCTCCTTACCGGTCGTGACCTCGATCGTGGCCTTCGCGCAGTCGCCTGTCTCCGTTGGCCGCGCCGCGCTGCCCGGAGGTGTCGACGCGGGGATCTGAGAGGCGTTGACGTCCTTGCAGTCGACCTGCTCGATCTGCACCACCCGGCCCTGCTGGGTCTGCCGGTCGAAGCCGACACCGCTGCGCTCATGCGAGGGCGCGCCACCTGGCCAGAGCACGGCGAGGCCGACGACTACCGCAGCCGCGAAGGGAATCAGGACCGCCGCGATGACCTTGCGAAGGTGCCGGGAGACCGGTTCTGCAGGCTCATGACTGTGTGAGTGGCCATGTGGCTGGCGAGTCTGCTGGGGTGAGGTCACTCCTGAATCATCGCAAGAAGGAAGAGGCCCTCTGTTCAGCGCGCCCAGAGGAGCGCTAGCGTGGAGTCACCTTTGCACACGCGGGAGCTCGGAGCACCGGGCTGAGAGGGCGCTGACTGTGTGGTCCCGGGGACATCCCCTGGACACCTGCGCTGCGCCGACCGCTGAACCTGTTACCGGGTAATGCCGGCGTAGGGAGTAGGTCTCATGACCGTTCAGGACGCACACACGTCTGCCTCCGACTCGGGGAATCCGAGTGAGGCCGAAAGGTCCATCGGCTGGCACAAGGGATATGTCCAGGGCTCGCGCCCGGACATCCAGGTGCCTGTCCGCCAGGTGCACCTCACCAACGGCAAGGACGTGACGCTGTACGACACGTCGGGGCCATACACCGACCCCACCGTCGAGACCGATGTACGCCGCGGTCTCGTGCCACTGCGGGAAAACTGGATCATCGGGCGCGGCGACACCGAGGAGTATGCGGGCCGGCCCGCTCGCCCCGAGGACGACGGGCTCAAGCACACCTCACCGCGCGGAGGGCTGCGCAACCTCGACGCCGTCTTTCCCGGCAGGCCCCGTCAGCCGCGCCGGGCACGGAACGGGCAGTCGGTGACGCAACTCACCTATGCCCGTCGCGGGGACATCACTCCGGAGATGGAGTACGTCGCGATCCGGGAGAACGTGCCACCGGAGGTCGTCCGCGAGGAGATCGCCGCGGGCCGCGCCGTCCTGCCCGCCAATGTCAATCACCCGGAGATCGAGCCGATGATCATCGGCAAGCGGTTCCTGGTGAAGGTCAACGCCAATATCGGCAACTCCGCGGTCACCTCCTCCATCGAGGAGGAGGTGGACAAGATGACCTGGGCGACCCGCTGGGGCGCCGACACGGTCATGGACCTCTCCACCGGCCGCAATATCCACACCACGCGCGAATGGGTGCTGCGCAACTCCCCCGTCCCCATCGGGACCGTGCCGCTCTACCAGGCGCTCGAAAAGGTCGATGGCAAGGCCGAGGAGCTGACCTGGGACATTTACAAGGACACGGTCATCGAGCAGGCCGAGCAGGGCGTCGACTACATGACGGTCCACGCCGGTGTGCTGCTGCGTTACGTGCCGCTGACGGCTCGCCGCAAGACGGGCATCGTCTCCCGCGGAGGCTCGATCATGGCCGCCTGGTGCCTGGCGCACCACAGGGAGTCGTTCCTGTACGAGAACTTCGAGGAGCTGTGCGAGATTCTCGCGTCGTACGACGTGACGTACTCCCTCGGTGACGGTCTGCGGCCCGGCTCCATCGCCGACGCCAACGACGAGGCGCAGTTCGCCGAGCTGCGCACGCTGGGCGAGCTGAACTCGGTCGCCAAACGGCTGGGCGTACAGACGATGATCGAAGGCCCGGGCCATGTCCCGATGCACAAGATCAAGGAGAACATCGACCTCCAGCAGGAGATCTGCGAGGAGGCGCCGTTCTACACACTCGGTCCGCTGACGACCGATGTGGCCCCGGCGTACGACCACATCACCTCCGGCATCGGTGCGGCGATGATCGCCTGGTGGGGCACGGCGATGCTCTGCTACGTGACTCCCAAGGAGCACCTCGGGCTGCCGGACCGTGACGACGTCAAGACGGGCGTCATCACCTACAAGATCGCGGCGCATGCGGCGGATCTCGCCAAGGGCCACCCGGGCGCGCAGGACTGGGACGACGCCCTCTCCGACGCCCGCTTCGAGTTCCGCTGGGAGGACCAGTTCAATCTGGCTCTCGACCCGGACACGGCCAGGGAGTTCCATGACGAGACCCTCCCGGCCGAACCGGCGAAGACCGCGCACTTCTGCTCGATGTGCGGTCCCAAATTCTGCTCGATGAAGATCTCGCAGGACATCAGGGCCCGGCACGGCGGTGATATGCAGAGCGCCGAGATCGAGGCCGGTATGGCCGAGAAGTCCAAGGAGTTCGCCGCGGCCGGCAACCGGGTGTATCTGCCGCTGGCGGAGTAGCGCCTGCCCTTTTCCGGCACCACGGGTGCCTCCGGCCCGCGCCACAGCGGGCCGGAGGCACGGCGTCTGTTGTGTGAGCCGGTGAGAGCGCGGGTCTCGGACCGGCCGTGGTCGATGGCGAACCGCGAGCCGGAGTCGCTACTCCGGCTTGTGTTCCGGTCCGCCGAAATCGGGGCTGGTGAAGTCCGGGCTGGTGAAGGACGGACGCCGGCCGGTGGTGGAGCCTTCGTCCGGGCTGCTGAAGTCGGGCCGGCTGTAGCCGACCTTGGGAAGAGGCCGCACCGCGCGGGGCGGGCCCGGTGCGGCCGGGTCGGCGCTCGGATCGGCCAGAGCGGCCCGCAAAAACGGCAGAACGCCGCGCTCCAGCAGAGCGTGTCGCCAGGCTTCTCTCGCGCGAGCCACCTCGTCCGGCAGCTCGCCGTCCGACTCCTCCGCCGGGAGCTGGGTGGCACTGTTGCGCATGGCTGTGATCAGCAGACCTACCGCGGCCGCCAGGATGCCGATCGCGGTGACGACGCCGAAGAACCAGCCGACGGCGAGCAGGGTGTCGGCGAAGGCGGGCGGTGGGCTGAGTGCTTTGAGGAGATAGCCGACGAGCAGGAAGATCGCCGCGGCGGTACCTCCGAGGACCGGGACCAGGACGGTGATGACGGCCATGAGCCCCGCACCGGAAGCGGTCGCGCGACCCTCGGCGGGGTCGAGGACGGAACCGCGGACGGAGTCCGGCGAGGCAGGTGTACGGAACTCCTCGCGCACACCGGTGTAGTGCTCGTACTCGGCTGCGGCGGCCGTGGTTATCAGTGCCGTGGCGTTCAGGGCCATGGTGCGTAGCTGCTCGGTGTTGAGCCGCTTCCCGGCCACGGCGAGATCCGGTCGGTCGTGTGCGTTGCGCAGCGCGTCGTCGAGGATCCGCTCGAAATCCACGCGATCCTCGCTCAGCAGGTGCGGAGCGCTTTTCATGTGCATCCCCCGATGCTCCGTAGGGCCGGTCGGCCCACGTGTAGCGGGCAGTTGGCGAAAGCGGAGGAGAGCCTGCTACGGATAAGCCGATGGTAGAGCTGTTTTGGCGTGAGGTGACAGGGGGTTTGCGTAAATCACCTGCCGCGCGTTGTTTCAGTTGTGCAGAGGAAGCTGGACCACCAGCAGTTTTCCTGCCATGGTCACTCCGCCGTCCATCGCGATGGCAAGGCCGTCGGCATATACGTGTGGCCCTTCCACCACTGGTCCCCTGTCCTCTTCGCCTTCCGAGGCTTCCTCGGTGCCGACTTCGCCGAGCAGATAGGGAATGGGGCTGTGGCCGTGGACGACGCGCTCTCCGCCGTACTGGGAGAGCAGTTCCTGCACGGCTTGTGGGCCGCCCTCGTCACGGAACGCGAAGCGCTTGGTGAGCTTGCGGAACAAATCCCAGCATTCGTCGGCGTCATTGCGGGTGAGGATCTGATGGACGGTGTCGTTGACGTCCTCGATGGTGGATCCGTAGTCCAGATACGCGGTTGTGTCGGAGTGCATGAAGAGGTGTCCGTCCTCCTCGACCACCGCGTCGAGCCGCGACATCCATTGCAGATGGACATCCTGCAGGCGTTCCATGTCGGCTCTCTGACCGCCGTTGAGCAGCCAGGCGGCCTGGAAAGTGGCAGTGCCCGCGCCGGAGTTGACGGGTGTGTCGCCGAACCGCTTGGCGCCGATGAACAGGAGTTCATGATTGCCCATCAGGGCCTTGCAGTAGCCGCCGGCCGCGGCGGCCTCCGCGGAGAGCCGCATGACGAGATCGATGACGCCGATGCCGTCGGGGCCGCGGTCGGTGAAGTCGCCGAGGAACCAGAGGCGGGCGGTGCCCGCCGCCCAGTGGCCCTCGGGATCGACGAGGCCCTGTTCGGCCAGGGAGCCGAGGAGTTCGTCGAGATAGCCGTGGACGTCGCCGACGACATAGAGAGGTCCGAGGCCGCCGGGTCCGGCCGACTCGGCCGCGAGGTGTACCTGGACGGTGTCTTCTACGTTGATCACCGGGAGATCGCGTTCGGTTGGTGTGTAACCCTCGGGCAGTTCGTCGTCCGGGATCGCGTTGCCGGGATGCCCGGACAGGCTGCCGGTCGCCGGGACGGACTGCTCGGGCTGCCCGGACTGCACGGGAACCTGTGCGTACGGCGGGACGCGGAAGTCGCGCAACGTCGCCGTCCGCACCGCGGGTCCCTGGCCGGCCCCCTGTGTCATCGACCCCTCCACCACCGTCGCGCCGCCGTACACCTCTCAGGCCCGCCTGGTCGGATGGGGCTGAGCCCATCGGAGGTAAGGGAAGGTCCGTGGTGTCGTGCGCCCATCATAGGAACGCCGCTCCTCCTGTGTGACGCACCAGGGGTGGTGAATCCGATTGCACTTGTGGTTCACCGGCTGTTTTAACGCCGATCGCCCGAAATGAGAAAGGTCTGGGCCTTCGGTGGGGCGCCCGGGGGAGGGCTGTGACTCCCCCGGGGCGCCGCTCAGTCGCTCGCGGGGGACCTCGGGGCGCTGACCGTGGTGCGTGGCGGGCGCCGTTGGGAGGAGGTCCGGACGATCAGTTCGGTCGGTATCACCTGCTCGACCGGCCCGTCGGTTTCGATGCCCTCGATGGCGTCGATGAGGAGCTGGACGACGGCGGTGCCGATACGGCGCGGTTTGAGCGAGAGCGTCGTGATGGGCGGTTCGGTGGAGGCGTAGACGGTGGACTCGCTGCAGCAGACCAGCAGCAGATCCTCGGGTACGCGCAGTCCGTACCGCCGGGCGGCGGCGAGCAGATCGGTGCCATTGGGGTCGAAGAGCCCGTAGACGGCGTCGGGGCGGTCGGGACGGGCCAGGAGCCGGTCGGCGGCGACGGCCCCGGCACACGGGTCGTGGGCGGGATAGGACTCGTAGACCGGGTCCTGGCCGACGCGTTCGCACCAGCGCAGATACGCGGTGGTGGAGAGCCGGGTGTAGGTGTCCGTGGTGGTGCCGGTGAGCAGGCCGATCCGGCGGGCCCCGGCGGCGGCGAGGTGGTCGAGCAGATCGAGGACGGCCGCTTCGTGGTCGTTGTCGACCCAGGCGGTGACGGGAAGGGTGCCGGCGGGCCGGCCGTCGGAGACGACGGGCAGGCCCTGGCGGACGAGTTCGGTGACGACGGGGTCGTGGTCGGACGGGTCGATGACGACGGTTCCGTCGAGTGCGACATTCGACCAGACGTCATGGCGGGATGTGGCGGGGAGGATGACGAGGGCGTAGCCACGGGCGAGCGCGGCGGAGGTCGCGGCCCTGGCCATCTCGGCGAAGTAGGCGAACTCGGTGAAGGTGAAAGGTTCATCCCCGTACGTCGTCACGGTGAGGCCGATGAGCCCCGATTTGCCGGTACGGAGGGTTCGGGCCGCCGCGGACGGCCGGTAGCCGAGGCGCTCTGCGACTTCTCGGACATGGCGGCGGGTGGCGTCGGGTAACCGCCCCTTGCCGTTGAGCGCGTCCGAGACAGTCGTGATGGAGACACCGGCGGCGGCGGCAACGTCCCGGATGCCCGCCCGACCTTGCCGGCTTCCCCGGCGCGTTGTGTCCGTCCGGCTCACCTGGTGTTTCCCTGCTGCTGTCATGGCGAGCCGATAGTAGGGCTCGGGCGGGCGGTTGGGACGGTCACACATTCACCTGGTGGCAGGCACGTTTCTGCATGATCGAAAGTGCCTAGCGGCCTTGGAATTCGACGGGGTTGCGGGGTGTAGCTATGTTCTGCCATGCGTCGAGGGGTGTGGACCTGTCGATAGGTCCATGTTTCGAAGAGGTCTCAACTCACCTCTACGAGGGACGCGCGCCACGGCGCGTGCCACCGGCGCCCGCGAGAAGAGCGAGCGCCCCTCGCTCGGCGCCGCGCTTTCCCCGGTGTCTTCCGCGGTGTCGCTCAATCCTCGGCGCCGGCCATTCGCAGGGGCCGCGAATCCTCATAGGGTGAGCAGTATTGAAGTGCATGGACCCGTGAACGGCCGAGGAGGACCTGCGGTGAGCGATACGAGCCCCAAGCTGCGCGCCGAGCTGGACGGCATCCCCTTGTACAGGCCGGGCAAGCCGGCGGCGTCCGGCGGGCCTGTCGCGTACAAGCTGTCGTCCAACGAGAACCCGTATCCGCCGCTGCCCGGCGTGATGGAGCAGGCGATCTCGGCCGCCGGGGTGTTCAACCGCTATCCGGACATGGCCTGCACCGGCCTGATCAACGAACTGGCCGAACGCTTCGAGGTGCCGGCGTCGCACCTGGCCACCGGCACCGGGTCGGTGGGAGTCGCCCAGCAGTTGCTGCAGGCCACCGCGGGCCCCGGTGACGAGGTCATCTACGCCTGGCGCTCCTTCGAGGCGTACCCGATCATCACTCAGATCTCGGGCGCGGCGTCCATAAGGGTGCCGCTGACCACGGCGGAAGTGCACGATCTGGACGCCATGGCCGGGGCGATCACCGACCGGACCCGGCTGATCTTCGTCTGCAACCCCAACAATCCGACCGGGACGGTGGTGCGCCGGGCCGAGCTGGAACGGTTCCTCGACCGGGTGCCCGACGATGTGCTGGTGGTGCTGGACGAGGCGTACCGCGAGTTCAACCGTGACGCCGAGGTGCCGGACGGGGTCGACATCTACCGTGACCGTCCGAATGTCGCCGTGCTGCGTACCTTCTCCAAGGCATACGGGCTGGCCGGTCTGCGAGTCGGTTTCGCGATCGCACGCGAGCCGGTGGCCGATGCGCTGCGCAAGACCGCGGTGCCTTTCGGTGTGAGCCAGATCGCTCAGGAGGCGGCGGTCGCCTCGCTGCACGCCGAGGACGCGCTGCTGGAGCGGGTCGGCTCGCTGGTGACGGAGCGGCAGCGGGTCCACGAGGGCCTGGCGGGCCAGGGCTGGACCGTGCCCGAGACGCAGGCCAATTTCGTCTGGCTCCGGCTCGGGGAGCGCACGCTCGATTTCGCGGCGGCCTGTGAGGCGGCCGGTGTGGTGGTGCGGCCCTTCGTGAATGAGGGCGTGCGGGTCACCATCGGCGAGCCCGAGGCCAACGACATCTTCCTGGCGGCCGCCGAGGCGTTCCGCAAGGAGCTGTAGACCGGCCGGAGCCGAGCCGGGGTGTAGGCGGTCAGGGGCGGTCTCTTCGAGGCCGCCCCTCGGGCCTCGTGAACGAAGGCCCTGGGCCCGGACGGCCGGTGGCATGTCCTGAGGCACCCCCCCCGCACAAAGATCCGGAAGGGTGTGCGACATAATGCTTGTGAATGTGAACGCGTTCACAAGCGCGTCCCGATTCCTGGCGATACATCCGGGATGAAAAGGGCGAATCGCCTGTGGACACGGCGACGTAAGGAGAGATGACGTGGAACTTGCTCTGGCGCCGGAGACCCTGGCGCGCTGGCAGTTCGGCATCACCACCGTCTACCACTTCCTCTTCGTCCCACTGACGATCTCGCTCGCCGCGCTGACGGCGGGGCTGCAGACCGCGTGGGTCCGTACAGAGAATCCCAAGTACCTCAAGGCCACGAAGTTCTGGGGCAAGCTCTTTCTGATCAATATCGCGATGGGTGTCGTCACCGGCATCGTGCAGGAGTTCCAGTTCGGAATGAACTGGTCCGACTACTCGCGATTCGTCGGCGACATCTTCGGCGCCCCGCTCGCCTTCGAGGCGCTGATCGCCTTCTTCTTCGAATCCACCTTCATCGGCCTGTGGATCTTCGGCTGGGACAAGCTGCCGAAAAAGATCCATCTGGCCTGCATGTGGATGGTCTCGATCGGCACGATCCTCTCCGCCTACTTCATCCTGGCGGCCAACTCCTGGATGCAGCATCCGGTCGGCTTCCGGATCAACGAGAAGGCCGGACGGGCCGAACTCACCGACTTCTGGGCGGTACTCACCCAGAACACCGCACTGACCCAGTTCTTCCACACCCTGACCGCGGCCTTTCTCGTCGGCGGCGCCTTCATGGTCGGGATAGCGGCCTTCCATCTGGCCCGCAAGAAGCACATCCCGGTGATGCGGACATCGCTGCGGCTCGGCCTGGTCACCGTCGTGATCGCGGGACTGCTCACCGCCGTCAGCGGTGACTTCCTGGGCAAGGTCATGTTCAAGCAGCAGCCGATGAAGATGGCCGCGGCGGAAGCGCTGTGGGACGGCGAGGCGCCCGCGCCGTTCTCCGTGTTCGCCTACGGAGATGTCGAGAAGGGCCACAACAGCGTCGCCATCGAGATCCCCGGTGTGCTGTCCTTCCTCGCCAACGACGACTTCAGCTCGTACGTCCCCGGTATCAACGACGTCAACAAGGCCGAGCAGCAGAAGTTCGGTCCCGGCGACTACCGCCCCAATATCCCCGTCGCCTATTGGGGCTTCCGCTGGATGATCGGCTTCGGCATGACCTCCCTCGCCATCGGCCTGCTCGGGCTCTGGCTCACCCGCAGGAAATTCCTGCTGCCACCGGCGCTGCGGACGGGCGAGGACGAGGTACCGCATCTGGTGCTCTTCAGAAGCAAGGCGCTCAGTCCGAAGCTCGCCAAGTGGTACTGGATCACGGCCCTCTGGACACTGCTCTTCCCGCTGATAGCGAATTCGTGGGGCTGGATCTTCACCGAGACCGGACGCCAGCCATGGGTCGTGTACGGAGTGCTGCGCACGGCCGACGCGGTCTCTCCCGGTGTCTCCCAGGCGGAGGTACTCACCTCGATGATCGTCTTCACCCTGCTGTACGCGGTCCTCGCGGTCATCGAGGTCAAGCTGCTGGTGAAGTACGTCAAGGCCGGGCCGCCCGAGCTCACGGACGCCGACCTCAATCCGCCCACAAAGATCGGCGGCGACCAGACGGACGCCGACCGGCCGATGGCCTTCTCGTACTGAGGACTTGAGGAGCTATGGAACTCCATGACGTCTGGTTCGTCCTGATCGCCGTCCTGTGGACCGGCTACTTCTTCCTCGAAGGATTCGACTTCGGCATCGGAATCCTCACCAAACTGCTCGCCCGCGACCGCAAGGAACGGCGCGTTCTCATCAACACCATCGGGCCGGTCTGGGACGGCAACGAGGTCTGGCTGCTGTCCGCGGGCGGAGCGACCTTCGCCGCCTTCCCGGAGTGGTACGCCACCCTCTTCTCCGGCTTCTATCTGCCGCTGCTGCTCATCCTGGTCTGCCTGATCGTGCGCGGTGTCGCCTTCGAATACCGGGCCAAGCGGCCCGAGGAGAACTGGCAGCGCAACTGGGAACACGCCATCTTCTGGACCTCGCTGCTGCCGGCCGTGCTGTGGGGTGTCGCCTTCGGCAATATCGTGCGCGGCGTGAAGATCGACGCGCAGAAGGAATACGTCGGCGATCTCGGGGATCTGCTCAATCCGTACGCGATCCTGGGCGGGCTGGTGACCCTGGCCCTCTTCACCTTCCACGGCACCGTGTTCGCCGCGCTCAAGACGGTGGGAGACATCCGGGTACGGGCCAGGAAGCTGGCGCTCACCCTGGGAGCGGTCACCGCACTACTGGCGCTCGGCTTTCTGCTCTGGACCCAGGCGGACAACGGAGACGCCAAGAGCCTGGTCGCGATGATCATCGCGGTGGCGGCGCTGGCCGGTGCGATCGGGGCCGTCGTGGCGGGCCGCGAAGGCTGGTCGTTCGCCCTCTCCGGGGTGACGATCGTGGCCGTGGTGGCGATGCTCTTCCTGACGCTCTTCCCGAATGTCATGCCGTCCTCGCTGAACGAGCAGTGGAACCTCACGGTCACGAACGCCTCGTCGACCCCGTACACCTTGAAGATCATGACGTGGTGCGCGGGTATCGCGACACCCGTCGTGCTGCTCTACCAGGGCTGGACGTACTGGGTGTTCCGCAAGCGGATCGGTACACAGCACATCGCTGACGCGTAACCGTTGTGCGCGTCCGGTGGGACGCAGGACAAGGAGTGGGTGTTTCACGTGAAACCAATCGACCCGCGTCTACTCCGGTACGCCCGGGCCACTCGTTTTTTCCTGGTGGCCGTGGTGGCTCTCGGGCTGGCCGGCGCCGGGCTGGTGATCGCTCAGGCGATGCTGATCGCCGACGTGGTGATGGGCGCCTTCCAGCGTGGATTCGACGGCTCGGAACTGCGCACTCCTCTGCTCCTGCTGGGCGCGGTCGCCGTCGGGCGCGGTCTGGTCTCCTGGCTGACCGAACTGGCCGCGCACCGTGCGAGCGCCGCGGTCAAGTCCGAACTGCGTGAGCGGCTGCTGGCACGCGCGGCCGAACTGGGTCCCGGGTGGCTGAGCGGACAGCGGACCGGTTCGCTGGTCACTCTCGCCACCCGAGGGGTCGACGCGCTGGACGACTACTTCGCGCGCTATCTGCCGCAACTGGGCCTGGCGGTCGTGGTGCCGGTGGCGGTGCTGGCGCGGATTGTCACCGAGGACTGGGTCTCGGCGGCGGTCATCGTGCTGACCCTGCCGCTGATTCCGCTGTTCATGGTGCTGATCGGCTGGGCCACCCAGACGCGGATGGACCGTCAGTGGCGGCTGCTGTCACGGCTGTCGGGCCACTTCCTGGATGTGGTGGCCGGGCTGCCGACGCTCAAGGTCTTCGGACGGGCCAAGGCGCAGGCCGAGTCGATCCGCGAGATCACCTCGGAGTACCGGAAGGCGACCCTGCGCACCTTGCGCATCGCCTTTCTGTCGTCGTTCGCGCTGGAACTGCTCTCGACGCTGTCGGTGGCGCTGGTCGCGGTCGGCATCGGGATGCGCCTCGTCCATGGAGATCTTGATCTGTACACCGGACTGGTGGTGCTGATCCTCGCGCCCGAGGCATATCTGCCGCTCCGGCAGGTGGGAGCGCAGTACCACGCGGCGGCCGAGGGACTCTCCGCCGCGGAGGAGATCTTCACCGTCCTGGAGACCGAGCCTCCGGCGAACGGTACGGGCGAGGTGCCGGACGTACCGCGCCTGGAGCTGGACGGTGTGACGGTCCGCCATGACGGGCGTGCGGAACCGTCGCTGGACGCCGCCACACTGACGGTCGAGCCAGGCGAGACGGTCGCTCTGGTCGGCCCCAGCGGGGTCGGGAAATCCACCCTGCTCAATGTGCTGCTCGGGTTCGCCGTGCCGGACGAGGGCCGGGTACGGGTCGACGGCCGGGATCTGTCCTCCCTCGACCTGGACCGCTGGCGGGACCGGATCGCATGGGTCCCGCAGCGGCCGTATCTCTTCGCGGGGACGATCGCGGAGAACATACGCCTGGCCCGGCCGGACGCGGACGACGCGGCGGTACGGAAGGCACTGAGGGACGCGGGAGCGCAGGACTTCGTGGCGGCGCTCCCGCAGGGCATGGACACCGCGCTCGGCGAGGACGGTTCGGGTCTCTCCGCGGGACAGCGCCAACGCCTCGCGCTGGCACGGGCCTTCCTGGCCGACCGGCCGTTGCTGCTGCTGGACGAACCCACCGCGGCGCTCGACGGTGAGACGGAGGCCGGCATCGTAAACGCCGTACGACGACTCGCGGCGGGCCGCACCGTGGTGCTGGTCGTCCACCGGCCGGCGCTGCTCGCGGTGGCGGACCGGGTGATCGCTCTGCCGGAACGGAAGGAGCCTCGCGAGCGGAAGGAGCGCACGCACGGGCCGACGGTCCCGGTCGGGCCGTCCGGTCCCGCGCGGGAGCTCGTCCTCGGCGACGACGCGGCCGCGGCCACCGGTCCCGACCGGCCCGCGCCGCCACGGGATCCTCTCGCGCGGATTCGCGCGGCCGCCGGGACGCTGCGCGGCCGCTTCGGCCTGGCACTGGTGCTCGGAAGCTGCGCACTCGGCTCCGCCGTCGGCCTCATGGCGGTGTCCGGCTGGCTCATCTCGCGCGCGTCCGAGCAGCCGCCCGTTCTCTATCTGATGGTCGCTGTGACGGCGACCCGCGCCTTCGGCATCGGCCGGGCCGTCTTCCGGTACGCCGAGCGGATCGTGTCGCACGACGCGGTGCTCAGAATGCTCGCCGCACTCAGGGTCTCCGTATACCGGCGGCTGGAGCGCATCGCGCCCGCCGGGCTGCGCGAGACCAGGCGCGGAGACCTTCTGTCCCGGCTTGTCGCCGATGTGGACGAACTCCAGGACTACTGGCTCCGGTGGCTGCTGCCCGTCGGCACCGCCGTACTCGTCGGAGCGGGCGCCGTCGGATTCACCGGGTGGCTGCTGCCCGAAGCGGGAGCCGTGCTGGCCGCCGGACTGCTCGCCGCCGGAGTGGGCGCACCGCTGGTGAGCGGCGTGTGCGCCCGCCGGGCGGAGCGGCGACTGGCCCCGGCGCGCGGGGTACTGGCGAGCCTGGTCGCCGATCTGCTCAGAGGCACCGCGGAATTGACTGTCACCGGCGCGCTGAAGGACCGGATGCGCCGGATGTGCGAGGCCGACGCGACACTGACGGCCATCGCCTCGCGAGGCGCTACCGCCAACGCGCTCGGCGGCGGCCTCTCCGCGCTCGTCTGCGGCCTGACGGTGGCCGCCGCCGCGGCCGTGGGCGTGGGAGCCGTCCATGAAGGACGGCTCGCGGGCATCGAGCTGGCCGTTGTCGTGCTGACGCCGCTGGCCGCGTTCGAAGCGGTCACCGGCCTGCCGCTCGCCGTGCGGTACCGGCAGCGGGCCAGGCGCAGCGCGGAGCGGGTGTACGAGGTGCTCGACGCCTCCGTCCCCGTACAGGAACCGGACCGGCCGGCCGCCGCTCCCGCGTCGCCCTTCCCGCTGGAGGTACGGCGGCTGTCCGCTCGGTACGCCGGGCAGCGGCAGGACGCGCTCAGCGCCTTCGATCTGACGCTGACCGCCGGGAAACGGGTCGCCGTCGTCGGGCCCTCGGGCTCGGGCAAGACCACGCTCGCTCAGGTTCTGCTGCGCTTCCTCGACGCGCGAGAGGGCACCTGCCGCCTCGGCGGGACGGACACGGCCGAGCTCGACGGGGACACGGTCCGGCGCTTTGTCGGACTGTGCGCCCAGGACGCGCACCTCTTCGACAGTTCCGTACGGGAGAACCTCCGGCTCGCCCGTACGGACGCGACCGAGGACGAGCTGCGTGACGCTCTGGGCCGGGCCCGGCTGCTCGACTGGGTCGACGCCCTGCCCGCCGGCCTCGACACGCTCGTCGGAGAACACGGCGCTCAGCTCTCCGGCGGCCAGCGGCAGCGCCTGGCGCTGGCCCGCGCGCTTCTCGCCGACTTCCCCGTGCTGGTCCTGGACGAACCGGCCGAGCATCTGGACCTGGCGACGGCGGACGCGCTGACCGCCGATCTGCTGGAGGCGACAGAAGGAAGGACGACATTGCTGATCACCCACCGTCTGCGGGGACTGGACGCGGTCGACGAGGTGATCGTGCTGGAGCAGGGCCGGTCGGTGCAGCGCGGACCGTATGACGAGCTGGTCGCCGACGAGGGACCGCTGCGACGGATGCTGGAACGCGAACGCGCCAGTGATCTCCTTGACGCCCGGCAGCCGACTTTCCCTATCAAATAGGGCTTACTAGTCTCAATGTCATGAAAGTGTCCGAATCTCCGGATTCCTTCGAGCCCGGCACCCGGGCGGCCCATGGCCTCCGGGGGCTGTCCACCGAAAACACCTCGCAGGTGCCGCAACTGCTGGAGGCCATGCGCTCCGCCGGTGCGGGCCAGGAGCTGCACGCCACACTGGAGCGGATCTGCCAGACCGCGGCCGGCCTCGGCGACGCCCGCTACGCCGCGATCGGCGTTGTCGACGAGGCGGGCGAGGGACTCTCCGAGCTGGTGACCTACGGAGTCGACGAGGACGTGGCCCGGCGGATCGGCCATCAGCCCGACGGGCACAGCGGTCTGCTCGGCGCGCTGCTCCACCATCCCGACCCTCTCCTGCTGTCCGATGTGACGGCCGATCCGCGCGCCGTCGGATTTCCGCCGGGTCATCCGCCGATGAGGACGTTCCTCGGCGTACCCATCCGCGTCCATGACGAGATCTTCGGCAACCTCTACCTGTCCGAGAAGTCGGACGGACGCGAATTCGACGACTACGACCTGCACATGGCGCGAGTGCTCGCCACCGAGGCGGGCATCGTCATCGGCAACGCCCGTCTCTACGAGGCGGCCCGGCAGCGCGAGCGGTGGATCGACGGCTCGGTCGCGGTCACCACCGCACTGCTCTCCGGTGGCGACGCCGGCGGTGCCCTGTCGGTCGTCGCGGAGCATGCCCGCAGACTGGCTGACTCGGTCGTCGGTGTGGTGCTGCTGAGCACGGCGGATCACGGTCTGGAGATCGTGGCCGTCTCCGCCGATCATCCGGCCATCAAGCTGGGCACGGTCATTCCGGCGGAGAGCCCCGCCGTGGCGTCCCTGCTCGCCGGCGAATCCGTCTTCGTGGACGACAGCGCCTCCGACCCGCGTGTGATCACGGATCTGGCCCTGAGCTTCGGCCCGTGCATGCTGCTGCCGCTGCGCACCGACGGCCGGGTGCTCGGTGTGCTCGCGACGCCTCGTCCGCCTGGCGGACGCCGCTTCAGTACGACGGAACGCACCCTGGCGACCCAGTTCGCCGCACAGGCGGCGCTGGCGCTGATGATGGCCGAGGCGCAGCGCGACCGGGAGCGGCTGGCGGTCCTGGAGGACCGGGACCGGATCGCCCGCGATCTCCACGACTTGGTGATCCAGCGGTTGTTCGCCACCGGGATGATGCTGGAGAGCGCCCAGCGCGGACCGGTCGAGGCCGAGGTGAGCCAGGGCATCGAGAAGGCGGTCGGCGAACTGGACGTGACGATCCAGGAGATCCGTACCGCCATCTTCGCGCTGCGGCAGGGACCGGCCGAGGCGCCGGCCGGATTGCGCACCCGCGTCCTGCGGGAGATCAATATGGCCGCGGTGCCGCTGGGATTCACTCCCTCTCACCGTTTCGTGGGACCGGTCGACTCCGGTGTCGGTGAACTCGTCGGGAGGAATCTGATCGCCGCGCTCCGCGAGGCGCTCTCGAATGCCTTCCGGCACGCGCACGCCACCCGTATCGAAGTCGTGGTCGACGCCACCATCAGGTTTTCGGACGGCAGGGCCGCGGTCCGGCTGTTGGTCGCCGACGACGGTGTGGGCATCCCGCACGGCGGGCGCCGCAGCGGGCTGCGCAATCTGCGAAGACGGGCCGAGTCGCTCGGCGGATCCAGCACCTGTGGGCCGGGACTGGGCGAGAGCAGAGGCGGCACGACGGTGATCTGGCAGGCCCCGCTCTGATCAGCGGGCCCGCGACCGGGTGCTACGCACCCGCCAGGATCCGCTCGATGACGACCGCGACGCCGTCCTCATTGTTGGTGAGCGTACGTCCGGAGGCGGAGGCGAGCACGTCCGGATGGGCGTTGCCCATCGCATACGAGGTCCCGGCCCAGGTCAGCATCTCAAGATCGTTCGGCATGTCTCCGAAGGCGACGACCTCGTCGGACGAGATGCCGCGTTCGGCGCAGCACAGCGCCAGCGTGCTCGCCTTGCTCACTCCCAGGCCGCTGACCTCCAGGAGCGCGGTCGGGCTGGAGCGGGTGACGGACGCGCGGTCGCTCACCGCCGTACGAGCCAGCGCGAGGAAGCCGTCGGGCGTCAGGTCGGTGTGGTGGACGAGCAGCTTCAGCACGGGTGCGGCGGAGCCGGGGTCCGACTCGTGGAGGAGTTTCTCGGCGCTGGCGACGGTCACCCCGGCGTCCTGATGGAACGGCGGGTACGCCGGCTCGCGGTGGATGCCGGTGGTCAGCTCGACCGCGAAGGTCGTCCCCGGAGCGGCGTCGCGCAAGGCCCGTACGACCTCCAGAGCCGTCGCGCGGTCCAGCGGGCGGACCCGCAGCAGCCTCGCGTCGGCGTGCAGATCGACGACCGCGGCCCCGTTGGCGCAGATCGCCAGGCCATGGCCGTGGACATGGTCGCTGACGACATCCATCCAGCGGGCCGGGCGTCCGGTGACGAAGAACACCTCGATCCCGGCCTTCTCCGCGGCGGCGAGCGCGGCGACCGTACGGTCCGAGACGGACTTGTCGTCGTGCAGCAAGGTGCCGTCCAGATCGGTGGCGATGAGCCGGGGCCTGGCGGGGAGCGGGGAGTCGTTAGGCGGGTTCACGACGCCCATTCTCACGTACGGATGCGCACGGGCGTGCGGAGGGTCGCACATCTGAGAGGACGTGTGGGCCGTTACCGCCGCGCCACGGCGGAGCGCGGCCGGTGCGTGACCGGCCGCGCCTCCGGCGACCCGCCGTGCGGGCCGCGACGTATGCGTGCCGGCTGATCAGCTCAACTGAGTGAGCGCCTCGGTGGCGATCTGTTCGAACACCTTCTGGTCGGCCGCGAAGTACGAGTCCGGGATCGGCGAATGGATCACGATCTCGGTGATGCCGAGCGCGAAGTGCCTGCCGGCGAAGTCCACGAAGGCGTCGAGGGATTCCATGGGGCGGTCCCGGTCCGGTGTGAAGCCGGTGAGCAGGACCTTGTCCAGTTCGCTCGGGTCCCGGCCGATCTCCGCGCAGGCGGCGCCCAGCCGGTCGATCTGCTCCCGGACGGCGTCCCGCGACTGCTCCGGGGTGCCCGTCTCGAACAGCTTCGGGTCGCCCGTTGTCACCCATGCCTGCCCGTGCGCCGCGGCCAGCTTCAGCCCGCGCGGGCCGGTCGCGGCCACCGCGAACGGAATACGGGGACGCTGCACGCAGCCCGGGATGTTGCGTGCTTCCACAGCGGAGTAGCGGGTGCCGCGCCAGGTCAGCGAGGGCTCCGTCAGCAGCCGGTCCAGCAGGGGCACGAACTCCGCGAAGTGGTCGGCCCGCTCCCTGGGTGTCCACGGCTCCTGTCCCAGGGCCGTCGCGTCGAAGCCATTGCCGCCGGCCCCTACGCCCAGGGTGATCCGGCCGCCGGACACGTCGTCCAGCGTGATCAGGTCCTTGGCCAGCGTCACGGGATGGCGGAAGTTCGGGGAGGTCACCAGTGTGCCAAGACGGATCCACTCGGTGGCGGTGGCCGCCGCGGTCAGGGTCGGGACCGCGCCGAACCACGGCCCGTCGCGGAACGTACGCCACGACAGGTGGTCGTACGTGTACGCGGCGTGAAACCCCAGCTCCTCGGCCCGCCGCCAAATCTTCTGCCCTTCGCCCCACCGGTAGACGGGGAGGATCACCGTACTCAGACGCATGCCGTAGACGATACGCGGGCCGCCGGCTGCCACGGCCGCGCAGGTGGAGCAGGTGCGGGAAGCAGCCCGGCGGCAGCCCGCCGATCGCTAATGTTGCTCCATGGACACGGCGGGCAGGGCCGAACTCAAGGCCATGATCGAAGAGGCGACTGCCGACGCCTACAACGAGGACGAACAGCTGACCGGTCTGTTCACCATGCGTGAGGAGCACCTCGACGTGCCCTTCACCACCGCGGTTCTCGGCGTCGAGGTAACCGTGCGGGGCGTCGACCTCACGCCGGACGGCGGGATCGTCGCCCTGTGCACTCGCGGCGGCATCCGTCAGTCGATCGGGATCCTGGAGCTGCCGTTGCCCGGCCCGGCGCCCGACGGCACGGAATGGATCGACGCGTACCGTCTCTGGGCCGGTTGAGGCCGAGCACCTCACACTTCACACGGAACTGGCCTGTAGGGAAGGGCTCAACGTGACTGATGCCGTACAGGGCGCACAGCAGGGCGCCGGTGAACCGTCGCTGACCGGCCTCATCGAGCGCGCCGCCGAGTTGAAACGGGAGCTGGTCGCCTTCGCGCGGAGCGCCCGCTTCGACCGGTGGCTGACGCCCCTCCTGCTGGAGGCCGCGGGGCCCGAGCGGCAGTTGGACGAGGGCGCGGCGATCCGGATCACCGACCACTTCATCCTGCGGTACCGCCTGCCGGACGGTTCGACCGTGGTGGACCGGTTCGTCGCCGGGCGGAAGGACTTGACCGCGGCCGACCGGGAGACACTGCTCGGCTGGCGTGACCCGGTCGAGGGCATCTTCGAGATCGAGCGCGAGGAAGGGGATGCCGTCGTCCTGCTGAACCTGGTCGACGACCTGAAGTACCGCACGTACTCGAATGTCGGACGGACGGCGTTCCGCGGAGTGTCCGAGGGAGGATTCCTCCACACCTGCCTGGTGCCCGTTCACTCGGCCGACGCGGCGTGGCTGGTGTCCGGGGCGATGTCGTACTACTCCAGGTCCAGCGCCTCCGAGATCGCCCAGGCGGCGCTCGAACTGGCTACCAGCCGGCCCGAGCTTGTCTTCCGCAACCCTGAGAAGATCGAGCAGGGATGGCAGCGGATGCGGGAAGACCGGGCCGCGTTCGTCGAGTTCTGCGGTGGCGATGAACTGGTCCTTCCGCCTGCCGAAGCCGAGGACCGCCTCAATGCCTACTACCGCCACCGCCGGGAGGCCGCCGTCGCCGGACAGCCCGGCCGTGCCCGGGGCAGGCGGCTCCGCGGCCGGGACGTGCCTCTCTTCGAACTGCCGCGAGAACTGGCGGACTCGGACACCATCGGTGTCATCTACGACGAGGTCGACGGCCTGAACTTCTACGCGGACTACGGGACGCTGCGGGACCTCTTCGGTGACCCCGCCCGCGCAGGCCGCAGGCAGTACCAGGATCTGCTCCGCACGTACCTGCGCGAGGAGTCGATCACGCCACTGCCGATCCGCCGACTGGCCGCCGCCCACCCGGCGACGACCGACGCGGTGTTCCGGAAGGTCCTGCGGAAGCCCGGATTCACCTGGAGCGAGCACGGCGAGGCTCTGTTGCGGCGACGCAAGCCCTGGTACTACGAGAACGAGCCCCGTCCGGGCGTCTCCGTGATCGGCGACCGGCTGGGTGAGCTCGCCGCCGGCCGCCGGTAGCCACCGTTCACGAGGGCACGGCGGAACCGCGCGAGCCCGAGCAGCCGCTGGATGAGCCACCGGCGCCGGAGAGTTGGCTCGCGGGTCGGCCGACCGAGCCGATCCACTCACCTGCGGTCCATCGCGGGAGCTTTCCTCGGTTTGCCGCCGCCTATGGGGAAGTAATCGTCGCGCATAGGTTTGATCCACAGTCAACTCGACTTATCCACAGACTGTTTCGGCGGTTCTGTGGACAACACTGGTTGAATTCTTCCTGATTTGGATAATGTATCCCGCTTTGTCGTTAATTAAGGCAAGAGCCTCCGGGTTCCTCGCCGGGAGCGCGGTCTGCGCAGCCGGGCCCGGACATTGACACGGTGGAGCCAGGCGCCGTTCACCGCGTCCGGCTCCGGCAGTACGGGCGTGTGCGGCAGGTAGATGTGCCAGGACCTGGCGCCCTGACCGAGGGGCTGGCCGGCCCGGCGCGGAGTGGATGCCGCCCGCTGTCCGATCCAGTGCCCCAAGCGGTCCAGAAGACGCCATCGCCTGTGGACAACTCAGGGGCGGACCGGCCCTGGATCCCCGGCCCCCTACGGGTCCCTCCATCTGGAGGGGGACACCGATCCAACCGCCTGGTCTGACGTTCGATGTGGCCCGCGCCACTACCGTCGAACCGTGACTGTGATCGTGACCGAAAGCCTCAGCAAACGGTTCCCCCGGGTGACCGCGCTTGACCGGCTCTCCCTGGACATCGGACCCGGCGTGACCGGTCTGGTGGGCGCCAACGGAGCCGGCAAGTCAACCATGATCAAGATCCTGCTCGGTCTGTCCCCCGCCACGGAAGGCCGGGCCTCGGTGCTCGGGCTCGACGTCGCCACCAGCGGCGGCGCCATCCGCGAACGCGTCGGATACATGCCCGAGCACGACTGCCTGCCGCCGGACGTCTCGGCCACCGAGTTCGTCGTACATATGGCGCGCATGTCCGGACTCCCTCCGACCGCGGCCCGCGAGCGCACCGCGGACACGCTGCGCCATGTCGGCCTCTACGAGGAGCGGTACCGCCCCATCGGCGGCTACTCGACCGGCATGAAACAGCGCGTCAAACTCGCCCAGGCGCTGGTCCACGACCCCCAGTTGGTCCTGCTCGACGAGCCGACCAACGGTCTCGACCCGGTCGGCCGCGACGAGATGCTCGGGCTGATCCGCCGTGTCCACACCGACTTCGGCATCTCCGTCCTGGTCACCTCGCACCTCCTCGGCGAGCTGGAGCGCACCTGTGACCATGTCGTCGTCATCGACGGCGGAAAGCTGCTGCGCTCCAGCTCCACCAGCGACTTCACCCAGATCACCACCACCCTCGCCGTCGAGGTCACCGACACGGACACGCATCCGGACGGCACGCGCGCGCTGCGCGAATCCCTCATCTCGGCCGGAATCACACTCCATGACGGCATGGAGGAGGGGCTGCCCGGAGCGGGCCACATCCTGCTGGTCGAGGCCACGGGCGAGGAGACGTACGACACCGTCCGCGACACCGTCGCCGGACTCGGCCTGGGCCTCGTACGGATGGAACAGCGGCGTCATCACATCGCCGAGGTCTTCCGGCCGCGAGCGGCCGGGACGGCGGACGCCGCCGGCGCTCAACAGCCGGACGCGGCGGCGGCCACCGACGCTCCGTACGCACAGCGGAAGGAAGGCGTCCGTGATGAGCGCTGAGACCGGGACCGAGAACACTCGGATCCACAACATCGGGTACCGCGAATACGAAGGACAGCGGCTCGGCCGCGCCTACGCCCGCCGCTCCCTCTACTCGCAGTCCCTGCGCGGCGCCTACGGACTCGGCCGCTCGGCCAAGTCCAAGGTCCTGCCGATGATCCTCTTCGCTGTGATGTGCCTGCCCGCGGCCATCATCGTCGCGGTCGCCGTCTCGACGAAACTGAAGGACCTGCCGCTGGACTACACGCGCTACGCCATCGTCACCCAGGCCGTCATCGGTCTCTATCTCGCCGCGCAGGCTCCGCAGTCCGTCTCCCGCGATCTGCGCTTCAAGAGCGTGCCGCTCTACTTCTCCCGTCCGATCGAGCGCATCGACTACGTCCTCGCGAAGTACGGCGCGATGGCCTCGGCGCTCTTCGTGCTGACCGCGGCGCCGCTCGTCGTCCTCTATGCCGGCTCGCTGCTGGCCAAGATGGACTTCGCCGACCAGACCGAGGGATTCGGCCAGGGACTGGTGTCGGTGGCGCTGCTCTCCATCCTCTTCGGCGGACTCGGCCTGGTGATGGCGGCGCTCACACCGCGCCGCGGCTTCGGAGTCGCCGCTGTGATCGCCACCCTGACCATCTCGTACGGCGCGGTCTCCACCGTCCAGGCGATCGCCTGGCAGTCGGGGTCGGGCGGCGTCGTCAAGTGGCTCGGCCTCTTCTCGCCGATCACGCTCATCGACGGCGTACAGACCGCCTTCCTGGGCGCCACCTCCGCGTTCCCCGGCGAAGCAGGACCCTCGGCCGGTGTGGGCGTGGTCTATCTGCTGGCCGTCCTCGCGCTCGTCTTCGGCTCGTACGCCGTCCTCATGCGCCGTTACCGGAAGGTCGGGCTGTGACCACCATCAATATCGACCACACCTCGCGCTGGTTCGGCAACGTGGTGGCCGTCAACGACGTCACGATGACGATCGGACCCGGAGTCACCGGACTGCTCGGCCCCAATGGCGCCGGCAAGTCCACTCTCATCAACATGATGGGAGGCTTCCTCGCTCCCTCCACCGGCACCGTCACCCTCGACGGACAGCGGATCTGGCGCAACGAGTCGGTGTACCGGCAGATCGGCATCGTGCCGGAGCGGGAAGCGATGTACGACTTCCTCACCGGTCTCGACTTCGTCGTCGCCAACGCGGAACTGCACGGGCTGGGTGCCAGGGAGGCCCGCGCGGCGCTCGCCACGGTGGAGATGGAATACGCGCAGGACCGCAAGATCGCGACATACAGCAAAGGAATGCGCCAGCGGGTGAAGATGGCATCGGCGCTGGTCCACGACCCGTCGGTGCTGCTGCTCGACGAGCCCTTCAACGGTATGGACCCACGCCAGCGCATGCAGCTCATGGAGTTGCTGCGGCGTATGGGCGCCATGGGCCGCACCGTCCTCTTCTCCTCCCATATCTTGGAGGAGGTCGAGCAACTCGCCTCGCACATCGAGGTGATCGTGGCCGGTCGCCATGCCGCCTCCGGAGATTTCCGCAAGATCCGCCGGCTGATGACCGACCGGCCGCACCGCTATCTCGTACGGTCCAGCGACGATCGCGCGCTCGCCGCGGCGCTGATCGCCGATCCGTCGACGGCGGGTATCGAGGTGGACCTCGCCGAGGGCGCGCTGCGTATCCAGGCGGTCGACTTCGGCCGCTTCACCGAACTGCTGCCGCGGGTCGCTCGTGAACACTCCATCCGACTGCTCACGGTCTCGCCCTCGGACGAGTCCCTCGAATCGGTCTTCTCCTATCTCGTAACGGCCTGAAAGGAGCTGTGACGTCATGTACAACCCCACAGTCGCCCGGCTCACCTACCGGGCCCTGCTCGGCAGGCGCCGGGCCGCGATCCTCTTCGTGCTGCCCGCTCTGCTGATCCTCATCGCGGCGGCCGTCCGTGCCTTCAACGGCGCGGACGACCAAGTCGCCTCGGACGTCCTGGGCGGCTTCGCCATGGCGACCATGGTGCCGCTGATCGGTGTGATCGCGGGGACCGGCGCCATCGGACCGGAGATCGACGACGGGTCGATCGTCTATCTGCTGTCCAAGCCGCTGAAGAGGCCGACGATCATCTTCACCAAACTGATCGTGGCGATCGCCGTGACCATGGCCTTCTCCGCGATCCCGACCTTTGTCGCCGGATACATCCTCAACGGCAACGGCCAGCAGATCGCGATCGCCTATACCGTCGCGGCTCTTGTCGCCTCGATCGCCTACAGCGCGCTCTTCCTGCTGCTCGGTACGGTCAGCCGTCATGCGGTGGTCATAGGACTGGTCTACGCGCTGGTCTGGGAGGCGCTGTTCGGCAGCCTGATCGCGGGCGCGCGGACCCTCAGTGTCCAGCAGTGGTCGCTGGCGCTCGCCCAGAAGATCGGTGGTGCCGGCACGATCACCTCGGATGTGGGACTACCGGTCGCGGTGGTTTTGCTGGTGGGTGTCACCGTGGTCGCGACCTGGTACGCGGGCCAGAAGCTGCGGACGCTGACCCTCGCGGGCGAGGAGTGAGCGATCTGTCGGCGGAGACAACCCTCGTCCGGCGGGCGGGGGTTGTCAGGCAGGCCGTGCTCCGTGCGGACGGACACCGCACAGCCAAGGACAACGCAACAGCCAAGGACACCGCACAGCCACGGACAACGCACAGCCACGGACACCGCACAGCCACGGACACCGCGCGCCGGATATTGAGTGCGCACGGATATTGAGTGGCGCCGAACAGTGGTCCCAGGCACAGTAGTTGGTGTCAAGAGCACACCATGGACCGGGAGAGGAGCGCGGCGATGACCGGGTATCCCCGTCCGTCGAGTTCCCAGCAGGGCAGCGCCGCGCAGGCTCCGGAGTAGGCTCCCGCCACTCCGTACGGCCGCAGGCACGCTGCCCGGGGGCGGCCGCTTCGAGCGCGCATCCGCGCGGGCCGCCCCACCCGGAGGATTGGCCGAGTGGCAAGGCAGCGGCTCGCACGGTGTCTCATCGCGTGAGCCGTGGTCGGGCGAAAGCCCGCGCGCGTTCGATCCGCGCATCCTCCGCCGAAGACGTGGGGCCTTGGAAAGCTCAGACCCGCGCCGACAGCGTTCGCGGCGCGGGTGCGCCGCGGGCCGTGGACACGGCCTCAGCCCAGCAGCTTCTCCAGCACCACCGCGATGCCGTCGTCCTCGTTCGACGCCGTGACCTCGTCCGCCATGCTTCTGAGCTCCTCATGCGCGTTCGCCATGGCCACTCCGTGCCGCGCCCAGCGGAACATGGGAATGTCGTTCGGCATGTCACCGAACGCGATCGTGTCCGCAGCCGTGACACCCAGGCGGCGGGCGGCGAGCGAAAGCCCGGTGGCCTTGGTCAGGCCCAGCGGCAGGATCTCCACGACGCCCGCCCCGGCCATCACCACATCCACCAGGCCGCCGGCCGTCGCCCGCGCCGCTCGCGCCAGCGCGTCGTCGTCCAGCTCCGGATGCTGGATGTACACCTTGTTGAGCGGCGCCGCCCACATCTCCGCCACGTCGTCGACGGAGAGAACCGGAAGCGGGCCCGCCAGCACGCGGTAACCGGGACCGACCAGCACCTCGCCGTCAAGGCCGTCCCGGCTCGCGGCCAGCGCCAGCGGGCCGATCTCCGCCTCGATCTTGGAGAGCGCGAGCCTGGCGAGCTGCCGGTCCAGCGTCACCGACGTCAGCAGCTTGTGCTCACCAGCGTGATAGACCTGCGCGCCCTGGCCGCACACCGCCAGACCGTCGTAGCCCAGATCGTCCAGGATGTGGCGCGTCCAGGGCACGGCCCGTCCGGTGACGATGATGTGCGCGGCGCCCGCCGAGGTGACCGCGCCGAGCGCCTCACGCGTGCGACCGGAAACCGTGCCGTCGTGACGCAACAGCGTGCCGTCGAGATCGGTCGCCACGAGCTTGTAAGGGAACGCCGCAGCGGTCCCAGGAACGGGGGAGACGCTCACTTGGCGACCGGCTCCAGTACCTCACGACCGCCCAGATACGGACGGAGCACCTCGGGCACCCACACGGAACCGTCGGCCTGCTGATGGTTCTCCAGGAGCGCCACGATCGTGCGCGGGACGGCGCAGAGCGTGCCGTTCAGCGTCGACAGGGGCTTGATCTGCTTACCGTCCCGCATCCGGACCGAGAGCCGCCGGGCCTGGAAACCGTCGCAGTTGGACGCGGAGGTCAGCTCGCGGTACTTGCCCTGCGTCGGAATCCACGCCTCGCAGTCGAACTTGCGCGAGGCCGAGGCGCCCAGATCACCCGTGGCCACATCGATCACCTGGAAGGGCAGTCCGAGGGCGGTCAGCCACTGCTTCTCCCAGTCCAGCAGCCGCTGATGCTCGGACTGAGCTTCGGCGGGGTCGACGTACGAGAACATCTCGACCTTGTCGAACTGGTGGACCCGGAAGATGCCCCGGGTGTCCTTGCCGTACGTCCCGGCCTCACGGCGGAAACACGGCGAGAAGCCCGCGTACCGCAGGGGCAGCTTGTCGGCGTCGATGATCTCGTCCATGTGGTACGCGGCGAGCGGCACCTCCGACGTACCGACCAGGTAGTAGTCGTCCTTCTCCAGGTGGTACACGTTCTCCGCGGCCTGGCCGAGGAAGCCCGTGCCCTCCATGGCGCGCGGGCGGACCAGCGCCGGCGTGAGCATCGGGATGAAGCCCGCCTCGGTGGCCTGTGCGATCGCCGCGTTCACCAGAGCGAGCTCCAGCAGCGCGCCGACGCCCGTCAGGTAGTAGAAGCGCGAGCCGGAGACCTTCGCGCCGCGCTCGACATCGATGGCGCCCAGCGCCTCGCCGAGCTCCAGATGGTCCTTGGGCTCGAAACCTTCCGCCGCGAAGTCGCGGACGGTGCCGTGCGTCTCCAGGACGACGAAGTCCTCCTCACCGCCCACCGGGACATCCTGATGGACGATGTTGCCCAGTTGGAGGAGGAGCCGCCTGGCCTCCTCGTCGGCCTCGTGCTGCTCGACATCGGCCGCCTTGACATCGGCCTTGAGCTGCTCCGCCCGCTTGAGAAGCTCGGACTTCTCTTCGGCGGAGGCCCTGGGGATCAGCTTGCCGAGAGACTTCTGCTCGGAACGGAGCTCGTCGAACCGGACCCCGGACGACCTGCGTCGCTCATCGGCGGAGAGCAGGGCGTCGACAAGGGCGACGTCCTCTCCACGGGCGCGCTGGGAGGCGCGAACACGGTCGGGGTCCTCACGGAGCAGGCGAAGGTCAATCACCCCTCCAGGCTACCGGTGCGCGCTGACACCGACCCACTCGATATCCCTCGGCGTAGCCCTTTGTCTTGATTGTGGCAATTGGGCGAGGTGTCGGGAAATCCGCGAGCGGTCGCCCGCTGTTCGTCAATAAAGAGGATCCAATTCCCCGGAACGAGGCCTTCCGCTGCCGCTCCTTGACTCACTTCCCTTGCGGGAGAAGGGACTTGAGGCGGTCTCTTCCTCATCTTGTCCACAGCGAGGCGCGGTGCGGCCCAAGTTATCCACAGGCTGTGTGGAGAGTCTGTGGATTACGGAAGTGATCGTTCCGATCGCTGCTCAGGGGCCGGAGAATTCGGCGCCCAAACCCGCCTCAGACACTCATTCGGGTGGCAATTGCTCGCTGCGGCGAGTTGATCACCGGGACTGAGGCGCCGGGGAGCCTCGGCACTCAGAGCCGAGAAGCGGAGCAGGTGGAGTGATTTGTCGACCGCGCCGGTTGTTCTTGTCGACTTGTCCCCAGGTCGAGAAGCATGCCTGTGGATAACTTTGCGCTACATCCACAGGTTCGTCAGGCGCGGCCGTCCTGGCTGCGTGCCAGCCAGTCCGCCGCCTCGATGAATTCGGCGTCCGAGGTCCCGGGCCGCGGCGGCCGCACATCCGCCGCCGACGCTCCGGCCCGTGGATACGACCCGAGGAACCGCACCTGAGGACAGATCCGCTTCAGCCCCATCAGGGCCTCGCCCACCCGCCGCTCCGAGACATGACCCTCCGCGTCCACGGCGAAGCAGTAATTACCGATGCCCTCGCCGGTCGGCCGCGACTGGATCAGCATCAGGTTGACTCCGCGCACCGCGAACTCCTGAAGCAGCTCCAGCAGCGCGCCGGGGCGGTCGTCGCCCAGCCAGATGACCACGGAGGTCTTGTCCGCACCCGTCGGCGCCGCCGGGCGCGCGGGGCGGCCCACCAGCACAAAGCGCGTCTCCGCGTTCTCCGCGTCATGGATCTCTGTGACCAGCGGTTCAAGACCGTACGGAGCCGCCGCGAACTCGCCCGCGAAGGCCGCGTCGAACCGGCCCTCCTGCACCAGCCGCGCGCCATCGGCGTTCGACGCGGCCGACTCCCACACCGCGTCCGGCAACTGTTTCCGCAGCCAGTTCCGTACCTGCGGCTGGGCGACCGGATGACCGGTCACCGTCTTCACCTCGGAGAGCGCCGTCCCCGGCCGTACGAGCAGCGCGAAAGCGATCGGCAGCCGCACCTCGCGGTAGATCATCAGCGGCCGGCCCGAGGCGAGTTCGTCGAGGGTCGCGGTGACCCCGCCCTCCACCGAATTCTCGATCGGTACGAGCGCGGCCGCGGCCTCACCGCTCCGCACGGCGTCCAGCGCCGCCGGTACGGACACCATCGGGACCAGTTCCCGGGTGGCGGCCTCCGGGAGCGTGCGAAGGGCGGCCTCCGTGAAGGTGCCCTCCGGGCCGAGATACGTGTAGCGCGTGGCCGACATACGGTCACCTTAATGCGCCGACGGAACTCATGACTCCGGGCCTTTCATACGTGGCTTGTGCACGCCGGGCTCTTGGAACGCGGCCGTATGTGTGCGCTCAGGACTCCAGGAGCCGCTGGCCCACGTACTCCCCCGGGCCCGCGCCGCCGGGCACCGCGAAGAGCCCGCTCGCCTCGTGCCGGATGAACGCCGACAGTGCGTCCCCCCGGTCGAGCTTGCGCTGTACCGGTACGAAGCCCTTGAGCGGATCGGCCTGCCAGCAGATGAAGAGCAGCCCCGCGTCGGGGGTTCCGTCCGGCCCGATCCCGTCGTGGTAGGAGAAGGGACGGCGCAGCATCGCGGCCCCGCCATTGGCTTCGGGAGCGGAGATCCGGGCGTGCGCGTTGACCGGGACGACGAGCTTGCCGTCCGGGCCCGTCCGGTCGAGATCCAGCTTGCTCGTCTCCTTGCCTCCGGTGAGCGGAGAGCCGTCGGACTTGTGGCGGCCGATGACCTGCTCCTGTTTGCCGAGCGGCAGCTTCTCCCAGTCGTCGAGAAGCATGCGGATCCGCCGTACGACGGCGTAGGAGCCGCCTGCCATCCAGGCCGGCGTGCCGGCCGCCGGTTTCGCCGGTACGAAGATCCGCCGGTCGAAGTCCGGCTCGGAGGGCTTCGGGTTGCCGGTGCCGTCGACCTGGCCCATCAGATTGCGGGCGGTCATCGGGTGCGGGGTCGCGCCGGGTGAACGGTTGAAGCCGTTCATCTGCCAGCGCACCCGGGCCGCCGAGCCCGCGTCCTTCTGCAGCGTGCGCAGGGCGTGGAAGGCGACGAGAGCGTCGTCGGAGCCGATCTGGATCCAGAGATCGCCGTCGCTGCGTCCGGCGTCGAGATGGTCGGAGGAGAAGGCGGGCAGCGGGTCCAGGGCGGCGGGCCGCCGGTCGGTCAGGGCCGTGCGGTCGAAGAAGCTGCGGCCGAAGCCGAAGGTGACGGTGAGCGAGGACGGTCCCGCGTCGAGGGCGATACCGGTGTCGCCGCCCGTACGGCTTCCGGCCGGTTCGCCGGCCATGATCGACCGCGCCGAGGCGGACCAGCGGCGCAGCAGCGCGGCGGCTTCCTTGCGGCCCGCGCCGGGTGCCAGGTCGAAGGCGATGAGATGGCCGCGGGCGTGCATCGGGGTGGTGATTCCGGGCTGGTGCGCGCCTTCGAAGGGGACGGAGCCGGTGCCGAGGGTGGTCAGCGCGGTCGCGGGCTCGGGCCGGCGGGCGGCGTATCCGGTGGCACCGGCGGCCGCGCCGAGTGCCAGTCCGGTGGCGCCGGCGGCGCTCACGGTGCCGAGCAGCCGCCGTCTGGAGACGGCGGGACGAGGAGCGCGGTCGGTCCCTTCCGCCTCGGTGGCCTGCGTGTCGTGCGTGGCCTGGGTGGCCTGGGCGGCCTGGGTGTTCTGGACTTCCCGGAGGTTCCGGTCGTCGTGGTCCTGCCGGGTCTCGCTCACGGGTCAGCCGATCTTCACGTTCTTGTCGACGGTTGTCTGGTCGATGTCGGAGGTCCGTACGGTCACCTGGAGCTGCCAGTCGCCCGGCATCGGGATCTGTACGCCGTCCGCGCTCCAGTGTCCCGGAGCGAAGCGCTCGGGGACGACCGGGAGGGGGCCGATCTTCTGGGCCTTGAGGGTGAAGGCGGCCTTGACCTCGGGCACATCCAGCGGCCGGCCACTGGGGTCGTCGACATAGATGTGCATCAGATTGGCGCCGGAGCGGCCGGGGTCGAGAGTGAGCCGTACGGTGCCTTTGCCGTTCTGGCCGCCGGTGTCGAAGGGCAGGCTGAGGTTGACGGGGCCCTCGGTCGCGGGGGCGACGGCGGTGCCGCCGGTCCTGGCGGCTTCCTGCTCGGCGGTGCGGCCGGGTTCGGTGGATGTCAGCACGGTGGTGACGGCGAGGAGCACCACGGCGACGCCTGTCTCGGCCAGTACGGAGCGGCGCAGTCCGGTTCGCTCCGGGTCGGCGTCCCGTTCGCGCTTTTGGCGTGCGGTCGCCATGGCGGCCCGTTGGCGGGCGAGTTGGGCAATTCTTTCACTGTCACCGATCGCGGTCGTCGCGGCGGCGGTCTTGGCTCCGGTCTCCCTCCCGGTCGCTGATTCCGTCGCGGCGTCGGCCCCGGTCTCCGTCCGTCCCGCATCCGTCCGAGTCCTGGTATCCGTCCGGGTCCCGGTATCCGGCGCAGGCCCGGCCTTCGCCTCTGTTCCCGGCTCGGCCGTTGCCTCAGCCTCGACCCGCTGTCCCAGCCGCCCCGTCCACCGCCGGGAGAACCAGGCGATCCCGACCAGTACAGCGACAAGTCCGACCTTGACCAGCAGGAGCTGCCCGTATGACGTCTCCCAGAGCGCCGACCAGGATCCGACCTGCCGCCAGGACTGGTAGACACCGGTCACGGTGAGTATCACGACGCTGACGAACGCGGTGCGGGAGAAGCGCCGTACCGCCGCGCTCTCGATGAAGGGCGCCCGGTAGAGAGCGACGAGCAGCGCTGTGAGCCCGCCGAGCCAGGTCGCGACGGCCAGCAGATGCAGGACGTCCACCGGCATGGCGAGACCGGCCTGGATCCCGGTCGAAGCGTGTTCGGCGAGCGCCCATGTCCCGGCGATTCCGGCCGCGACGACGGTGCCGCCTACGACCAGTCCGAAGGTGAGGTCCTTCTTCTCCTTGCTCTCCTGCTCGTCCAGCGGGGTCTGGCGCTTGGCGTACGCGCCGAACAGGACGGCGACAAAGAGTGCGGCGGCGCCGAGAAGCAGCAGCCGGGAGACGAGTGCGGCTCCGGTCTTGGTGGCGAGGACATCCTGAAGTCCGCCGAGGTCGAAGGCGTCGCCCAGTTTGCCCGAGCCGGTGTACGGGTTGCGCAGGAGCAGCAGGACGAGTGTGGCGGCGGTGAGGGCGATCCAGCCCTGGACGACGAGTCGTTGCAGGGGCCGTACGGACGAGCCTCGCTGCCAGCAGCCGAGGATGAAGGCGGCGCCGCCGACGAGCAGGATGAAGCCGGCGTACGAGATGTAGCGCGCGATGTCGTAGAGGACGCCGACCAGTCCGCCGCCGGCTTCTTCGGTGGGCAGGGTGGCGGTGGTCTTCGAGGGCGCGCCGATGGAGAAGGTGAAGGCGCCGGAGACGGGATGGCTGTCTGCGGAGACGGCCTGCCAGGCGACGGTGTAGGTGCCGTCGGGCAGTCCGGCGTGCAGGCCGACGCTGTAGCGGACGGTGCCTCCGCCGCTCAGGTCCCGGATCGTGCCGGCGTCCGCGCGTTTGTTGGTGGGGTCGAGTACGCGGATAGAGCTGTCGCCCATGGCGACCTGTTCGGAGAAGGTGAGGGTGATGTCCTTGGGAGCGGCGGCGACCACCGCCCCGTCCTCGGGGGTGCTCCCGGTCAGCGCGGCGTGCGCCGACGCCGTGCCGGAGAGCACGGTGAAGACGGTGCCGAGAAGCACCGTGGTGATGAGCAGCAGCCGTACCAGTGGTGCGGTTCCGAAGCGCGGGGCGGTGGCTGTCATGGCGTCTCAGTCCCCTAATGCTGTGCCGGGTTGTAGGTGGTCTCCTTCACGGGAAGCTCGACCTCGATGGGGTCGGCCTTCTCGAAGTGGAGCTGGATGGTGACCTTCTGGCCCTGCTGGGGACGCTGCTTGACTTTCTCGAACATGATGTGATTGCCACCGCGTTCGAGATCCAGCTCGCCGCCGGCCGGGATGTCGAAGGACTTCACCATCAGCATTTTCTGGTTCTCGGTCCTGTGGATCGTGATCTTGTCGGAGAGATCACTGGTGACCGAGGTGAGTTTGTCGGCGGTGCCGCCGCTGTTGGTGACGATGAGGAAACCGGCCGCGAGATCACTGACGGGCTGCGGCATATAGCCTTCGCTGACCTTCAGTTCGGGTGCGCTGCCGGTCGAGGCGGACGAGTCCGAGGAGCAGCCGGCCAGTGCCAGCGCGGCCGTGAGGCCGACGCCGAGGACGAAGGTGGCACGGCGGGTCACGGGGTCTCTCCCTTGATGATCTTCGGCAGGTCCTTGGCGTAGTCGTCCGAGGAGGCGTCCTCGCCGTACAGGACATAGCCGGCGTCGGTCTTCGGTGAGAAGGCGATGACCTGGGCGCCGTGCATGGAGATGACGGTGCCGTCCTTGTCCTTGGTGGCCGGGTCGATGCCGATGCCCAGTTGGCGAGCGCCGGCCTGGATGGTGGCGAAGTCGCCGGTGAGTCCGATGAAGGAGGGATCGCCGGCGCTGGCCAGCCACTTGGCGAGTTCGGCGGAGGTGTCGCGTTCCGGATCGGTGGTGACGAAGACGACGCGAAGCTTGTCCTGGTCGGCCTTGGGGAGGGACTTCCTGGCGATGGCGATATTGCTCATCGTCAGCGGGCAGACGTCCGGGCAGTTCGTGTAGCCGAAGTAGATCAGCGTCGGCTTTCCCTTGGTCTGCTCGCGGAAGTCGTAGGTCTTCCCGTTGGTGTCCTTGAGGACGAGGTCCGGCTTTTTGAAGGGCTGGTCGAGCACGGTCGCGGCTTGGGTCTTCGCCTGGGCCGAGACATCGGCGATCGGCTTCGCGGAGTCGTCGTCGCTGCCACAGGCGGTCAGGGCGAGTGCGGCGGCCACCGCGAAGGCGGCGGCAGCGGGCACGGTCTTCTTGCGCATGAAGGTATTTCCTGTTGTGGAGTAAGGGGCCCGGGCACGCGAGCCGGGGCCGGCCCGGCCTCGCGTGCCACGGGTGCGTGGAGCGTCAGGCGGTACGGCGCCGGCCGGCGAGGACGCCGAAGGCCACGCCACCGATTCCGACGACGATGCCGGCGATGCCGAGGACACGGGCGGTGGTGTCGCTGCTGTCGGCGGACGCCGTCGTGGTCTTCGCCGCGTCGTGCTTGGCGTCGTCACTCGTGGCGGTGGTCTCCGTGGCGGCGGCGCCGTGCTCGTCCTCGGTGGCCGCGGACAGCTTCAGGACGGGCGCCGGGCTCTCGGGCTCGGCCGCGCCTTCCTTGGGCTCCTCGATCCAGCGGACGACCTCCTTGTCGTCGTACGTCTGGAGGGCCTTGAACACCAACTGGTCGGCGTCCTCGGGGAGCTGGCCGACGGAGAGCGGGAACTGCTGGAACTGGCCCGGTCCGATCTTGCCGCCGGCCGCGGTCCAGGTGACCTTGGAGACGGCCTCGGTGATGGTGCTGCCGTGCAGTTCCAGCGGCTTGGAAAGCTTGCTCTTGGCGATGTCGATCTTCCAGCCGGCGATGGGCTCGGCCATCACGGAGGCGAGCGGGTGGTCGGTCGGGAAGTTCACCTCGACCTTGACGGTGGAGGCGTCGTCGCGCTCGTTGGGCACTTTGAAGTTGATCGTGGCGTAGCCGCCCTTGGCGGCCTCGCCCACCGGCTGCACGCCGACGTGCGCGGAGGCGGGGCCCGCGAGCAGTAGAAGAGCGGCCGCGGCGATACCGCCGGCGACGGAGGCACGAGTCACGATCTTGGCTGAGAACACAGAACACTCCACGGTATGTGGGAAAGGTGATCAGGCAGGGATGGCCGGAGCGCGCGGATGCGCGGCGGCACCGCGACCGCGGCCGCATCCGTGCGGGTCGCGTCGCGTCAGGCTGCGAGAGCGAGGACGGCCGGCGGGCCGCGCCTGATCACCGTGTGCTGGAGTGTCTCCCCGGTCGGTACGGGAGGAGCGCCGTAGGAGTGGCGCGGTGCGCGCGCACGCGGAGCGGGTACGCCGGGCAGCCCGGAGCACAGGGCCCGTACGAGAGCGAGGGCGGCCCGCAGGGCGCGTAGCTGAGTGTTCTCCGTCACTTCGCCGATGCCGTGCGCGGAGAGCTCGGCGAGTCGCAGAAGCGCCAGGTCCCCGCGGCGGAGCAGCCAGCCGGTCGCGAGAGCGGCCAGCAGGTGTCCGAGCACCATGGGAAGCGAGGGCAGCAGTGCGTCGGCGGCGGACATGGGGCCGGTGCCGGTGGCCATGCCGGGGCCCATGTGGTGATGGGCGCCGGCCGTCGGACCCGCCGGGCCGAGTCCCGCGTCGGCGACGATCCGCTGCGCGTCGACATGGCTGAGCGAGGTGGGCCCCGCTCCGCAGACCAGTTTCGCGGCCATTCTGATCAGGGCGTCGTTGGCGCCCGTCGGCATCGTGAGGTGCTGCTGGCCGATACCGAACATGCTGTGCAGGGCGAGCTGTCCGCCCGTCAGCGCGCCGACCGTGAACGCGGTCGAGCGCGGACGTCCGGCGAGCGGAGCCGCGACGGCGAACACACCGAGGAAGCCGAGGAGCAGGGACCACCAGGGGATGGGCGCGCAGGCCGCCAGTACGTGCCCGGTCGCGGACAGCACGACGCAGACCGCGGTGAACACCGCGGCCCTCAGCAGCCGCGGAGCGGCACCGGCGCGCATATCAGACATGGCCGGGTCATCATCGCACTGCCGGTAAGGCCGCCGTAAGGCAGGTCCGGAAGATCACGCTCTGTCCTGTACGCCGTTGTGCGCCGTGTGCGCTATCGCCGAATGAGGGCTATCACGTCCGTCGGGCGCTTACCACCCGCCATCCAGGGCAATACGTATCGGTATGTCGAGCGTAGCCAGGAGGCTGGAGCATGAGCATCTGGTGGTCTCTCCACTTGCGGCGCGAAGCCGCGAGCGTTCCGCTCGCCCGGCGCCTGCTGATCGGCACCATGGAGACATCGGGGGTTGATCCGGACATCTCGTTCGACCTGTCGGTCGCGCTCAGTGAAGCCTGTGCGAACGCCGTCGAGCACGGCGGGCGGGAACGGCCCGGCGAGAAGACCGGGGCCTATCGGGTGACCGCGTATCTGGACGGTGAGAAGTGCCGTATCGAAGTGGCTGATTCCGGCCCCGGCTTTCCCGCCAGGCGGGTCGTGCGGCGGTCGGCGCCCGCTCCCGCGCTCACGTCCGAGAACGGCAGGGGGCTGCGGCTGATCGAGCAGCTCGCCGATCATGTGCATGTCCGTAACCGGCCGGGCCACGGCGCCGTGGTCAGCTTCGACAAGATCCTGAAATGGCGTGAGGGCGCCCTGCTCAGAGCCGTATGAGCCCGGAGCGGTGCGCCCTCCGTCGTCCTCCCGCGCGGGGCCGGGACAGGATGTGTCAGGCCTGCTTGAGGCCCGCCATCCAGGCCTCGACCTCGTCGGACCGGCGCGGCAGCCCGGCCGACAGGTTCCGGTTGCCGTCCTCCGTGACGAGGATGTCGTCCTCGATCCGGACGCCGATGCCGCGGTACTCCTCGGGCACGGTCAGATCGTCCGCCTGGAAGTAGAGGCCCGGCTCGACGGTGAGGCACATGCCGGGCTCCAGCGTCCCGTCCACATACGCCTCCCGGCGGGCGGCCGCGCAGTCGTGCACGTCCAGGCCGAGCATGTGACCGGTGCCGTGCAGGGTCCAGCGGCGCTGGAGGCCCAGCTCCAGGACCTTCTCGACCGGGCCCTCCAGCAGGCCCCACGCGACGAGCTTCTCCGCGAGGACATGCTGCGAGGCGTCGTGGAAGTCGCGGTACTTCGCGCCGGGGCGCACCGCCGCGATTCCGGCCTCCTGGGACTCGTACACCGCGTCGTAGATCTTCCGCTGGATCTCGCTGTAGCGGCCGTCGATCGGCAGTGTGCGTGTGACGTCGGCGGTGTAGAGCGTGTGGGTCTCCACTCCGGCGTCGAGGAGCAGCAGGTCACCGCGGCGTACGTCGCCGTCGTTGCGCACCCAGTGCAGTGTGGTGGCGTGCGGTCCCGCGGCGCAGATCGAGCCGTAGCCGATGTCGTTGCCCTCGACGCGGGCGCGCAGGAAGAAGGTGCCCTCGATGTAGCGCTCGCTGGTCGCTTCGGCCTTGTCGAGGATCTTCACGACGTCTTCGAAGCCGCGCACGGTGGAGTCGACGGCCTTCTGCAGTTCGCCGATCTCGAACGCGTCCTTCACGGCGCGCGCCTCGGAGAGGTGGACGCGCAGTTCCTCGTCGCGCTCGGCGGTGACCTTGTCGGTCAGCGCGGCTTCGACAGCGGCGTCGTGTCCGCGGACGTTACGGACCGGACCCGTGGCGTCCGCGAGGGCGGCGGCCAGTCCGCGTACGTCCTTGGCCGGGATGCCGAGCAACTGCTCGGCCTCGCCGAGGGAGTGCCGGCGGCCGACCCACAGCTCACCCTGGCCGTCGAGCCAGAACTCGCCGTTCTCGCGGTTGGAGCGCGGCAGCAGATAGATGGTGGCGTCGTGTCCGCCGGCCTCCGTGGACTCCAGTCCGGCCCTGGGCTCCAGGACGAGAACGCCGTCCTGTGTCTGGTCGCCGGTGAGGTACGCGTACTCGGTGGAGGCGCGGAAGACGTATTCGGTGTCGTTGGAGCGGGTCTTGAGATTGCCCGCCGGGATGACCAGGCGCTCGCCGGGGAAGCGCGCGGAGAGCGCGGCGCGGCGGGCGGCGGTGTGGGCCGCCTGCGCGATCGGCTCCAGGCCGTGCAGTTCGGTGTCGGCCCAGCCGGACCTCATGTTCTCCGCGAGCTCGTCGGACACGCCCGGGTACAGGCCGTTCTTCCTCTGTTTGACCGGCTTTTCCGCTGTCTCCGGGGTCTCCGGGGTGAGCTCCTCAGCCACTTTTTCTCCTTGATACGACTCTGGACCGGCTTTCCATCGTATGTGCGAGGGGAAGACGGCCCGGAGGCTGTATGAGAAACCGGCCCGGATCAGTCAAAGCGGGCGGCGAGCAGGACGAAATCCTCGGTGCCGGAGGTGCCGGCGCCGTCGGGCAGTACGGTCCGCAGCACATGGTCGGCGACCGCTCCCGGATCGTCCCGGAAGGCCGTGGGAACGCTTGCCGCCGCCGCGTGCAGCCGGGCGAACGCCCGGTCCATGGGGTCGCCGGTGCGCCGCGGCAGGCCGTCCGTGTAGAACAGCACCGTTTCGCCGGGCGCTGCCCACATCTCCACGCTCGGTGCCTCCCAGCAGGCGAGCATGCCGAGCGGCGCGGAGAGGGATGTCTCGATGAACTCGGTGCGCCGTTCGCCGACGACCAGCGGCGGCGCGTGCCCGGCGCCGGCCAGCAGGATCTTGCGCTTGGCCGGTTCGGCGTACGCGAAGAGGGCGGTGGCCGTACGCGCGGGCTCGGTCAGCCGCAGCAGCAGCTCCAGGTCGGAGAGCACGGCGACGGGATCCTCGCCCTCCATCACGGCGTACGCCCGCAGTGAGGCGCGCAGCCGCCCTATGGCGCCCACCGCGCTCGGGCCCGAGCCGCTGACCGAGCCGACGGTCAGTCCCAGGGCGCCGTCCGGAAGCGGCAGCGCGTCGTACCAGTCGCCGCCGCCGCGTGGTCCGGTGCGGTGGCGTGCGGTGAGCTGTATGCCCGGGATCCGGGGCAGCCGGCTGGGCAGCAGCTCCTCGGCGATGGCGGCGACGCGGGTACGGGCCCGCTCCAGTTCCAGCAGCCGCGCGAGGTGCTCGCCCGCGTAGTGGGTGTAGAGGCCGACGAGATGGCGCTGGCGTTCCACCGGTTCGGCCGGTTCGTCGTACAGCCAGACGGCGGCACCGAGTTTCTCGGCGCCGGGTGTCTCTCCGGCGGTGTCCGCGGCGAGCGGGACGGCGTAGCTGGCGCCGTAGCCGAGCCGGGCCGCGACCTCGCGCTGACGCGGGTCCAGTCCGGTGTCCGCGAGCAGGTCGGGAGCGGCCACCGGTTCGGCCCGGCCGCCCGAGTGGTCGAGGAGACGGCCGTACGAGGTGGCGCGGCGCGGCACGGTCTCAAGATGGCCGAGATCGGCGTGCGCGAGCCCCAGACCGAGGGTCATGGCCGGGCCCAGACCGTCGGCCGGTTCGAGCACGACCAGGCCGCGGCGGGCGCCGACCAGAGCGGCTCCGGCGTCGAGCAGTTCATTGAGCGCGTCGTCCAGGGAGCGGGTCCTGGCCAGGCGTTCGGTCAGTTCGTGGAGGGTGGTCAGATCGGAGACCCAGCCGGCCAGCCGGTCCTGGATGAGCGCGCCCGGCGCGGCCGGGAGATCGTCGAGGGGTGCGGCAGTGTGCGCGGGAGCGGGAACTGTGGAATCGATTCCAGCCACTTTCGGCATGTTCGGGGCGCTCATGGCAGCCGGCTTCCCGGCTGGTGCGTTTCGCTCAATAGCATCGCAAACCCCTATGTCATTCTGCGCGGCTATCAATGTATCCACATGTACAGGTACAACTGACGCGATGTCCAGCATTGTCCTGGCGGGGTTGCCGGTATCTGTGAGACGGTTTACTTGGCTGGAAAATGACCCCCCTGGCTGGGTTTTACGATCGACTGATGGCGCTCAACAGGGGATCTTCCGAGCTGGGATCACGTACGGCCCGGGTGGAGCGTCATTCCGGACGTGGTGGGTACGTAAACGGTGACGGACAGGGACGGTCGCGACCGCCCCGGAACCTGGCGGCAGGCCCAGGCGTCTTAGCCGTCGTAGGCCGCGCCCCATCCCCCGGAGTGGCGAGAAAAGTACAGCGGGACAGCAAGCGCCATGCGCACGCCACCCCTCGCCACGCGTTCCATGCGGACAGCCCGTGCTCGGCCCAGGGGCGGCGTGACGAGCCGCAGGCCGGGAGAGTCTGTCCGTGCCTCAGGCAAGGGGCGGCCAAGCGTCGAATGTACGCACGGTGAAGTGATGCACACACATGGTGTCAGTGTCATGTGGACCTCGGCGTTCAACGGAAAGGAACGAGCGCTTATGCGCGAGATCCTCGGAAGGCGACGCAGGCTCCGGTTCTGGCGCAAGGGGAGGCCTGCCCAGCTCGACGCGGCCCTCACCTGCGCCACCGCGTGGAGATGGCCCGTACTGCCGGGCGCCGGTCTCAAGTCGGCCGACGGACGCGGGACCCGCGGGCACGGCTGTGCCTGCCCCGACCCGGAATGCGCCGTACCAGGCGCACACCCCTTCGAGCCCGGACTGCTCGCGGCGACCACCGACGAGCGCATGGTGCGCTGGTGGTGGAAGAACCGGCCCACGGCCCCGATCGTCATGGCCACCGGCGGCAGCGCCCCGTGCGCGGTGAGTCTGCCGGCCGTCGCCGGCGCGCGTGCGCTGGCGGAGCTCGACCGGCTGGGCATGCGGCTCGGACCGGTCGTCGCGACGCCCACCCGGTGGGCACTGCTGGTGGCTCCCTACAGCCTCGAACAGCTCGGTGAGCTGCTGTACGCCAAGGACTGGGTGCCCAGTTCGCTGAGATTCCACGGCGAGGGCGGCTATCTCGTGCTGCCGCCGTCCGAGGCGGCCGGCGGACAGGTCCGCTGGGAGCGGGCACCACTGCCCGGCTCGGCGGCGCCATGGCTGCCGGATGTGGAGGCGGTCGTGGACGCTCTGGTCAAGGCGAGCACCAGCGCCCCGGACGGCGGCAGTCGTCTCGCCTACTGACGGCGGTTCGCGCCCCGGTCCGGCCCGTCCGGACCGGGGCGCTTCGCGTCCTGTCCATACGGCCCGTCACTCGTCCGGGTATGAGTCGTGCCGAGTTGTCCGGGAATGGAACGCGCGGCGTCCCTGAGCGGCTCGTTCGGCCGACAGGTGCGGCCGAACGGCCCGTGCGTACGCGGGACTCCGTGGTGCGTACGGCGGAACGATGTGGGCCGGAAGTCGACTCTCCCGACGGCCGCACGGCGCGGATCCGCGTGCTGACCGAGGGACCACCGCGCCGCGACGAGCGGTGAACTCCTGGCCGTACTCGGCCTGATGGGGCCGGGCGGACGGACCGTACGGACACACCGCGCGGTCGCGGCGAGGGACGAGCACGGGACAGGTGAAACGCCACGCGAACATCCCGTGCGGCGGCGGCGCACGACACGGCGATGGTGGACTTCGCGGGTCCCGGGGACGGCCCGGACAGCGAAGAGGTCGGACCTCTGCTGGCGCGGTCGGGGAGCAACTCCCCACGGTCCACGGCTCTTTGACGTTCCGAGATCATCCGGAAACGCGGACGCCCGGTCGCTGGCGACGGGGGATGCACCAGCGACCGGGCTTCTAGAACGGTAACAAGAGATCGGCGGTTAGCAAATTCGATCCGGTGTATTCGGACAGCGAATTACCTGCTGGTACGGGCAGGTGTGACAGGCATCACCGATTCTCCGCGCCGATGGCGAGCGCGGCGGTGACCGTCACACACCGCCACGTTCACCGCTGTCATCCCGGTCAGCTCAGGGTCACTTGGCGGTTGGTGAGCCCGCCGCGGGCCCGGCGCTCGTCCGCGGTCAGTGGCGCGTCGACGGCGAGCGCCGCCGCCAGCCGTTCGGCGAACTCCGCCGCCGGCTTCTCGCACTCCTCCGCACCCATCGCGCTCGGCAGGTCCCACACCGGCACGGTCAGCCCGTGCGCCCGGAAGGAGCCGACCAGGCGGGTTCCCTCGCCGAGGCTCGACGTGCCGGCGGCGTGCAGCCGGGCGAGCGCGTCCAGCAGCCTCTCCTCCGGATGCGGCATGACCCACCGCAGATGGTTCTTCTCCGGCGTCTCGCACCAGTACGCGGCATCCGTGCCGGAGAGCAGCGCGGTCGGGATCGCCGCGGCGTTGGCCCGCTCCAGTGAGGCGCTGACCTCGGCGGAGGCGTTCTCCGCGTCCGGTACCCAGAACTCGAATCCGGAGTGCACCACCGGTGCGAAACCGGCCTCGGGGTCCAGCAGATCCTGCAGGCGCGGACCGTCGGCGGGCACGCGCTGGGCGGCCACCGGGTTTCCGGGCTCGGCGGACAGCGCGCGCTGGAGCGTGTCCGCGAGATCACGGCTCAGGTCGCCGGACGAGGTGTCGTTCTGGAGCGCGAGCAGTACGGAACCGTCGTCGCGGCGCAGCGCCGGCCAGGCCATCGGCAGAACGGTCGCGAGCGTCACCGACGGCACGCCTTCGGGCAGCCCGTCCCTGAGGGTCAGCTCGGCGGTCGCGGCGGGCACCAGCTCGCGCAGCGCGACCCAGTCGCACTCACCGGCCAGGCCCTCGAAGGGACGCTGCACCAGCTCGGTGACGGCGTGCGCGGCCGCCCGGCCGTGACATGCCTTGTAGCGGCGGCCCGATCCGCACGGGCAGGGCTCGCGGGCCCCGACCACCGGAACCGGTCCGTCCTTGAGCTGCGCCTTCGCGGCCTTCGTCTGGGGGCGCTTCTTGGCCATGGTGTGGCTTTCTCCCGGTAGCGGCGGTGCGGTATCGGCGCGAGCCTAGCCGGGATCGCCGGGGGCACGATGCGACGCGCGAACGGGCGGAGCCGCGCCGGGCGGACGGACAGCCGGTGGACACGTCGTACGTACGGACCCGGCGCGCGCCGCATACGGGCGGAGCCGGCCGCGGCCAACCGGACGGAGGCAGCCGTTCGTTCGGAGAAGCCTCTGGCTCAGTCCATGGCGTCGGCTCAGTCCATGTCGTCGAAGCCGTCCCCGAAGCCCAGCCCGCCGACCCCGAGTCCGGGGCCAGTGACGCGCGTAGCGAAATCGTCGCGGCGATGCCCTTCAGCGACGATCACCCACACCGTGACCTCTCCGGACGCGCTGTCCCGTACACCCCAGTCCTGGGCGAGAGCGCTGATGATGTTCAGCCCGCGGCCGCCACGCGCCGTGACCGAAGGGGTGGCCGGGACCGGCCGCGTCGGACCACCGCCGTCCGTCACCTCGACGGTCAGCCGTCCCGCCTTGTCGACACGCCAGGCGGCGCGGATGTCGCCGTCACCGATCTCCGTACTTCCCAGTGGCCTGCCATGCCGGCAGGCATTGCTGAGCAGCTCGGAAAGGATCAGTACGGCATCATCGACGACCGAATCCGACACCCCGCTGCGCCTCAGTTGCTCACGCATCAGATGCCGCGCTTCCCCCACGCCCGCAGGACCATGGGGAACAGCCACGCACGACGACGTGGGCACTTCTTGTGCCACCACAAACGCCACCCCCGAGACCTCCTTTGCCCCACGCCACGGTGTGGATGCCCCATTGGCCTGGACCGGAAACCGGCCACGGGAGGGCCATTGACGCACTCCTGACGATCCAATACGGAACGAACGCGCCGGTGCACTCCTCGTCACCCTCCGTGCGGCGGAGTCGGGAGATATCAGGTGAGACGGCCCAGCTGGGACAGCACCTGTTTGGGGCGGTTGGTGATGATCGCCTCCACTCCGAGGCGGACGCAGAGATCGACGTCTTCCGGCTCATTCACCGTCCAGACATGGACACGGTGGCCCGCCCTGTGCAGTCGGGCGATGTAACCGGGGTGGTTCCGGACGATCCGCATCCCGGGACCCGCGATCCGGGCGCCGGCCGGCAGCCGTCCGTCGCGCAGCCGGGGCGAGAGGAACTGCATCAGATACACCGTCGGCAGCCGGGGCGCGGCGAACGCGATCCGGTGCAGCGAGCGTGCCGAAAAGCTCATGATCCGTACGGTCGAGTCGCCCGGTGCCGGATTGTCCAGGCCGAACCGTCCCAGCAGATGGAGCAGCCGCTCCTCCACTTGGCCCGCCCAGCGGGTGGGATGTTTGGTCTCGATGGCCAGTTGGACGGGGCGGCCGGCGTCCGCCACCAGTTCGAGCAGACGTTCCAGCGTCAGTACGGAGGTGAACTCGCGGTCCCGCCAGTCCGGGCTCTCCTCGCTATCCTTCCAGGAGCCGAAGTCGAGCGTCGCGAGATCGGCGAGTTCCAGTGCGGAGACGGCACCGCGCCCGTTGGAGGTGCGGTTCACACGGCGGTCGTGGACACAGACGAGATGGCCGTCGGCGGTGAGACGTACGTCGCATTCAAGGGCGTCGGCGCCGTCCTCGATGGCTTTCGTGTACGCGGCCAGGGTGTGTTCGGGTGCGTCCTCCGACGCTCCCCGGTGGGCGACGACCTGGATGCTGTGTTGTCGTGCTTGAGTCACCGCGTCATGGTGCCATCGCGAGAGGGTGGCCGGGTGAACGGTCGGGGTTCCCCGGCCGGTCGGTTCCGGGTGCGTTCGTTTTGTCCGGAATAAAGGATGGCGGGAAGACGCACAGGTCCTGCTTACAGTGGCCTGATGTGCTGTGGGAAAAGCTGACCGCAGACACTTGGCCAGCGAAACTCTTGCCGAAGACTGATGTGGAACCGAGGAGAACGAGCTGTGAGCACCGAGAACGAGGGCAATGCGGTCCCCGCCGCCCCGTCCGTACCTCCCGTGCCGGATGCCGCTCCCGAGGGCACACCCGCGTCCGGTCCGCGAGAGGCCGGGCATGAGCCGGCGGCGGAGGAGCGTACGGGGGCTTCCCCTCAGCCGCCGTACGCTCCCGCGCCGCCGACAGGAGCGGTCGCGGACGGCGGGACTCCCGAGGCAGGTCAGGCGGCGGTCCCCGTGGCGGCTCAGGCCTCCGGCGCCGGATGGCCGCCGCCCGCGCCCGAGTCGGCGGCATCCGGCGCCGGATGGCCTCCGCCGCCGCCCGCGCTCCCTTCGTACGGAGGCGGCGGCAACGGCCCGGCCTGGGGCGCGCCGGTGCCCGAACACGAGCCGCCGCGCAGGCGGACGGGCGGGCTGATCGCCGGTGCGGTCATCGCCGCGCTGATCGCGGGCGGTGTCGGTGGCGGTGTCGGCTACTGGGCCGCGGAGAACAATGACGACGGCTCGGCCGGTTCGACGACCGTCGCGGCCTCGGAAGCCCCGAAGGACCTCAAGCGTCCCGCGGGCACCGTCGCGTCGGTGGCCGGCAAGTCGCTGCCGAGCGTGGTGACCATCGAGGCCAAGGCCGGCGACGGCGAGGGCGGTACGGGCACCGGCTTTATCTACGACAAGCAGGGACATATCCTTACCAACAACCACGTGGTGGCCTCCGCCGCCAACGGCGGTGCCCTCACCGCGACCTTCTCCAACGGCAAGAAGTACGAGGCCGAGGTCGTCGGCCGGGCCGAGGGTTACGACGTGGCCGTGGTGAAGCTGAAGGACGCCCCGCCGGGCCTGACCCCGCTGGCCCTCGGCAACTCGGACCGGGTCGCCGTCGGCGACTCGACCATCGCGATCGGCGCGCCGTTCGGCCTCTCCAACACCGTCACCACGGGCATCATCAGCGCCAAGAACCGCCCGGTGGCGTCGGGTGACGGCTCCGGCGGCAGCAACTCGTACATGAGCGCCCTGCAGACCGACGCCTCGATCAACCCCGGCAACTCCGGCGGCCCGCTGCTGGACGCGCGCGGCGCGGTCATCGGCATCAATTCGGCCATCCAGTCCGCGGGCAGCGGCGGTATGGGCCAGTCGCAGGCGGGCTCGATCGGCCTCGGCTTCGCCATCCCGATCAACCAGGCGAAGAATGTCGCGGAGCAGCTCATCAAGACGGGCCAGCCGGTTTATCCGCTGATCGGCGCCACGGTCACGATGGCTGACGGCGGCGAAGGCGCCACGATCTCGCCGCAGGGTGAGGGCGGTGCCCCGGCGGTCACACCGAACGGCCCCGCCGCGAAGGCGGGCCTGAAGGCGGGCGACATCATCACGAAGTTCAACGACACTCCGATCGACAGCGGCCCGACGCTGATCGGTGAGATCTGGACCCACAAGCCGGGAGACAAGGTCAAGCTGACCTACAAGCGCGACGGCAAGGAGTCGACGGTCCAGGTCACCCTGGGCGAACGCAAGGGCGAGAGCTGACTGACTCAGGGCTGTCCCGTGATCCACCAGGGATCACGGGACAGCCCTGAGGCCGTTCCTCGCGCCGTCAGGTCCCGGTGGACGACGCGAGGGTTGGTTGCCGGTGGCCCGAGCGGCCCAAGGGACGGTCCTGAAATCCACGCTCGCCCTCACCGCCGGTGCCTGAGCCCGGATCCCAGACTCTTCGCAGTTGGCAAAGCTGCACGTGAGAGGGGCTGCCGAATACTTCGGCAGCCCCTTTATCGCGGTTGGTCCATTTCCTTGGTCACCCGTGTCACGACGGACGTATGCGTATTTTTGAGCTTCATGAGAACTGTGCGGTCGGCTGCGATTTTATGCTCCTGGATGGCTGATTCCACAGAAAACCACGTGGTCAGCAGTCCGGTCTTGTTCTTGCAGGTGACATCTGCCGTAGCGGTGTTGATCTCTTTCTTCGATTCCGACGGCGATGGTGATGGCTTATGAAAATCTAGATTCCCGGTCGCTTCCAGTGGCGATTTGAAGTCGTAGCCGTGCTCTTTCATGCATGAAGACCAGGAAATGATAGCTTTTTGCGCCCTCGGTGCCCTCAGGGATTCCTGAAAGCTTGATGTCGCGATATTTTGTGCTGCTGCGGCGCCGCGGGGATCCGTAGAGGACGCGGAAACCCTGCTCTGTGCCTCGCCGGCGCAACCAGTCGGAGTAACGGCCAGGCCGTTGACTCGTATCTTCCCGCCGGTCGAATTCTTCTGTTCGGTCCCGTGCAGCACCAGGGAGGCTTCGTTGGAGAGGCCTTTCGCGGTTTCTGGCTCGTCGTAGGTGGGCAGATCGTAGCCGTATTTGGCTGCTTCCGTGAGACTCGAAAGGCCGTAGCGGCGGTCCGCCATAATGTTTCTGTCTGCTGCGTCCGGAATTTTGTATGTTATTCCGTACCGCTTCATGCAATCTTGGGTGAATTGATTTAGCGCAGTGCGAATAATGTGCAGGTCTGATCGCGAGTAGCTGAATTCTGCGATGGGCAACGTGAACGTGTAGTCATTCGCGCGGGCGGGGTCGTCGCGCTGACTTCCCTGAATCTCGGACTTGGTCTGCCTATTCGATTTCAGGTCCTTTGTTCCCGAATTTTCCATGGTTCCGGCGCCGATGGAGCAGCCGGCACCGGACAGAGTGACGGTGGAAATGGCCAGGAGAATCCCGTATTTGGAGAATATTCCACGAGGGTGCATTTAATCTCCGCATGTGCCGGAAGCAAGAAAATGAAGGAGTGGGACCGGAGCGAAAAGTGGCGGGTGGAGGCCGGGCCCCGCACACTCCTCATCCGTAGATGTGCAGGGCCCGACATGTGTCTACCAGACGTAGCAGTTACTTCCCTGGGCGAAGCTCAGTGATGCGTTCTCATTGTAGGTATTGCGGAGACGTGAGTCCGTTCCGTTCTCCGGCCGCATGGTGTCGCAGGGGCCGGAGTAGCCGCTGTAGAACCAAATTGTCGCTGAGGAGTTGCTGTTCCTGTTCAGCGCGGAGGCTGCGTTGTTCTTGACGCCCTGACCGCTTCCCGCACCACCGCCGCTGTAGCTGTAGGAGGCGAAATCGGGAATATTCTGGTTCCATACGTCCAGCGATGCCCCGCTGAAGTCGCTGTTGTAGAAAACTGTGGCGCAGTTTGTGTAGGAGTGGCTCTGGCAGTAACCGCTTCCGGTGCCGGCGGACGCCGGACCCGCGGTGAGCGCGACCATGAGTGCGCCGGCTGCGGCAGCTATGGTCATCTGCATGGATCGGCGGAATTTTGCGGTGGTCATCGGACTTCCTCGGCTTTCATTAATGGAGGCGTTCCCGGTGAAGATTCCGGATCGGATTCGATCGTTGCGGCACGCTCGGGGGATGTCAACGGGATTTTTTGGAATGGCGGTATTGACGTACTCTTCGTTGTCGTGTATATCTGCATGATCTTTCATGGTGAAATTGATTCTTCTGGGCGAATGCTTCGGTTTTGTCTAAGCGATGGTGGGGCTGTGGGAAGTTGTTGAGAGTGGAGTCCCAGTAGTTCGGGAACTGCGCCTCACGGCTGCGCCAGTGACGATTACCACAAAGACGTTTGTTTGAGCCACCTGTCCTCTCTCGTGTTTATGCCAAGCAGCACGCCAACTTTTCGGTCATCGTGATGTTTGCGGTCCTCGGTGGCACGTGCGGCGGGTGCCTCCGGACATGACGAGAGCAGACATGACCTGTGGTGTGCCGGGCCCGGGCGCCGACTGACCGCTGATGTGGGGTATCCGAGATGCCGCCGACCTCTTGGGGCCGTCTGCGCGGAGCCATCGAACGCGCCGACGAGTGCGGGCTGCTCGACCTTTCCCGCAGGGTCCTCGACTCCTCGTACGTACGGAGCAACAAAGAGAGAGCGAGTTTGGAGGTTCGCTCTCCAATCGAGACATGACCCGAGAACCGCTGGGCACTACGGCCCGGCAAGCTGTAGGTGCCTGAACCGCGTACATGGCCGCCGCAAACGCATCGGCGTCCGCATCACCGCAAAGGCATCGAATCCAGCGGACGATTAGGATGACGAAGGCGGGTCATCGAGCGGACCAGCTTGTGGCTGACCGGCTGACGCAGACTCAACCACCGCTACGGGCGCCATCCCTGCGAATACCCGGCATTCCTCGGTCATGGATGGCGGCTGTGGTTTTGCCCGGACGAAACGTGAGCTCGTTGTCACCACCTCGCAGGTGAGAGATCGTGGCTGGAGTACGGCTGCGGCTCGACACCAAGGGTTGGCCGGCATGTGACCGTCGCCGGTGTGTTGTTGGGTGCGTCGACGACGCGTGTGACCAACGAGGTGATGGAGCGGAGCCGGCATCGGCGAGAGCTGTTGGTCGGTGGGACCGTCGGAAGGCCGTGGGCTCCTTGGAGGAGTGGCGCGAGCGGGACGGCGTCGTCTTCAGGGAGACCGACGGGTTCCATGAGGCCGCTCGGGTGGATCTCGGGGCCAGGGCAAGGTCACCGGCGCGAATCGTCCCGAGCGGGACCTCCTGTCGCCCTCGGCGCGCCGTGGCAGCGAGACTGACACGCGAGTTCCGTGGAGTGTGGCCATCCTCCGGCCGGCGCCGCACACCGGATCCGACAGCCGGTAGGCTGTAGCCGCCCCGTCGCTGGTAAGCGGGGCGAGGTGGGTTGCCCGAGCGGCCTAAGGGAACGGTCTTGAAAACCGTCGTGGCAGCGATGTCACCGTGGGTTCAAATCCCACACCCACCGCCAGGTCAGAGAACGTGCTGATCAGAAGGGGTGTCCCGACCAGGGGCGCCCCTTCGTTGTAGGAGCTGTCCCACCCTGCACCGCCTGTGTGCCGCTTTGGATCACCGAGCGTGGACCAGGCGTGGACCACCACGTGCGCATCAGGCAGAGGGGAAGGGAATCGGGCAAAAACCTATGCACCAGCTTTAGTTACCTGGGTAGCATCGCAAATCGCAAGGAGCGTTCTGCACAGGGAGCATCGGTGGACCCTCATCGTCACACGGCTATCAGTTCGGCCCCCGATGGCGGTCACGCCCGATCCTCGGCTGGCTCTAGCGAGCTGAGCCTCCTCACGTATGCGGACCTTGCCGAGGAAAGCAAGTTCGCACAGGCTCGTGCGAACAGCCCCCAGAAAAGGCAGGCTTGGGGGAACCTTCTCGCTCTGATCGAAGAGATCGGAGGGACGGGGAGAATCGATGCATGGGATCCTACGCGTGGCCTTTCATGGGACCTCGTTTCACTGAGGATCGAGGGGTTTCAGGGCGCCACTGTTCCTTTTTCCTTCCAGTTCGACCCGACGCCTGGCGTGACCATTCTTCACGGGCCTAATGGGTCTGGGAAGTCGAGCATCTCTGATGGGATTCGGACGGCGCTTTCGGGTCGATCGGACTGGTGGGCGGCTGTTGCTCCGGCGACTGCAAGAAGCGGGAAGAGTCCACTATGGGAGAAAGTGAACTGTGCCCGCGATGCAGAAGAATCTACGGTTGAAGTCGTTCTTACGCGAGGTGAAGAGTCGCTTCGACTTACAGCCCGAATCGGCAAGGATGGGCAGGTTAATAAATTCGATTCCATCCGTCAGCTTTCCAGCGAGGGAGTTGCGAGTTTTGAAATCTCGGAGACCCCCTGGAGTTATGCCGTGGAATCTCATCCGCCGGTGTTTTCGTATGCTGATGTAGAGCGGCGTGTGCAGCAGCACGAAGATCTTCAGAGGTATATTGAGAATCTGCTCGCGCTCGGTGGCTGCTTTGATCACCTGGAACGTCGCGTTGAGGAGATCAGTTCTTCTGCAACTGCTAGTCGTAAGCGTCTCGCAGCCGCACTCAAGGGTGCCAAGGAGAAAGTGGCAAGGGTAGACGCCCACTTCTTGGAACTCGAACCGCAGCACCATCTTCCAGACCTGTCCTGGAGTGGGGATGTGGGCGACATGCGGGCCTGGCTGACTGAGAACGGCCTCACTGAAGTCGGAGCAGCGCTACCTGAGGTTACAGCGGCTGGAATCGAAAGACTGGATGCTTCGCTGCGCGATGTCGACCGTGCTCTGGAGTTGGTGCTAGGGGACGTTCCTACAGTTCACCATCGTCTGGCGGTTCACCTGACTTCTCTCCATTCAGAGGTCGAGCAGGTTGCTAACTGCGGATACATCTGCCCGGTCTGCGACAGCGAGGTTTCCGATTGGGTACAGCGTCTTGCCGATAACCTGGCAAGTGTTACAGAGACGGCCCCCAGGAGAAATGCGGCAAACGCCTCACTGAAGGCACTTCGCGGAGCCGTTGAGATCATCCCGATGGTTCTCGACATAGTCTCAGGCGTAGCAGATTTCGATGAACCATTGCTCGACGGTTTCCGATCTGAGTACGCGGCTCTTCTGGCGACATTTGAGGCGTACGGCGAACAGCCTGTGGCCCCTGTAGTAACGGGATTCCTCGGAATTAGAGCGAAACTCTCAGGAGAGTCCTGGAAGGGTCTTTATAGTAAGGCGATCGAGCTGAGTGATATTTCCGCTCAGTGGCGACGGGGGCGTAGAGCGACGCTAGAGCCATACATTGCGGCCTGGGAGCAGGAGAATGAGGAAGCTGAGTCTGCTCCCCTCTGGGAGGCGACACGCAAGTGTATCGGTGAACTTGAGGACCGTCTCCGTGCTGGCCGCACTGTGCGTTTCGAAGGGAAGGCCGGTGTACAGGTAGAGCGTCTACTAAAAGATGCTGGAATCGTCCTGGAATCGGTAAGCCTCAAGCGGACGCGAGCTGAAATTTCCGTACAGGGAGCTGACGGGAACAAGCTGGAGCTTGCCATGCTGAGCGCGGGGCAGAGAAATGCCTTCTTGCTCGCTCCGCTGTTTGCGACGGCTGGTTCTGGACCCTTCAATTTTCTGATCCTCGACGATCCCGTCCATTCGTTCGATGAAATCAGGGTTGACAGGCTCGCCGCTGTGATCTCGGACCTGGCCAAGGGGAGGCGCGTCATCGTTCTAACTCACGATGAGCGTTTGAAGGAGCATCTTCTGGCACGGAGTCATGTGTGCGAGGCGTGGGTCGTGAGTCGTGATGGGATCCGGGGAGAGATCTCTGTTGAGAAGACCGACGAGCTTTGGCGCGTCCTTATTGGGGATGCGGAGTCGGTATGGCAGTTCTCACCCAAGGTGTCGTCTACGGGATACCTCAATGAGGTTCAGATTATTCGAGGGTTGTTGCGGCAGGCGCTGGATGATGCGTTGAGGCAGTGCGTCGTTCGATACTCGCTTTTCTCTGGGGAGAACGTGGCTACGTCGTTGGGGCTTCTGGATGGAGCGATGACAACCACCAAGCGACTCGATGCAGCTAAACAGATCATCTCTTTGGATCCGGCTCATTCTCACCCTGTCGACAAGGCTCGGCAGGCGTGTGGGTATCACATTGCCAAGTGGAACAGCGCTGCACATGGCGGAGAAGAAGCGAAGGCCGATCTGAAGTTGGAGATCAAGGCAGGGCTTGATGCATGCTCGACGCTTGGTGAGTGGGATTTCTGAATGGATGTGACCGACCTCTCGTTGCGCAGAATCAAGGTTCTGGAGTTGAGGCTTCGGATCGAGAGGGTCTCGTCTGCTGCCTACAGGCTTGTCTGTAAGCCGGATCGGCCTCCGACAATTTCAAATGGTGCGGATGCTCAACTAGCTTTTGTGCTCGGCCTTGTCGAGCAGGGTAGATATGGAGAGGTTCTTGGCGTAATTAGACTGTCTCGCCATATCTACAAGAAGTCATCGGATATTTTGCATGGTCGCTCAGGTCTTCTGAATGCTTCCTCTATTGTTCTCGACGAGTGGGAATTCGTCGTATCCCGCCTGGAGGGTTTTCTCGATCAATTCGTTGAGAGGTCCGAGGTTGACGGGGAATCTGCCATCGTTATTCCTGCTCCGGCTGGAGAGGTGAGCGGGCAGGTCGCGTCGAAGTGACGCTAGCCTCGGGCTTTCGTGAGGGGTGCTGTCCGGCAGGTGGTCGAGAAAGCAGAAAGTGCCTCTGAGCTGCAACGATAGGACTTGCTGAGGGTCCTGTACGTGGTAGCGGAAGAGGCACTTCCCAGGTGAAGAAGAGTAGCGGGTTCTACCCACGTGTCCGTGTCGAGGGCGGCGGTCGCGGGGTGGTTGCCCAGGCCGGCTCGGTGTTGCTGATCGAGACGGTCCGCAAGTCCGGCCTGGACACCGCGGTATCGGCGGCACTCACGCCGTGGCGCAAGCCGCGGGCCGTGCACGATCCGGGCAAGATCCTGCTGGATGTGGCTCTGGCCGTGGCACTCGGCGGGGACTGCCTGGCTGATGTCGGCATGCTGCGGGCCGAGCCGGGTGTGTTCGGCCCG
>NZ_JARBAE010000022.1:0-124171 GCF_033795305.1 Streptomyces sp. AK02-01A
CGCACCGGCCGGTGCGGATGGCCGGCCAGGAATCGCATCGCGCGCAGCAGATGGGCGCCGAACCGCTCGACGGTCTCCCGCTCGAAGAGCGAACTGCGATAGCCCAGGTGAAGCGTGCCGCCGTCGACCGTGAGAGCGATCTCGGCGGCCGGGTCCGGCAGGTCTCCCGGCACCGTCCGGGCCTCGGTCCGGTGATCGGCGAACCGTACGGCGGTACCGGCCGCCGGACGGTCGGCGACCGCCCGGTCCGCCTTGGCGAGCAGCGCGGCGATCGGCTCGTCCGGATCGACGGTGAGGGTCAGTCCGCCGTCGCCGCCGCCGGACAGGTCGGCGTCGAGCGGCAGTTCACTCTGGCCGGTGTACCGGTGCAGCACCACAGCGAACGCCGCCAGCGCCAGCCGGCTCTCCCGTACTCGCTCCGCCAGATCCTGAGGCAGCGCGAGGGTGATGCCGGACGCTTCGCCGGAATTCAGCGAACGGGGCCGGTCGGTGACAAGAAGGAGGGCGTCAGGTTCGGCTGCTCGCACATCAGGACGTGGCAGGGACGGAATCCTGCTGCTCACCGGCTGTCACCCCCAATCTGAACGCGGTGTTGCGGAAGAGCACCACGGTGAGGACTCCGGGAGCCGCCGCGAGTGCGGCGACACCGAGCACCAGCCCCGTGTAGTGGCTGCCGCTGAGCAGCACACCGCCGACGGCGGAGCCGGCCGGAAGCGCGCCGGCCATCAGTGTGCGCATGAGCGTCATGGCCCGGCCGCGCATCTGGTTCGGGACGCGGGTCATCCGGACCACACCGCCGAGCACGGTCATCGGCGCGGAGAGGATGCCGTTGAGCGCGAGCCCGAGCAGGATCCAGGGCAGGCTGGTGGGCACGAGCAGGAACAGCACGGCACCGGAGAGAAGTTGCAGCACTCCGATGCGGAGCATCTGCTTCTCCGAGGTCTGGACCGCGCCCGAGACCAGCGAGCCGATCAGTTCACCGGCCGCCAGTACGGCGAGCATCAGGCCCAGTACACCAGGTCCGCTGTGGAATTCGAATTTGGCGAGCCACGGCAGGGCGACCACCAGAGCGCCGGCCGATACGTTGAAGGCCGCGAACGACAGAGTGAGGACAAGCAGGAAGCGGTCCCGCACGATCAGCTTGAACACCGGCGCCCAGCCCGGCTTCTGCCGCGTCCCGGTCTCGCCGGTCGGTTCGGGCCGGCCCATCGGCGCCTTGATCCGGCTGATCAGCAGAGCGAAGATCAGATAGGTGACCGCGTCGAGCAACAGCACACTGGGAGCGTCGAAGGCCGCGATCAGCAGCGCGCCCAGCGCCGGGCCGACCACGTTGGCCGCGCCCATCGCCGTGGCCTCCAGGCCGGAGGCGGCCTGGAGCTTCTCTCCCGGTACCAGCTCGGGCAGCACCGCCGGAGTGCCCGCCAGCGGAATGATCTTCAGCAGGCCGTAGACCACCGCGACCGCGTACAGGTGCCACTGTTCCAGCGCACCGATCCAGGCCAGAAGCGGGATGAGGGCGACCACAGCGCCACGGAAGACCGAGTCGTAGATGAAGAGCTTGCGCCGGGAGAACCGGTCGAGCAGCGGACCCACCACGGCTCCGCCGAGGATCACCGGAAGAGTGAGACAGACACCGAGGACACCCAGGCCGGCGGCTCCCGCACGTTCCACGGTGATCCAGGCCATGGCTGCGTAGGTCGCGCCGTCGCCGAGCAGATTGAGTACGAGCGCCGACCAGAGCAGCCGGTAGTCGCCGATACGGAGCAGGTCAAGATAAGCTTTCACGTTCACGGACCGTTCGTTAGCAGGCGAAATGGCAGGCGAAGCTAGCGATCCGGGGCCGCTGGACAGCCCGTTTCGCTGCGGCGCGTGAAGTAAGGAATCGGCTGGCCGCGGGGCTCACCGAAGCAGCGGCCCCTGATCGGCGTGACGTGTTCCGAGTTGATGAACTCTGTGTGTGCAGCCGAGATCTGCGAACATATTTCCCCCCGTTCGACGTCATTTTCTAACAGTCAAGACAAGCCGAGTCAAGGAATTACCAGACGGCCCGTTTTGGCCATGTGGCACATTCAGTGGAGCGATCCCTGTGTCCATCTTTGAGCAGGTTTAGTGACGGAGAAGTGACGCTCCGTCCCACACCAAATACCCCATACGCCACTAAAGCGGGCACACTCCTGGCGGCCTGAACGCTTCCATGACCCAGTTGTCCTTAATTCGCCACGTGACGTCTGGAGTGTCGACGGGGTGCATGAGTGCATTTACGCACACGAAGGGCGAACGACTGATTCCCGTAGAGTTTTACCCGAGTGATTTCCTCATTCCGGTTGCCATTAGCAAACCGGAATCACTCTGCCCTGGTACCGCATAGCGGTGCGTGGCCGGATCCCGATGCTTTCCCGGAGCGAAAGAAACGCGCCGCTCCACCGGCGGCGGCCCCTTTGTGCCGAGGGTGACTTGAAACACGCGTGACATGATCCGCGGCCCCGGGCGCTCTTCCGGCCGCCGGGCGGTGTCGGCGCACGACCGACGGTGGTCCGCCGCACCCGCCACAACGGACCGGGCCGGCCTCGGAAGAGGCCGGCCCGGTCCGTACGTACACCGCCGGCAGCCGCCCGGCCGGTCGCTCCCGCCGGTCACGCGCGGGCGAGCACGAACCACCTCGCCGGCAGATCGACCCGCCGGAGCTTCTCCGGCGGCCCGTCAGGGCTCTTCGCGGTCTGCTGGAACACGGCCTTCGAGGCGGAGGTCAGCTCGACGACCAGGCCCTGTCTGACACATCCTGCCTGGCCTGCGACGCCTGGCACTCATGCTCCCTGCGCTGTCGGAGTCATCCGAGTACGTCCAGTACACGGATGATCCTCCGTCTTGGGATCGCACGCACCAGACGTCGCAGGCCCCGCCCTCCGGGCGGACGGCGCTATGTGTCAGACACGGCCCAGGGCCTAAGGCCCTGCCCCGGTCGCCGAGCAGCTCCGCGACGGCTCCCGCGACGGCGGCCCGCTGTGCCGTCCGGCCGGCCGCCTCGGCACGCCCCAGTCCGGAGTGACGGGCACCCGGTCGTGATGGCTGAACTCCAGGACCGGACAGCCCAGTTCCAGTACCTGTTCGATGACGCGGCTGGACTCGGCGGGGCTCATGTTCGGCAGGATGTCCGGCAGCCGCCGGGCCAGCGCGTCCGAGTCCGGGAACTCCGTGTGCAGAGCGAAGCCCGGCGCGATCCGGAGCGTGTCCGCGCCCTCGCTCTCACCGTCGGCGCGGAACCGGGCCGTGTCCGCCGCGAGTACGAGATGGCGTCCCGGCCCCGGGCCGGCCAGTGGATAGGCCCACCACAGCACATCGAGCCTGTCGTGTCCCGCGTCGGAGACCTTCGCGCGTCCGGCGGTGGGACAGGAGCCGCGCGCGTGCAGCTCCGGCCCCAGTTCGTCGTACGGGTCGTGCATACCGTGGGCCACTCCGCGCTCGTCCTCGGCGAGCGCACCGGCGACCGGCATCAGATCACTCGCGAGCTGCCCGACCGCGTCGTGCTTCGCATGGCCGAAAAGCCGTCGCGCACCGCTCGACCAGTGCGACACAAGGCCGTCACCGTCCACGACGACCACGGCGAGCGGAATCCGGCCGGCCGCGGCGAGCCGTCGCGGCAGTCCCGGCGGAATACCACTGTCCATGGGTGGGAGGCTCCTTCCCCGCCGCCAGGATCCGCGGCTCCGCCCACCACGGTACGGCCCTCGTACTGGATGCGCGGGGCAATGAACCAATAGGTAGTGCGCCCGCGCACTACCTATTGGCTGACTGAAATTCAGTCAGTCCTCGTGCCCGAGCAGGAGGTCTCGTTCGGTCCGTCCGCCGCCTGCCATCCGGAGCACCGTGGCGACCGGCGGATAGCCCGCGGCGATCACCGTGTACTCGCCGGACGAGAGGTCGACGAACCGGAAGGTGCCGTCGGATCCCGTGGTGAGCGTGTCCACCACATTGCCCGCCGCGTCGAGCAGGGTGACACGCGCGTCCTCGACCGGCCGGCCGCCGCCGGCGCGTACCGTACCGCGCAGAACCGCGCCGCCGGCCAGCTCGATGTCCTGCCGGGTCTCGCGCGAGGCCTGCACGCTGACCGGGAGCGCCGCGGGCCGGAAGGCCGGAGCGCTCGCGGCGAGGGTGTACTCCCCCGCCACCAGCTCCGAGATCACATAACTGCCCTCGCGGCCACTGCGGGTGGACGCCACGACCTCTCCTCGTACATCGGTGAGGGTCACGGCGGCGTCGCGCACCGGAGTGCCGTCGGCGGTGAGCACGGAACCGGCGAGGCGTCCGGCGCCGCCGAGGACCACATCGAGTTCGACGGGACGTTCGCCGACGGTGACGGTGACGGCCTGCGGCTGGTGCCCGCCCGCCGCCGCGATCATCACGTACGAGCCGGAGCAGGGCACACTCAGCGCGTACCGTCCGTCGCCGCCGCTCGCGCCTCGGCCGATCTGCTGTCCATGGACGTCGATGAGGGTCAGTGCGGCGTGCGGGACGATGGTGCCGTCGTGGTGCTGCACGGTGCCGCAGACGGCCACACCGGGAGCGTACGCGGCGCCCGGAGCGGCGGGCGGAGCGCTGGAAGTCGCGGAGCGCGCGGCGGGGATCGCGGCGGAATCGGCGGCGGAGGCGTTCTGGGACACCAGCGGTTTCTCCTTGAGGAAGAAGGCGATCAACAGGCCGAGCACAAGCACCGGCACGAGATAGAGGAAGATCCGCGGCATCGCGTCCGCGTACGCCTGGATATAGCTGTCACGCAGCGCGGGCGGCAGGGCGTGGACCGTCTGCGGAGTGATGGACTCGGCGCTGGGCAGACCGGCCCCGGCGGGAATGCGGTCGGCGAGCGCGTCGGTGAGCCGGTTGGCGAAGAGAGTGCCGAAGACGGCGGCGCCCACGCTGCCGCCGATCTGGCGGAAGTAGTTGTTGGCGCTGGTGGCGGTGCCGAGGTCGGCGGCCGGGACGGCGTTCTGCACGGCGAGGATGAGCACCGGCATCACCAGGCCGATCCCGAGGCCGAGTACCGCCTGCGCGATACCGCATTCAAGCCGTGAGGTGTCGGTCTCCAGCCGCGACAGCAGCCACATTCCCACCACTGAGATCGCGCTGCCGAGCACCGGATAGATCCGGTAGTGCCCGGTACGGCTGATGAGGTGTCCGGAGACGATGGAGGCGACGACGATGCCGCCCATCATCGGCAGCATGAGCAGACCGGACTCGGTGGCGCTGGCCCCGTCGACCATCTGGAGAAACGTCGGCAGATAGCTGGCGGCGCCGAACAGCGCCACGCCGACGACGGCGCCGACCAGGCCGGTGATGTTGAAGACCGAGTCACGGAACAGCCGCAGAGGGATGATCGGTTCCGCCGCGAAACGCTCAACGACCAGGAAGAGCAGGGTCGTTCCGGCCGCGCCCGCCGCCAGGCCCAGGATGACGCGCGAGCCCCACGCGTACTCCGTACCGCCCCAACTGGTCAGCAGGACCAGGCAGGTGGACGCGGCGGCGAGCATCAGCGCGCCCAGGATGTCCAGCCGGCCCCGGACCGCCGGCTTCGGCAGTTTGAGCACAACGGTGATGACGGCGAGTGTGACCAGGCCGAAGGGCACATTGAAGTAGAAGCACCAGCGCCAGGAGGCGTGGTCGGTGAAGAAGCCGCCGAGCAGTGGGCCCGCCACGGAGGCGAGACCGAAGGCCGCGCCGATGAGGCCCATGAAGCGGCCGCGCTCCCGCGGCGGCACGATGTCCGCGATGATCGCCTGCACGCCGATCATGAGTCCGCCGGCGCCGATGCCCTGGATGGCGCGGAAGGCGATCAGTTGGTCCATGGTGCGGGACCAGCCCGCGAGCGCGGACCCGATGACGAAGACGACGATCGCGAACTGGAAGACGCCCTTGCGGCCGAAGAGATCGCCGAGCTTGCCGTAGATCGGCAGGCCGATCGTCGAGGTGAGCAGATAGGCGGTGATCGCCCAGGACATCCGGTCGAGACCGTGCAGTTCACCGACGATCTTCGGCAGCGCGGTGGCCACGATCATCTGTTCCAGCGCGGCCAGCAGCAGGGCGAGCATCAGCCCGACGAAGACCAGCCGCACCCGGCGCGGGCTGAGGGCTTCCGCGGAGTCCGGGCCGTCGGTGAGTGGCGGTGGCGGCGGGCCTGCCGCCGTCGGAGCGGGCGGTACCGCGACCTGCTCGACGTCCTTCACCAGAGTGATCCCGCCCACGTACTGCTCCCCTCGTCACACCTGCGCGGCGTCATTCTTCGCATTACACGCCAACGGGGAGCAAGCGCAATACGCACCACTGAACAGCGTTGTGACGGGGGCGGGTTGGGCTTTGGAGCGCACGTCGAGCCGCTCAACAGGGGCTTTCCCGCGACGCGTCGCGCAGGGAGCACGCGATGACGCCGCGGGGAAAACCACTCGAAACGGTGACGCCGACGGAGATCCGTCCCGGTTACTTGCCGGGCTCGGTTTCCGTGCCCGCCTCGGGCTTGTTCTCGGTCTCCGCCGCCAGCTTTTCGAGCACGGCGTCGTAGATGCGTCCCAGACCCTTGGGAGCGAAGGTCCGCTCGAAGAAGCCGCCGACACCTCCCGCGCCGTCCCAGACGGTGGTGACGACGGCCTTCGAACGCCCTTCACCGGCCGGAGTGACGGTCCAGGTGGTGACCATCGAGGAGTTACGGTCCTTCTCCACCAGCCGGCCGTCGGTCGGCTCGGTCACCTCCAGCAGACAGTCGCGCACGCGCTTGCTGGTGGCCTGGAGCTTCCAGTGGACCAGGGTGCCCTCGCCGTCGCCGCCCTCCCGTACCTCGTACTCGCTGAAGTGCGACGGCAGGAGCTTCGAACGGGTGTGTTCGTAGTCGGCCAGCGCGTCGAACACCGTCTCCGCGTCCGCCGCGATGACCCGCTCCGTAGTGGCTTCGACCTGCGCCATGACTCTTCCTCCAGCACTCGTTCTTCAGTGGGGTGCGGCCACCCAACCACCCTCCGGCGCGCCCGCCCAAATCCACGCGGAGGCGATCAAGGGAACATGTGTTCTATTGTGGAGGGAGTACTACCGAGGAGGTATCCATGCGCTGGGACAATCTGGTCGAAAACCCTCCGACATCGAGGACGACAGGGGACATCGCGCTCTTCGGTACGGACGCGGTGACCACACGCACCTTCGACACTCCTGAGTTCCGCGGCATCACCTTCCACGAGATCCGCGCCCGCTCGATCGTGAACCGGGTGCCGGGTGCGTCCCGTATGCCGTTCGAATGGACGGTGAACCCGTACCGGGGCTGCTCACACGCCTGCGTCTACTGCTTCGCCCGCAAGACCCACAGCTATCTGGATCTCGACACCGGTCTCGGTTTCGACTCCCAGATCGTCGTCAAGATCAACGCGCCGGAGCTGGTCCGCCGCCATCTCGGCTCCCGAAGCTGGCACGGCGCGCATATCGCGATGGGGACGAATGTCGACTGTTACCAGCGGGCGGAGGGCCGCTACCGGCTGATGCCTGGCATCATCACCGCGCTGCGCGACCGCGCGAACCCTTTCTCCATCCTTACCAAGGGCACGCTGATCCTGCGCGATCTGGAGCTGATCCGGCAGGCGGCGTCCGTCACCGAGGTCGGTATCTCGGTCTCGGTCGGCTTCACCGACCAGGAGCTGTGGCGCACGGTGGAACCGGGCACGCCTTCGCCCGAGCGCCGCCTCGACGTCGTACGCGCGATGGCCGACAGCGGCATCGGCTGCGGAGTGCTGATGGCGCCCGTCATCCCCTTCCTCGGCGACGGTCCCGAGCAGCTACGCGCGACGGTGCGGGCGATAGCCGCCGCCGGGGCCACCTCCGTGACCCCGCTGGTCCTGCATCTGCGGCCCGGTGCGCGCGAGTGGTTCATGGCCTGGCTGGAACAGCACCATCCGCGTCTGGTGGCGCGTTACGAGCGCATGTACGCCGCAAGCGCGTACGCGCCGAAGTGGTATCAGCGCCAGATAACACGCCAGGTGCACGAGCTGGCGAACGAGTTCGGAATCGGTCCCGCGAGCCGAGGAGCGGCCCGGCGGATCGAGGAACCGCGTGAACAGGACCCGCCGCGGCGGCCGGGGACGCCGGACCCGGGACCGGGCGCCACACAGCTCACCCTGCTCTGACCGCACGCGAAACCCGTTGGTCCACGGCCACCGGCATGGAGAAGGATGGCTCCATGACGCGGCTCACCCATCTTCGCTCGCCCGACGGCGTCGCTCCCGGCAACGGCTACAGCCAGGTCGTCCGGGGCACGGGCCGGTTCGTCCTGGCGATCGAGGCGTTCGCGACAAGCGGCGAGACGGACCGGGCGCGATGACTCTCCTGGTCCGCGAGATGACCGCCGCCGACTGCGAAGCGGTCGCCAGGGTCCGGATACGGAGCTGGCAGCACACATACGCCGGGCTGATGCCGCGGTCGTATCTGGACGCGATGAGCGTCGAGGAGGACGCGGCCCGCCGTCGCGAGCATCTGGTCAAGGGCGGCGGCCAGGTGATCCATCTCGTGGCGGAGCGCGCCGGCCGGGTGGTCGGATGGGGCTGTTACGGAACGAGCCGCGACCAGGACGCGCCTGAGGAGGCCGCGGAGCTGTACGCGCTCTATGTGCTGCCCGAACATCTCGCCACAGGGGTCGGACGGACGCTGATGGACACACTGACGAAGCGCGCCGCGGCGGAGCGGTATCCGCTGCTGCTCCTCTGGGTCCTGGCGGCGAACACGCGTGCCCGCCGCTTCTACGCGAAGGCGGGCTTCGTGGCGGACGGTGCCGAGGAGTCCTTCACCGTGGACGGTGTGGCGGTGCCCGAGGTGCGTTACGCGAGAGCGCTGAGCGCCTCTGCGGCGGCGGCGCCCAGCCTCGGGTGATCCCGGGCGGCTTCGAGGACGGTCCGCGCCCTGCCGTCTCCGAGCAGCCCCAGGCCCTCGACACAGGCGAGCGCCACCCGCCAGTGCGGCTCGTCCGGTGCCAGCAGCCCGCGCAGCGTGGTGATCAGCGCCGGTACGGACTCGGGAGCGCGCAGCGCCGTGAGCAGGCGTACCGGATGGAGCGCGTAGGCCGTGCGCAGACCGTTGGTGGCGAGCGCTGCGGCGGCCCTCGCAGTGCGCGGATCCGCGAGCCGGGCCAGCGCGTACGAGGCGGAGACGCAGCGCTCCGGATCGCGGTGGTTCAGCAGCAGGACCAGCGCCTCGAAGGCCCGCCGGTCACCGGCGCAGCCGAGCCGGAACGCGGCGATCTCCCGTGCCCACAAGGGCCGTTCGCGCTCCACGAGGACATCGGCCAGTTCTTCCAGGTCCTCGGTGCGGATGAGCCGCTCGTACGCGGCCGAGCCCCCGGACTCGTCTCTCACCCGGTCCGCGAGCGAGCGGAAGTCCTCGTCCATGACGGCCAGGGTATCGGCGGCCGGCGGCCTCCGTACGGCCTCTCGCCACACCGGGCGTCCCGGCCGCGCCGTGGCCCACCGCATCTCGGCGGCCCAGCTATGGCGCGCTCGTTACTCGTCGGTTACTCTCAGATGAGCGGGAAACCCCCGCGACTCCGGTGGCCTGGTGACGCAGCCATCGCGAGTGCTGTCGGTTCAGCAGAACCGCGGTCCGGCCGTCCGGACCGCACGGCGCGACTCCGGAACAGAGTCCGTCCTCCCTCACCGCGACCGCACCGCCGTGCGCCGCGCTCCGTGTGCCTGTCGGAGCCGCCCGCGCGCCCTTCTTCAGTCGTCACTCATCCCCTGGAGTCCCGTGATGGACATCCCTCTCCCGACCATCGCCGTCGTCGGCCTCGGCACGATGGGGACCGGTATCGCCGAGGTCCTCGCCCGCGCCGGCCGTGAGGTCATCGGCATCGACATCAGCGACGAGGCGACCGGCCACGCCGTCGCCGCGCTCGAAGCGTCCACCGCACGGGCCGTGGAGCGCGGGCGGCTCACCGAGGAGGAGCGGCGTACGGTCCTCGCGCGCTTCCGTACCTTTCCCGATCTGCGCGCCGCCGCCCAGGCCGGTCTGGTGATCGAGGTCGTGCCGGAGTCGTACGAGACCAAACAGCAGGTCTTCCGGGCGCTGGACGAGATCGTCAGCCCTACCGCGATCCTGGCCACCGGCACCAACGCGCTGTCGGTGACCCGGCTCGCGGCCGACTCGGCGCATCCCGAGCGCGTCCTCGGTCTGCACTTCTTCAACCCGGCTCCGGCGATGAAGCTGGTCGAGGTGGTCTCCTCCGTCCTCACCTCGCCCGGCGCCGTCGCCACGGTCACCGCGCTCGCCCGGGAGCTGGGCAAGGAACCGGTCGCGGTGGGCGACCGGCCCGGTTTTGTCGCGGACGGACTGCTCTTCGGATATCTCAACCAGGCCGCCGCGATGTACGAGGCCAAGTACGCCTCCCGCGAGGACATCGACGCCGCGATGCGGCTGGGCTGCGGTCTGCCGATGGGCCCGCTCGCCCTGCTCGACCTGATCGGCGTCGACACCGCCCGTACCGTGCTGAACGCGATGTACGCGGCGTCGCACGACCGGCTGCACGCTCCCGCGCCGATCCTCAGGCAGCTCAGCGACGCCGGGCTGACCGGCCGGAAGTCCGGTCGGGGCTTCTACACGTACGACGCGCCGGGCAGCGGCGCCGTGGTGCCGGACGCCGTCGGCCCGCCGGCCGGCGCGGCGAGCGTCCCGGGCCGGCCCGTCCGCTCGGTCGGTGTCGCGGGCTCCGGCACGATGGCGAGCGGAATCGCGGAGGTCTTCGCCAAGGCGGGATTCGACGTGGTGCTCGCGGCGCGGGGCACGGAGAAGGCGGAGAGGGCCAGGACCCGGGTGGCGAAGTCCCTCGCGCGCTCCGTCGACAAGGGCCGGCTCACCGCCGAGGCCCGTGACGGGGCTCTGGCGAGAATCGTGCCGGCCGGCTCGCTCGACGCGTTCGCCGACGTCGATCTCGTCGTCGAGGCGGTGGCCGAGGACCTGGAGATCAAGCAGCAGCTCTTCGGCGTGCTCGACAAGGTCTGCCGGCCGGGCGCCGTACTGGCCACGACGACCTCCTCGCTCCCCGTGGTCGCCTGCGCCCGCGCGACCTCGCGCCCGGGGGACGTCATCGGCATGCACTTCTTCAATCCGGCACCGGCGATGAAGCTGGTCGAGGTGGTCCGTACGGTCCTCACGGCGGACGATGTCCACGCCACCGTCCGCGAGGTGGCCACGGCCGTCCGCAAGCACCCGGTGGACTGTGCCGACCGGGCCGGCTTCATCGTCAACGCGCTGCTCTTCCCGTATCTGAACAACGCGATCAAGATGGTCCAGGAGCACTACGCGACGCTCGACGACATCGACGCCGCGATGCGGCTGGGCGGCGGCTATCCGATGGGCCCGTTCGAACTGCTCGATGTGGTCGGCCTCGATGTCTCGCTCGCCATCGAGCAGGTCCTGCACCGCGAGTTCCGCGATCCGGGGCTGGCTCCGGCGCCGCTGCTGGAGCATCTCGTGGCGGCGGGCTGTCTCGGCCGCAAGACAGGGCGCGGCTTTCGCGAATACGCCCGGCGCTGACACCGGCGCGGATCGCGGCGCGGTGCCGGGCGAGCCTGGCGGCCCGGCCCCGCAGGCGCGCTCTCCTGCGCCGATGCAGTACGTTCACCTCATGTCGCAGTCCGCCAAATCCTCCCGTACGGACGCCAAGCCCGGTGTTCCGGAGAGTGCCGCAGGCACCCGCGCGGCCGCTCAGCGCCTGAAGATGCGCCGCGAGCTGGCGGCGGCGGCCATGGAACTGTTCGCGACCAAGGGATACGAGGCGACGACCGTCGACGAGATCGCCGCCGCGGCCGGAGTCGCGCGCCGGACCTTCTTCCGGCACTTCCGCTCCAAGGAAGAGGCGATCTTCCCGGATCACGACGACACGCTCGTACGGGCGGAGGCGGTGCTCAACGCCGCGCCGGCCCATGAGCACCCGCTGGACACGGTCTGCCGGGGCATCAAGGAAGTCATGCGGATGTACGCGGCCTCGCCCGCCGTCTCCGTGGAGCGCTACCGCCTCACCCGTGAGGTACCCACGCTCCGCGAGCGCGAGATCGCCTCGGTCGCCCGCTACGAGCGGCTGTTCACCCGCTATCTGCTGGGCCACTTCGACGAGCGCGACCACACCGACGGCAATGACGACCCGCTGCTGGCGGAGGTGGCCGCGTCCGCCGTCGTCACCGCGCACAACCATGTACTGCGCCGCTGGCTGCGCGTCGGCGGCCAGGGTGATGTGGAGGCGCAGCTCGACCGTGCCTTCGCGATCGTCCGTGAGACCTTCGGCTCGGGCATCGGCGCCGGCCGGACCGCCGGGAACCAGCCGCGACCGGCGGCCACCGCGCGGACCAGCGGAGACGTACTGGTCGCGGTGGCACGTACGGACGCTCCGCTGGACGAGGTCATGCGGACGATCAAGCAGGCCCTCAAGAACACCTGAGCATCTCTGAGACCTCTGAGCGAGTACGCCGGAGAAGGCCCGTCCACTGCCGCGCTCCCGGGCATTCCGATCATCTGATTCCAGCCCGGCGATACGCCGTGCGCACACTCGGCGACCTAAAGTGATATTTGCTGCTTTTTGAGCGGTAGATATTGCTCATGCGTGCCGCGCGAGTGACAAGTGAGAGAGATTCCTGGCACCCAGTGCCTTGCGAGGTGTCACGCCGTGCCATACGTTGGCGTTGTCCGGCTGTTCCCGCAAGCCTCTCGCTTGTGCGTCCGGACGCCTGCGTCACAGGCATCTCCGCGCCCACCCGGCGCCGCCGATCAGCACGATCAGCAGCATCCGCCGAACCGACGGCACACCTCCTCAGCAACAGCACGCACGCCGACGCACCCTCAGCTTCGCCGGAGGCAACACCGTGAAGGAAATCCTGGACGCGATCCAGTCGCCGGACAGCACGTCCGCCGACTTCGCCGCACTGCCCATGCCTGATTCGTACCGCGCGGTGACCGTGCACAAGGACGAGACGGAGATGTTCGCCGGTCTCCCCACCGCGGAGAAGGACCCTCGCACGTCCCTCCATCTCGACGATGTGCCCGTGCCCGCGCTCGGTCCTGGAGAGGCCCTGGTGGCCGTCATGGCCAGCTCGGTGAATTACAACTCCGTCTGGACCTCGATCTTCGAGCCCCTGCCGACCTTCGGATTTCTGGAGCGGTACGGAAAGCTCAGCGAACTCACCAAGCGCCACGACCTGCCGTACCACGTCATCGGCTCGGACCTGTCCGGTGTCGTGCTGCGCACCGGACCCGGAGTCAATGTCTGGCAGCCGGGCGACGAGGTCGTCGCGCACTGTCTCTCGGTCGAGCTGGAGAGCTCCGACGGCCACAACGACACGATGCTCGACCCGGAACAGCGCATCTGGGGCTTCGAGACCAACTTCGGCGGGCTGGCGGAGCTCGCGCTGGTGAAGTCCAATCAGCTCATGCCCAAGCCACAGCATCTGAGCTGGGAGGAGGCGGCGGCACCGGGACTGGTGAACTCGACCGCCTACCGCCAGCTCGTGTCCCGTAACGGCGCCGGGATGAAGCAGGGCGACAACGTCCTGATCTGGGGCGCGAGCGGCGGACTCGGCTCGTACGCCACTCAGTTCGCGCTCGCCGGCGGGGCCAATCCGGTCTGTGTGGTCTCCAGCGACCAGAAGGCGGAGATCTGCCGGCGGATGGGCGCCGAGGCGATCATCGACCGTACCGCCGAGGGCTACGCGTTCTGGCGGGACGAGCATCACCAGGACCCGCGCGAGTGGAAGCGCTTCGGCAAGCGCATCCGCGAGCTGACCGGCGGCGAGGACGTGGACATCGTCTTCGAACACCCGGGACGCGAGACCTTCGGCGCGAGTGTGTATGTCACGCGCAAGGGCGGCACGATCGTCACCTGCGCGTCGACCTCGGGATACACCCATGAGTACGACAACCGCTATCTGTGGATGTCCCTCAAGCGGATCGTCGGCTCGCACTTCGCCAACTACCGCGAGGCGTGGGAGGCCAATCGGCTGGTCGCCAAGGGCAGGATCCATCCCACTCTGTCGAAGGTGTACGCGCTGGAGGACACCGGCCAGGCGGCGTACGACGTCCACCGCAACCGCCACCAGGGCAAGGTCGGCGTCCTGGCGCTGGCGCCACGGGAAGGACTGGGCGTGCGCGACCACAAGCTGCGGGCGCGCCACATCGATGCCATCAATCTGTTCCGTGACGCGGCAGCGGAACGTACCGACAAGCACAGCCGAGACGCGACAGCGGAACGTACCGACAAGCACAGCCGAGACGCGACAGCGGAACGTACCGGCAGCCCTGACAGGAGCGCGGCAGCGGAACGTACCGGCAGCCCTGGCAGGAGCGCGGCAGCGGAACGTACCAACGTGTCCAGCGGCAGCGCGGCAGCGGAACGCACCGACGTGTCCAGCAGGAATGTGTGAGGTTCTCACATGACCGATCGTCAGAAGGACCGGCCCTGGCTCATGCGGACGTACGCCGGTCACTCGACCGCCGAGGCGTCCAACGAGCTGTACCGGCGCAATCTCGCCAAGGGCCAGACGGGCCTCTCGGTCGCGTTCGATCTGCCGACGCAGACCGGCTACGACCCCGATCACCTCCTCGCCCGCGGCGAGGTCGGCCGCGTCGGAGTCCCGGTCTCGCACCTCGGCGACATGCGGCGGCTGTTCCAGGACATCCCGCTGGAGCGTACGAACACCTCGATGACCATCAACGCCACCGCGATGTGGCTGCTGGCGCTCTATCAGGTGGTGGCGGAGGAACAGGGCGCGGACATCGCCGGACTCCAGGGCACGACGCAGAACGACATCGTCAAGGAGTACCTCTCGCGCGGGACACATGTCTTCCCGCCGGTGCCGAGCCTGCGGCTGACGACCGACATGATCACCTACACGGTGAACCACATTCCGCAGTGGAATCCCATCAATATCTGCAGCTACCACCTCCAGGAGGCGGGCGCGACGCCGGTGCAGGAGATCGCCTACGCGATGTCCACCGCGATCGCCGTCCTCGACGCGGTGTTCGCGTCCGGTCAGATCGCCGAGGACCGCAAGGGCGAGGTCGTGGCCCGTATCTCCTTCTTCGTCAACGCCGGCGTCCGCTTTGTCGAGGAGATGTGCAAGATGCGGGCCTTCTCCCGTATCTGGGACCAGATCACGCGGGAGAGGTACGGCATCGAGGACGCCAGGCAGCGCCGCTTCCGCTATGGCGTCCAGGTCAATTCCCTCGGGCTGACCGAGGCGCAGCCGGAGAACAACGTCCAGCGGATCGTCCTCGAAATGCTGGCCGTGACGCTCTCCAAGGACGCCCGCGCCCGCGCCGTCCAGCTTCCGGCGTGGAACGAGGCGCTGGGCCTGCCCCGGCCGTGGGACCAGCAGTGGTCACTGCGCATCCAGCAGGTCCTGGCCCATGAGAGCGATCTGCTGGAGTATCCGGACATCTTCGAGGGCTCGCGTGTCATCGAGGCCAAGGTCGCCTCACTGACCGGCGAGTCGCTCGCCGAGATCGACCGGATCCAGGAGATGGGCGGAGTGATGGCGGCGGTGGAGTCCGGCTATCTGAAGTCCCGGCTGGTCTCCTCGCACGCGGAGCGCCGGGCCCGGATCGAGTCGGGCGAGGACAGGATCGTCGGTGTGAACTGCTACGAGTCCACCGAACCCAGCCCGCTCACCGCCGATCTCGACACCGCGATCATGACGGTCGATCCGGCGAACGAGGCGCGGGTCGTGGCGGCGCTGCGGCGCTGGCGGGACGACCGCGACGAGACCCGTGCCACCGAGGCGCTGGCCGCTCTGAAGAAGGCCGCCGCGGGCACGGCCAATCTGATGGCCGCCACCGTGGAGTGCGCGCGGGCCGGAGTGACGACCGGCGAATGGGCCTGGGCGCTGCGCGATGTCTTCGGTGAGTACCGCGCGCCGACCGGTGTGAGCGGCGCACCGGTCGCGGTGGCCGCCGGAGCGGGCACCGCGCTCGCCGCCGTACGGGAGAAGGTGTCCCGTACCGCCGAGGAGCTGGCGTCGGTGTCCGGCGCCGCGGGAGGTCCTGGACGGCTGCGGCTGCTGGTCGGCAAGCCCGGTCTGGACGGGCACTCCAACGGCGCGGAGCAGATCGCCGTGCGCGCCCGCGACGCCGGCTTCGAGGTGATCTATCAGGGCATCAGGCTGACGCCGGAGCAGATCGTCGGCGCGGCCATCGCCGAGGACGTGCACTGTGTGGGTCTTTCGATCCTGTCGGGCTCGCACGCCGCGCTGGTGCCCGACGTACTCACGAGGCTGCGCGAGGCCGGCGCCGGTGACATCCCGGTGATCGTCGGCGGAATCATTCCGAACGGGGACGCCGAGGAGCTGCGCGCGGCCGGAGTGGCGGCGGTCTTCACTCCGAAGGACTTCGGGATCACCGAGATCATCGGCCGTATCGTCGACGAGATCCGGAAAGCGAACAAGCTCGACCCATTGGAGGTCTCCGCATGACCGCTCTCACCGCTGAGAGTCACGTGAACCGGCTGCGTCCGCGCCGCTCCTGTCTGGCCGTGCCGGGCTCGAATCCGCGCTTTCTGGAGAAAGCGCAGGGCCTGCCCGCCGATCAGGTCTTCCTGGACCTGGAGGACGCGTGCGCGCCGCTCGCCAAGGAGGGCGCCCGGCACACCATCGTCGACGCGCTGAACAAGGGCGACTGGACGGGCAAGACACGGGTCGTCCGGGTCAACGACTGGACGACGCACTGGACGTACCGCGATGTCATCACGGTCGTGGAGGGCGCGGGCCACAATCTCGACTGCGTCATGCTGCCGAAGGTCCAGGACGCACAGCAGGTCATCGCTCTCGATCTGCTGCTGACCCAGATCGAGAAGACGATGGGCTTCGAGGTCGGGAGGATCGGTATCGAGGCGCAGATCGAGAACGCCAAGGGCCTGGTGAATGTCGACGAGATCGCCGCCGCCTCGCCACGGCTGGAGACCATCGTCTTCGGCCCGGCCGATTTCATGGCCTCCATCAATATGAAGTCGCTGGTCGTCGGTCAGCAGCCGCCCGGCTATGGCGCGGACGCCTACCACTACATCCTCATGCGCATTCTGATGGCGGCCCGTACTCACGATCTCCAGGCGATCGACGGGCCCTATCTCCAGATCCGCGACGTGGACGGATACCGCGAGGTGGCGGGCCGCGCCGCCGCGCTCGGATTCGACGGCAAATGGGTGCTGCACCCGGGCCAGATCGAGGCGTCGAACGAGATCTTCTCGCCGTCGCAGGAGGACTACGACCACGCGGAGCTGATTCTGGACGCGTACGAGTACTACACCTCGGAGGCGGGCGGCAAGAAGGGCTCCGCGATGCTCGGTGACGAGATGATCGACGAGGCCAGCCGCAAGATGGCGCTGGTCATCTCGGGCAAGGGCCGGGCCGCCGGAATGCGGCGCACCACCGCATTCGAAGCGCCGGAGGCCTGAGCGATGCGGTTCGGACGCACCTTTGAGGAGTTCGAGGTCGGCGCGGTCTACAAACACTGGCCCGGCAAGACGGTCACGGAGTACGACGACCACCTCTTCTGTCTGCTCACCATGAACCACCACCCACTGCACCTGGACAGCAACTACGCCGAGCGGACGACGGACTTCGGGAAGAACGTCGTGGTGGGCAATTACGTGTACTCGCTGCTGCTGGGCATGTCGGTGCCGGACATCTCCGGGAAGGCCATCGCCAATCTGGAGGTGGAGTCGCTGAGGCATGTCGCGCCGACCTTCCACGGCGACACGCTCTACGGCGAGTCGGTCGTGCTGGACAAAACACCGTCGAGGTCCAAAGGCGACCGCGGAATCGTCCAGGTGGAGACGAAGGGCTACAAACAGGACGGCACGCTGGTCTGCGTGTTCCGCCGCAAGGTGATGGTCCCGACCGCCGCGTACATCAAGGAGCGCGGCGGCGAGCAGCCCGGCCGCCCGGAGTTGTCGGACACACCGAAGAACCAGCGGGAGAAGTGAGATGAGCCGACTCGCCCAGACAGCCGGACTGACCGACATCCAGCAGGAGATCCTGGCGACCGTCCGGGACTTCGTCGACAAGGAGATCCTCCCTGTCGCCACCGGGCTGGAGCACCGCGACGAGTATCCGACGCAGATCGTCGAGGGCCTCAAGGAACTCGGTCTGTTCGGGCTGATGATCCCGGAGGAGTACGGCGGCCTGGGCGAGTCGCTGCTCACCTACGCGCTCTGTGTGGAGGAGATCGCCCGGGGCTGGATGTCCGTGTCGGGCATCATCAACACCCACTTCATCGTGGCGTACATGCTCAAACAGCACGGCACCGAGGAACAGAAGGACACCTTCCTGCCACGGATGGCCGCCGGTGAGGTGCGCGGAGCGTTCTCGATGTCCGAGCCCGGTCTCGGCTCGGACGTCTCGGCCATCACGTCCAAAGGGACCAGGGACGGCGACTCGTACGTACTGAACGGCCAGAAGATGTGGCTGACCAACGGCGCGACGTCCACACTCGTGGCGGTGTTGTGCCGCAGCGACGAGGGCCATCCGGAGGGCACGGCCCGGCACAAGTCGATGACCACGTTCCTGGTCGAGAAGGAGCCGGGCTTCGGCGAGGTCCGGCCCGGCCTCACCATCCCCGGGAAGATCGACAAGATGGGCTACAAAGGCGTCGACACCACTGAGCTCATCATGGACGGACTACGCATTCCGGCCAATCGGGTACTCGGTGGCACCACCGGCCGAGGGTTTTACCAAATGATGGACGGTGTCGAGGTCGGCCGGGTGAATGTCGCCGCGCGTGGCTGCGGGGTCGCGCACCGCGCCTTCGAGTTGGGTGTGGCGTATGCCCAGCAACGTCATACATTCGGCAAGCCGATCGCGGAGCACCAGGCGATCCAGTTCAAGCTGGCCGAAATGGCCACCAAGGTCGAGGCCGCCCATGCAATGATGGTGAACGCGGCACGCAAAAAGGACTCCGGTGAACGAAACGACCTGGAGGCAGGGATGGCGAAGTACCTCGCCTCCGAATACTGCAAGGAAGTCGTCGAGGACGCCTTCCGGATCCACGGTGGTTACGGCTTCTCCAAGGAGTACGAGATCGAGCGTCTCTACCGCGAGGCGCCGATGCTGCTGATCGGCGAGGGCACCGCCGAGATCCAGAAAATGATCATTGGCCGCCGACTGCTGGAGGAGTACCGATTCCAGGGTTGATTATCGCTTTTGATCCGATTTTGGCGCGAAGAAGATCACACCCTGTCGTCATCCGACGCTTGCTTCAAGCCGGTCGACTCGGCTGCTGGCTTGCTCAGTTGCGGCTCGCAACCGATACCATCGAATGAAAGCCGCCGTCCCCCGTTGCCAGCGCGGCATCACCCGCTACGAAGGTCATCCATGCCCCACAGCCAAACCTCTGCACCACGCGGCCGGGTCCGCCTCGCGCGCGGAGCATCGCCGTGGCTTCTGCCTACCGTCGCCACCGCGGCGATCGGCCTGGCGCGTGCGCGCCGGTCCAAGCGCGCCGCCGTCCTCGCCGTGCCCGCCACCGCGCTCGCGGCGGGCATGCTGTGGTTCTTCCGCGACCCGGAGCGTGAGATCACCCGGGGCCGGGTCATCTCTCCGGCCGACGGTGTGGTGCAGAGCATCATGCCGTGGAAGGACGGGCGCACCCGGGTCGCCATTTTCATGAGCCCGCTGAACGTCCATGTCAACCGCGCCCCGCTCGCGGGAACCGTGACCTCCGTCGAGCACATCCCCGGTGGGTTCGTTCCGGCGTTCAACAAGGAGAGCGAGAACAACGAGCGCGTTGTCTGGCACTTCGACACCGAACTCGGCGACATCGAGATGGTGCAGATCGCCGGCGCGGTTGCCCGGCGTATTGTCCCGTACCTGCCTCAAGGAACCAAAGTGGAGCAGGGCGAGCGCATCGGCCTGATCCGTTTCGGCTCGCGCGTCGACATCTACCTTCCGGAAGGTGTCGATGTCGCTGTCGAGGTCGGTCAGACCACGACCGCAGGGGTGACTCGAATTGACCGTGATTGATCCCGAGACGCAGGCCGGCTGGGCCGTGGAGGCCGAGGCCGAAGCGGAGGACGACGCGGAAGACATGCCGCTCTCACTGCGGTTGTCGATAGCGGACACTCTCACGCTCGGTAACGCCACCTGCGGCTTCATGGCGGTGTACTTCACCACTACCGGCATCCTCATTCCTCATCTGACGGGCAGCGACGAGAGCGGCATGGCGCGGCACTCCGCCGCGACGGCCGTGATCCTGATGCTGTGCGCGGCGATCTTCGACCTGTTCGACGGTCTCGTGGCGCGCAAGCTGCGCAGCTCGCCGATGGGCGCGGAGCTGGACAACCTCTCCGACCTGATCAGCTTCGGCCTGGCCCCGGCGTACTTCGTGCTCGTGTACGGCATGGTCGCGGACGACGCGCATCAGCGGGTCTCGGCGCTGGCGGCGATCGTGGTACTGCTCGCCGTCGTGCTACGGCTGGCCAGATTCTCCTGTGTGACGATGAAGGACGGCATGTTCCAGGGCATGCCGAGCCCCTTCGGCGCGCTGACGGTCATCTCGATCGTGCTGCTGGAGCTTCCCTTCGTGCCGACGCTGCTCGCGATCGTCGGCGTGGCGTGGCTGATGGTGAGCCGGGTCGAGTATCCCAAGCCGCGAGGTGTCCTCGCGGTGGCGATGCTGAGCTGGATCGTGGCCGCGATGGGGCTGCTGGCGGCCTGGGCGTTCGACGCTCCCGGTGGTCAGCTTCTGCTCCAGACCGGCTGTGCGCTCCAGGTCGTGACGGGCGCGGTGATTCCGCTCTTCGCCACGGCGCGCCGGGTGAACACGTTCCGCGACAACCGTCGCGAGGCGCGGGCGGCTCAGCTTCCGTAGCAGTGACAGGCATGGCGTGATCATGAAGGGCCCGGGTGCTGACCGCACCCGGGCTCTTCTCGTGCTCATCGCGTGCTCTTCGCACCGCGATCCGGTGCACCGTCAGGTACGCGGGGCCGTGCGGAGGATGGCGCCCGTCCCGTCTGCGCGCGGCTCAGAGCAGAAAGTCCCGCGCGATGTGTGTCGCGAGGCGTTCCAGCAGCGGGCCCGCCTCGGCCATGCAGACGGCCGGGTCCGGTTCCAGTGCCGTGAGGGCGTAGGCGCGGCGGATGCCCGCCTTGTTCAGGGCCTCGGCGGACAGGGCCAGACGGCCGCAGACGGCGATGACCTCGATCTGCTCGGCGCGGGCCGCCGCCGCGACGCCCGCCGGGGCCTTGCCGTGAAGGGTCTGCTCGTCCAGTGAGCCCTCGCCCGTGATGACGAGGGTCGCCCGGGACAGGGCCGGAGCGAAGCCGAGCACATCGAGCATGACCTCGATGCCGGGCCGGAAGGTGGCGCCGAGGCCGACCAGGGCGCCGTAGCCGATGCCGCCGGCCGCGCCCGCGCCGGGCGAACCGGCGAGGCGGGCGGCCCGGGAGCCGATGGCCGTCTCAAGCACTCCGGCGTAGTGGACGAGGGCGGTGTCGAGGACGGCGACGTCCTCGGGGCCGGCGCCTTTCTGAGGTCCGTACACGGCGGCTGCGCCCTTGGGGCCGGTCAGCGGGTTGTCGACATCGCTGGCGAGGACGATGTCCGCCTCGGCGAGGCGGGCGTCCAGGCCGGAGAGATCGGCGGTGGCCAGCTCCCGCAGTCCGCCGCCGCCCGGTCCGACCGGCTGTCCTTCCGCGTCCAGGAAGCGTGCGCCGAGGGCCGCGAGCATCCCCGCGCCGCCGTCGGTCGTGGCACTTCCGCCGACGCCGAAGACGATGCTCCGCGCGCCCGCGTCGAGTGCGGCGCGCAGCAGCTCACCGGAGCCGTATGTCGTCGCGGTCAGCGGTGCGAAGACCCCGGGAGGGAGGTGCTGAAGACCTGATGCCTCCGCCATCTCCACGACGGCGGTGCCGTCCCGCAGAGCGTAGGCGGCGCGCAGTTCTTCACCGAGCGGCCCGGTGACCCGTACCTCACGCCGCTCGAAACCGGCGGCCACGGCGGCCGCCACGGTGCCGTCGCCGCCGTCCGCGACCGGGATCGCCTCGACCGTCACTCCGGGAGCGGCTTCGCGCAGTCCTGCCGTCACTCGCTCCGCGACCTGCACGGCCGTGAGTGAACCCTTGAACTTGTCCGCCGCGACGAGCACGCGTGCGGCTTCGATTACCGCTCCGTTCGGCATCTGAATTCCTTTGCTCGCGAACAGGCAGTCGCGCCGACCCGACCCTATCCGCACCGTGGCCCTGTGCCCATGGCCACGGTGCGGTGGGCTCGCGGCGGGCCGCGCGTCCTCTCGCCTCAGTTGCCGGCCGCCGCCTCCAATTCCCTGAGCCGCCGCACGACGCGGTCACTGTCGTCGAGAGGCTCCGTGATCTCCTCCAGGGCGTCCTCCACCAGGTCGAGCTCGTCGGCCCGCACCAGCGAACCGGCGGTCGGCGCGACCTCCACCGCTCCCGCGACCGGCGCGCCCACCGCCATGACCGCACCCACCAGCAGTGCCGTCGTCCACGCACGCGTACAGCGCTTCATCCGTACTCAGCCTCCTCGGCAAGATCCGACAAACCATATGAATGTCGCACAATCACAGAATGAAATCGGGCAGCGCCGGGCCCCGTTAGGCTTCTCGTGTGACGGATACCGACTACGCCGCGTACATCGCAGGCCTCCCCCGTGTCCTTGCCGGTGCGGCCATGCTCTTCCGGGACAGCGAGGGACGCGTCCTGATCGTCGAGCCCAACTACCGGTCCGGCTGGGCGCTGCCCGGCGGGACCATCGAGTCCGACCACGGCGAGACCCCGCGTCAGGCGGCCCGGCGGGAGACGCTTGAGGAGATCGGCCTGGACATCGAGCCGGGACGGCTGCTCGCCATCGACTGGGTGCCGGGAGCCGGCCGGCCGCCCATCGCCGCGTATCTGTACGACGGCGGGGTGCTGAGCGAGGAAGAGCTCTCGGCGATCCGGCTCCAGGAGGAGGAGCTGCTGTCCTGGCGGCTGCTGGACCGCGACGACATCGCGTCGTACCTGCTGGGATCGCTCGGACCGCGGGTCGTGGCGGCACTCGACGCGCTGGACTCCGGCGCGGGCACGGTGGAGCTGGAGAGCGGCCGGCGGCCCCGGTAGGACTTCCGCCCCGTCAGGTCCGGAGTCCATGGGCCGGGCCCATGGACCCGGCCGTCCGCGTCCGTGGAGTTGACCTTCAAGCCGGCCGAACGCGCACAATCGCCGCCATGGACACCCGGTCTCGCGCCGAGCGCTCTGCGCTGCCTCACGTCCGGCGCCTGAACCGGCGCCCGGCGCGACACGCACAACACGTGTCGGCGGAATTGAACAACTTACCGTCATATAAGCTGAATTAACGACCCATAAGGTCTATTCAAGGTATTCATTCCGTATTGGTTCCGCCGCGGACCGTCTCCTGGCATCATCCAAAGTCCCAGACTTTGGAGGAATCATGCGAAATCGGACGCGCGTACGACTGGCGGCTCTGACCACATCCTTAGTCGTCGTGGCCGGCGGTGGCGCGGCTCATGCCGAGGACGCCGTCGGCCGGTCAGGACGGTCGCTTCCGGCGGCTCCGGCGACTGTCGACGGCGGCGCCTGGCAGTCCGGACATCTCCAGGGCATGGCCGTCGACCGCCGCAAGGGCCATATGTACTTCTCCTTCACCGACCTCCTTGTGAAGACGGATCTGCGCGGCAAACCCATCGGCTCCGTCACCGGTGTCCCGGGACATCTCGGTGACCTGGACTTCAACGAACAGGACGGACGGGTCTACGGCTCCCTCGAACACAAAGCGGCGAAGGCGTTCTACGTCGCGATCTTCAACGGGGCCCGCATCACCCGCATGAATATGCCCGCCGAGTCGGCGGGTGTGGTCTCCGCCGTTCATCTCAAGGAGGTCGGGAAGGACTACTCCGCCGACATGAACGGCGACGGCGTCTTCGACGGCGACATCGCGAACACCGCCGACCACCGGTACGGATGCAGCGGCATCGACGGCGTCGCGTTCGGGCCGTCGTTCGACCGTAAGGGCAGCGGCCAGAAGCTCACCGTCGCGTACGGGACCTACGCCAACGCCGGCCGCCGGGACAACGACCACCAGGTCCTGCTCCAGTACGACGTACGGCGGTGGAAGAAGTACGAGCGGCCGCTGTCCCAGAACACCGCGCACAAGAGCGGTCCGGCCTCCCCCGACGGCAAATACTTCGCGTACACCGGCAACACCACCTACGGCGTGCAGAACCTGGAATACGACGCCCACAGCGGCAACTGGCTGCTGGCCGTGTACAAGGGCACCAAGACGCAGTTCCCCAACTACTCCCTCTTCGTCCTCGACGGTTCGAAGCGTCCCGTCCGGGGCGTCGTCCGCGGTCAGCAGCGTTCGGAGCGCGGCTCGCTGCTGCCGCTTCTCCCGCGCGGGCTGCATGACAAGGCGTCGGGTCTGTACGGCTGGCAGTCGGGCGGACAGTACGGGCTGATCTCGCTCGACGACGGCCGCTACTACCTCGCCAGGACCAGCACCGCCCAGCAGGGCGGGACCACCCGGCAGAGCGGACGCGCGGTCCTGCACCGCTGGACTGGGCTCACGTCGAGCCCCTTCGCCCAGGTCGCCGCCGCTCCCGCGGGCCGTAAGCCGTAATCCGTTCGCCGCTCCCGGCGCCGCTGCGTACGCTCGCGGCATGACTCTGGTCGCGATCCTCAGCGGCGCCGGGATATCCACGGACTCCGGCATCCCCGACTACCGCGGGCCGAAGGGTCTCTGGCGGCGCGATCCCGGCGCCGAGAAGCTCGTCACCTATGACTCGTACATGACGGACCCGGACATCCGGCGCCGCTCGTGGCGCGTGCGCGGCGAGAGCCGGACTCTGCGCGCCCGGCCCAACGCCGCGCACGAGGCGGTGACGGAGCTGGAGCGGTCCGGGACCGCGGTCCGGGTGATCACACAGAATGTCGACGGACTTCATCAGCTCGCCGGGATGCCGGCCCGTAAGGTCCTCGAACTGCACGGTACGGCGCGGGCCATCGCCTGCACCCGGTGCCATGCGCGGTCCTCGATGAAGGAAGCGCTGGACCGGGTCGCGGCGGGCGAGGACGATCCGCGCTGCCGGGTGTGCGGCGGGATCCTCAAGTCGGCGACGGTGATGTTCGGTGAGCGGCTCGACCCCGAGGTACTGGCCGGCGCGCTCGCGATCACCAAGGCGTGCGAGGTGTTCATCGCGGTCGGCACGACCCTCCAGGTGCAGCCGGCCGCCGCGCTGGCGGGACTCGCCGCCGATCACGGAGCGCGGCTCATCGTGGTGAACGCCGAGCCGACGCCCTACGACGACCGGGCCGACGAGATCATCCGCGAACCCATCGGCACGGCGCTCCCGACGCTGCTGAAGCGGTACCACCGGAGCTGACACGGCTCCACCGGGGCCGGCGCGGCGGTCCCGGCTACCGGCGCGACGGCCTCTCGGCAGCGGTCAGAAGAGCGTGGCGACGGCCGGGACACCGGCCGTCGCGCCCTCGAAGACCAGCAGCCGCTGCTTGCGGTCGAGCCCGCCGCCGTAGCCGGTGAGGCCGCCGGTCGAGCCGATGACCCGGTGGCAGGGCACGATGATGCTGATCGGATTCCGGCCGTTGGCCAGCCCGACCGCGCGTGAGGCGCCGGGCTTGCCGAGGGCCACGGCGAGTTCGCCGTACGAACGCGTCTCGCCGTACGGGATCTCCCGGAGCTGCTCCCAGACGGCGCGCTGGAACGCTGTGCCGTCCAGCCGCACTGGCAGATCGAACTCCGACAGCTCGCCATCGAAGTACGCGTCGAGCTGGGCGCGGACCTCACCGAACGGCCGGTCGTCCCGCTCACCGAAGGTCTCCGTCTCCGGCCGGTGTCGCTGGTCGACCATATAGAGGCCGCTCAGAACCCCGTCCGTGGCCACCAGGGTCAGCGGCCCGTAGGGGCTGTCGATCACGGTGTGCTGTCTGAACACTGCGGACTTCCTTACTTGGGAAGGCGGTTGATGGCGTGGTCATCGGTGGCCCACAGATACTGCACGGCGTATGCGCGCCAGGGCCGCCAGGCGGCGGCGCGCGCGGTGAGCGCGGCCGGAGTGGACGGCAGGCCGAGCGACCGCGCGGCGCGGCGCATACCGAGGTCCGTGGGCAGGAACGCGTCCGGGTCGCCGAGCGCGCGCATCGCGATCACCTCGACCGTCCACGGTCCGAAACCGGGCAGTGCGCCGAGCTGGGCCCGTGCCCGGTCCCAGTCGCTGTCGGCGCCGAGCCGGATGGAGCCGTCCGCGAGCGCCGCGACGAGCGTGGTGAGAGTGGTACGCCGGCTGCGCGGCAGCGCCAGCGCCTCCGGGTCGAGCTCGGCGAGCGCCGCCGGGCGTGGGAAGAGATGAGTGAGTCCGCCCTCGGGATCGTCGACCGGCTCGCCGTGCGCGACGACCAGCCGGGCCGCGTGGGTCCGGGCCGCCGCCGTGGAGACCTGCTGGCCGAGGACGGCCCGTACGGCGAACTCCGCGGCGTCGGCGCTGCGAGGCACCCGCCGGCCCGGCGCCTTGTCGACGAGCGGCGCCAGCGACGGGTCGGCGCGAAGCTGCTCGTCGACGGCGACCGGATCGGCGTCCAGGTCGAGCATCCGGCGGCAGCTACTGATGGCGAGAGTGAGATCGCGAGGGTCGGTGAGGAAGAGCCGGCAGGCGATGTGGTCGGGGCGCGGGCCGAGTGCGACGATGCCGTGCCCGTACGGCAGAGCGAGCGTGCGCCGGTACGCGCCGTCCCGCCACTCCTCGACGCCGGGGACCGCGGTCGCGACAAGGTGGCCGAAGAGATTGTCCGGATGGAGAGGCGCGCGAAACGGCAGCCGTAGCGAGATCACTCCCGGCGCGCCGGGCCGCTCGGCGCCGCGCGCGCTCCGCGCACTCCGGGAGCGCAGCTCGCTCGGCGAGAGCGCGAAGACCTGACGGACGGTGTCGTTGAACGACCGGATCGAGGAGAAGCCCGCCGCGAAGGCGACCTCGGCCATCGGCAGCGCGGTGGTCTCGATGAGTACGCGAGCGGTCTGCGCCCGCTGCGCGCGGGCCAGGGCGAGCGGGCCCGCGCCCAGCTCGGCGAGTAGCTGACGCTCGATCTGACGGTCCGAGTAACCGAGGCGCCGGGCGAGGCCGGGAACGCCCTCGCGGTCGACGACACCGTCCTGGATGAGCCGCATGGCCCGGGCGACGGTGTCGGCGCGGGCGTTCCACTCCGGTGAGCCGGGACTGGTGTCAGGACGGCATCGCTTGCAGGCGCGGAATCCGGCCTGCTGGCAGGCGGCCGCGCTCGGATAGAAGGTCATGTTCTCGGCCTTGGGCGGCACGACCGGACAGCTTGGACGGCAGTAGATCCGCGTGGTCAGCACAGCCGTGAAGAACCAGCCGTCGAACCGTGCGTCCTTGGACCTGACGGCCCGTACGCAGCGCTCGGTGTCGGTGTGCATTGCAGCGTGCATGGGTCAAGCATCGGCCACCGGAAGCACCGGAGCTGGCAGGAAAACGACATGGCGTTCGCGGCACGTACTCCGCGTCCGGTCCGCTCCCGCGCGGCCCGCTCCCGTCGGCCTTCGTGGTCCCGGGTCAGACCTCGCGCAGCCGTCGCCATACGGCCTTCGCCGCGTTGTGTCCCGACATGCCGTGCACTCCTGGTCCCGGCGGGGTCGCGGAGGAGCAGATGAAGACGGCCGGATGCGGTGTGGTGTACGGGAAGAGCGAGATCTTGGGCCGCAGCAGAAGCTGAAGTCCCGAGGCGGCGCCGCAGGCGATGTCACCGCCCACGTAGTTGGCGTTCCGGGTCGCCAGCTCGGGCGGTCCCGCGGTGGCCCGGGCCAGCACGCGGTCACGGAAGCCGGGCGCGAAGCGCTCGATCTGCCGCTCGATCGCGTCCGTGAGATCGCCTTCCCAGCCGTTCGGTACATGGCCGTAGGCCCAGAAGACGTGTTTGCCCTCCGGAGCGCGCGACGGGTCGACCAGACTGGGCTGGGCGGTGATCAGGAACGGTGTCTCCGGTGGCCGTCCGGCGGCGACCCGGCGCAGCGCGGTACCGATTTCTCCGCTGGTGGGCCCGATCTGGACGGTGCCGGCCCGCCGCGCTTCCTCGGCCGTCCAGGGCACCGGTCCGTCCAGCGCGTAGTCGATCTTGAAGACGCTCGCGCCGTAGCGGTAGCCGTCGTACACCCGGCCCAGGCCCGCGATGCGGGCGAGCGCGGTCGGTGAGGTGTCGAAGACATACGCGCGCGCCGGAGGCAGGTCGTCCAGTCGCTTGACCTCGAATCCGGTGTGGACCGTGCCGCCGAGGTCCTGGAGGTACGCGGTCAGCGCGTCGGAGAGCGACTGGGAGCCGCCTCGCGGCATCGGCCAGCCGCCCTCGTGCGCGGCGAGCGCGAAGAGCAGGCCCACGGCGCCGGTGGCGAGTCCGTCGAGCGGTGCGATGACATGGGCGACGAGACCGGCGAACAGGGCCCGCGCCCGCTCGTCGCGGAAGCGGCGCGTCAGCCAGGTCGACGGAGGCAGCCCGACGAGCCCGAAGCGGGCGAGAGTGACCGGGTCCCGTGGCAGAGCGGTGAGCGGCAGGGACATGAAGTCGCGCGCGAGCGTGTCCCACTTGCCGAGGAACGGAGCGACCAGCCGGCGGTACGCTCCCGCGTCGCGCGCGCCGAACGACGCGGCCGTCTCGGCGACCGAGCGGGACAGCACGGCGGCCGTGCCGTCGTCGAAGGGATGCGCCATCGGCAGTTCGGGATGCAGCCAGTCCAGGCCGTACCGGTCGAGTGGCATCGTCTTGAAGACCGGCGAACCGATGCCCAGCGGGTGCACCGCGGAGCAGGGGTCGTGCCGGAATCCGGGGAGCGTGAGCTCTTCCGTCCTGGCGCCTCCGCCCACGGTGTCCCGGGCCTCGAACACGGCTACGGAGAAGCCGCGCCGGGCGAGCTCGACCGCGGCGGTCAGCCCGTTGGGTCCCGCCCCCACGACGACGGCATCGAGCAACGACGTCACCTTCGGACTCCTTTGTCAGCCGATGGCCAGAGGACCCAGGATATTCCTGGGCACGGACAGCCCGAGCGCCGGTACCGTCCGCGACGACGGGCACCACAGCTCACAAGGAGGCGACCGGCGGCCCCGGCTGGGACAGCCGGTGGCGGACGCGCAGCTCAGGCCCCGGCCAGCAGGCGCTCCCGTACCCGCCGGGCCGTCGCCTCGTCCCTGGCCGCGGTGAACGGCAGCGCGTTGTCGCCGGTGATGCGGTACGGCTCGCCCGTGAGCGTCGTCTGGGCGCCGCCGGCCTCCGTCACCAGCAGCAGGCCCGCCGCGTGGTCCCAGGCGAGCTCCCAGTTGAAGGCCACCGCGTCGAGCGCGCCTCGCGCGACATCCAGATATTCGAGCCCGGCCGCGCCGCAGGCACGGGCGTCGATGCCCTCGGTGCGCAGGCCGAGCAGCGCTCGTTTCTGTTCGTCCGTGGTGTAGTCCGGATGCGACATGGCGACCCCCAGCGGCGCGCCGGGCGCGGGCGCGCCGGAGCGCAGCCGGACGCCGTTGAGCCAGGCTCCTCTTCCCCGTACCGCTATGGCCATCTCCTCCAGGACCGGCGCGTAGGTCCAGGACGCCAGCACCTCGCCGCCCTGGGCGAGGGCGACGAGCGTGCAGAAGCCCGCTTCGCCGCGGACGAACTGCCGGGTGCCGTCGACCGGATCGACGATCCACACCGGCGCGTCGCCGCGCAGCGCGCCGTACACCGCCGGGTCCGCGTGGACCGCCTCCTCGCCGACCACCACGGAGCCCGGCAGCAGCGCGGTGAGGGCGGCGGTCAGATGCTCCTCGGCGCGCCGGTCCGCGGTGGTCACCAGATCGTGCGGACCGCTCTTCTCCACGATCTCGTGCGCGGCGAGCTGCCGGTGGCGCGGCATGATCTCGGCGGCGGCCGCGGCGCGGACCGCCGCCTCGACGGCGGCCACGCTCGGTCCATGGGCCGTCCCCGGCAGGGAAACCGTTTCGTACAGGGAGTCATCGATCATGCGTCCAGCCAATCACGCCACGGTGACAGACCGGAGGACAGGTGGGGACACGTCGGCCGACGGTCAGCGGCCGACGGCGTAACCCTGCATGCCTCGCGGGTTGGCCGCGGCCGACAGGATGCCGGTCTCCGGATCCCTGGCGACCGCGCACAGCCGTCCCTCCGACCAGGCGTCACCGACGGTCACGTCATGGCCCCGGCGGCGCAGCTCCTCGATGACGCCAGGGTCCACGCGCGCCTCCACGGTCACACTGCCCGGCCGCATTCCGCGCGGGAAGAAGGAGCCGGGAAAGCTGTCGTTGTGCCAGTTGGGCGCGTCGATGGCACCTTGGAGGTCGAGGCCGCCACGGACCGGCGCCCGCAGGGCGAGCGCCAGGAAGAAGTGAAGCTGCCACTGGTCCTGCTGGTCGCCGCCGGGCGTACCGAACGCGAGAACCGGCACACCGTCGCGCAGGGCCAGTGACGGTGTGAGAGTGGTCCGGGGCCGGCGGCCGGGCGTGAGGGAGTTCGGCAGGCCGTCGTCGAGCCAGGCCATCTGAAGCCGGGTGCCCAGCGGAAAGCCCAGCTCGGGCACTACCGGGTTGGACTGGAGCCAGCCGCCGCTGGGCGTGGCGGCGATCATGTTGCCCCACCGGTCGACTATGTCGAGGTGGCAGGTGTCGCCACGGGTGGCGCCGTCCTTGGCCACGGTCGGCTCGCCCGCGCCGGGCACGCCCAGCGCGTCGAAGCCGGCGTCGCCCGCGGCGACGGCGCTGGCGTGGCCGCTCAGTGCGGGCTCGCGTCCCTCGGGGCTGCCGGGACGCAGTTCGTACGACGCCTTCTCACCGATGAGCGCGCGGCGCGCGGTGTTGTACGGCTCCGAGAGCAGCGCGGCGAGGGGCACGTCGGCGGCGTCGCCGTACCAGGCTTCCCGGTCGGCCATGGCGAGCTTGGAGCCCTCGACCAGCAGATGGACGTACTCCGCGGAGCCGTACTCCGGCAGCTCCGACGGGTCTCGCGGCAGCAGGGCGAGCTGCTGGAGGAAGGCGGGGCCCTGGCTCCAGGCGCCGGCCTTGCAGAGCGTCCAGCCGTCCCAGTCGTAGGTGGCGGGCGCCTCGTACGCCGCGGACCAGCCGGAGAGGTCGGCGGCGCTCAGCGTGCCGGTGTGGTGTGAGCCGCTGGTGTCCATGGTGGGCCGCGCCGACTGCCGGAGCATGGCCTCGGCGATGAAGCCCTCGCGCCACACGGTGCGGGCGGCCTCGATCTGGGTCACCCGGTCCTCGCCGGCCGCCTCGGCCTCGGCGATCAGACGGCGCCAGGTCGCGGCGAGCGCGGGATTGCGGAACAGCTCTCCGGGCGCCGGTGCCTTGCCGTCGCGGAGATAGACATCGGCGGACGAGGTCCACTCCGTCTCGAAGAGTTCGCGGACGGTTTCGACGGTCTGGCCGATCCGCTCGACGGGCGCGTGGCCGTCCTCGGCGTAGCCGATGGCGTAGCGCAGGACCTCGGCCAGGGATTTGGTGCCGTGATCGCGCAGAAGCACCATCCAGGCGTCGAACGCGCCGGGGACGGCGGCGGCCAGCGGTCCGGTGCCTGGCACCAGTTCGAGGCCCAGCGAGCGGTAGTGGGCTGTGGTCGCGCCCGCCGGCGCCGGACCCTGTCCGCAGAGCACGGTGACCTCGCCGCCGACGGGCGCGAGGATGATCGGCACCTCGCCGCCGGGGCCATTGAGGTGCGGTTCGACGACATGCAGCACAAAGCCGGCGGCGACCGCCGCGTCGTAGGCGTTGCCGTCGTCCTCCAGGACAGCCATCGCGGACTGCGAGGCGAGCCAATGGGTGGAGGACACCATGCCGAAGGTGCCCTGGAGAGTGGGGCGGGTAGTGAACATGCCCTGAATCCTTGTCACTTGAATGCTGCGGACGCACAGTAAGTGCTCACGAACCGACCTGGGGAGAATCCGGGGAGTTGGGACCCATGGCTCCGTTGGCCTGACCGTCGAGCAGACTATCGACCGCCCGACGCTCCTTCGGGCCTGCCTCCGGCACGAAGTGGGCGTAGTGGTTACCTCCGGACACCGCCGAGGTGTGGAACTCGCGGGATGTCGCGCACGGGCTGAGCGTGCGGCGCGACGGCGGGGCCTGCCGGCCGGCGGGCGTCGACACCGCACGCGCTGATCAATGCGGCGCCCGCAGACCCGCGATCATCACATCGGTCAACAGGTCGTAGCTGTCGTCCAGGTTCTCGGGCAGACCGAAGGCTCCCTGAGCTTCCAGGACCGCGAAGCCGTGGACCGCCGCACGCAGGCATCGGGCCGCGTGGATCGCAGCGGAGTCCTCCATTCCATAGGCGCGGAGTGCGGCGGTGATGATGTTGATCAGCCGCCTCCCGGCCTCGGCCGTCTGCGGCTCAGGACTCTGGATCAAAGCCGAGTAGCGGTGCGGACGTTGCTGCACATAGCGCCGCCACGCCGTCATGAACGCGCGAATCGCCTCGTCGGCGGAGCGGCCGAGCACGGCGTGTCCCGCCTGGTCCGCGATGTCGTTCATGATGCGGGCCGAGACGAGTACACGCAGCTCGGCGAGGTTGTGCACATGCTTGTACAGGGACGGGGTGGAGACGCCCGCCCGGCCGGACACCGCCGACAGCGTCAGGGCTCCGGGGCCGTCCTCGTCCAGGACCTGCAGCGCGATGTCGACCACCGCGTTCGTGGACAGTGCCGCCCTAGCCACGCGCGCCACTCCTGACGAAGTCCAGGACGGCCGTGGCGACTTCGGCGGGAAACTGAACATGCGCGTAGTGCCCCGCGCCCTCGACCAGTTCGAGTCGGCCGAGTCCGGCAGGCAGACCCGCCACGATGCCCTCGCCTTCCACCCTGGGATCGGGCCAGTCGGGATCGAGCGTGCCCATGAGGATGAGAGCCGGGCATCGGACATCGGCGAGCCGGGCGCCGGCATCGGTCGGGGCGGCCATGCCCATCTTGCTGACAACGGCCATCCTGCCCGGCCGGCGCAAGTCCGCTTCAACAGCGGCGACATAGTCGTCGAAACCGGCGGGTTCAGCACCCGGGCAGGCGTGGTCGAGGTAGCGCTTCCACAACCGGACGCTGCGCAGCAGGGTGGCGCCCATGAGCAGGGCCACGCCCTTGCGGTGGCGGGCGTGGCTGACCACCGCGCCCAAGTTGATCTTCTGAACGCGGGTGAACGGGCTGATCTCGACAATCGCACTGACCAGGTCCGGCTCCTGTGCCGCGGCGATGGTGGCGGCGCCTCCGCTGAAGGAGTGGCCCACGATGACGGCGGGGCCGCCCAGGTGCCTGATCAAGGCGAGGATGTCGCCGGCCGAATCGGTACGGGTGTACGACGCCCAGCCTGTGCTGGACTCTCCGTGGCCGCGCGCGTCCATCCTCGCGACACGGAAGCCGGCCGCCGAGAGCCGGACGGCCACCTCGCGGTAGGCCGACCTGTTCTCACCCATGCCGTGCGCAAGAACGATCAGTGGGCCCTCACCGGTCACGTCGTACGCCAGCAGCCCGCCGTCGACCTCCAGAACTTCGGTCGCGTTCACTTCGTGGTTAATGTTCATAGCCATAAAGCTAATGCATTTATCCGATGAGCGCCAGTCCCTCCGACGGACAGGAAGCGGAACTGCCGCCGCGCACCCACGGGTCAACACCGAGCGCATCCCCGCAGGGCTCGGCCACAAGACGGGAGGTGGAGCGCTTCAGGCTTCGTCCCGAGCGTCGGCAGACGACGTCGACGCGAGCCGGCACCACGATCAGCACCCCGAGGGCCCAGCCGGACGCGTCTCCACGGACACGGCCTCGGGCGACGCATTCACCTGCGCGCAGGCCGAGTTGATAACTCCGCGAAGAGCGGCAAGGACACCACCGACAGCGCGTGACCAGCGCCTGAAAGGGCCCTGCGGAGTGGCTCGTCAAGCAGCCCAAGCTGTACAGATAAACTGTACAACTTAGGCTGCGGGTTCTAGTGTGGAACGCATGAATGAGAGCCCGCGCCTGTCGCCCTCGGCTATTCAGGCTTCGCGAGAGGTCCGTACGGTCATCAGCCGCCTGCGGCGCCGCATCCTGAACGCCGCCGAAGCCGAGGACATCACTCTCGGGCAGGCGTCCGTTCTGACTCGCCTGTCCGGCAGGCAAGGCGTCACGGCCAGTGAGCTTGCCTCGGCCGAGGGAGTGCGCCACCAGTCGATGACGGCGACGGTCGCGTCGCTGACCGCCTTGGGTCTGGTGGAACGGCGGCCGGACCCCGATGACGGGCGCCGTCTGCTGATCGCGCTGACCGTGGAGGGGCACCGGCGGGTGGAGGAGGGTCGGCAGGCCCGACAGGAATGGCTCGCCGGTGAGTTGCAGGAGAAGTGCACGGAAGAGGAACGGCGGGCCGTGATCGGGGCCATGGCAGTACTGGAGCGCCTCACCCATGACTGATCAGAGGACAGCGGGGCGAGGCAGGACGGCGACGGCGGGCTTCGACCGGCGGCTGCTGCCGCCGATGATGCTGGGCTCGGTCCTGAACCCGATCAACTCGACGATCATCGCCGTCACGCTCATACCCATCGGCGACGCGTTGGGCGTGCCGCCCTCGCAGACCGCGTGGCTGGTCTCGGCCCTCTACCTGGCCACTGCTCTCGGGCAGCCCGTCGTGGGTCGGCTCATCGACATCTTCGGGCCGCGCAGGCTCTTCCTCGTCAGCACGAGCCTTGTCGGGATCGCCGGTGTCCTCGGCACTCTGGCGCCGAACATGGGCATGCTGATCGCCTCGCGGGTCCTGCTCGGGTTCGGCACCTGCGCCGGGTATCCCGCCGCGATGGCGCTGCTGCGCAGCGAGGCCAAGCGCACCGGGCAGGACAGTCCAGGTGGGGTGCTGACCGCTCTGGCCGTCGCCAACCAGACCATCGCCGTGATCGGCCCTCTGCTGGGCGGCCTGCTGATCGAGCTGGGCGGCTGGCGCGCCACCTTCGCGCTGAATGTGCCGCTGGCCGTCGCGGCCGTGCTGCTGGGACTGCTCCGGCTGCCCAAGGAGGCCGCTGCAAAGGAGTCCGGTACAGAGAAGACCGGTACAGAAGAGTCTCCGCAGCGCGGACGCCTCGCCGCCCAGCTCGACCTGCCCGGCATGGCGCTCTTCGCCGTGACGCTGATCTCGCTGCTGCTGTTCCTGATGAACCTGCACCTGCGCGACTGGTATCTGCTGGTGATCGCCGCCGCCGCGAGCACCGCGTTCGCGGTGCGGGAGCTACGGGCGTCCGCCCCGTTCATCGACCTGCGGGTGCTGGGCGGCAACACGCCACTGCTGGTCACCTACGGTCGCGCGCTGGTCGCCTACGTCGTCGCCTACTCCTTTCTCTACGGTTTCACCCAGTGGACGGAAGAGGGCGTCGGGCTCTCGCCCTTCCACGCCGGACTGGTGCAGATCCCCATGTTCCTGGTGGCCATCGGCATCTCGATCGTCTCCGGGCGGCGCGAGGGCGTGCGCGGCAAGCTGCTCGTCGGCGCGCTCGGGCAGGTGGTCGCCTGTGTGGTGATGCTGACGCTCACCGGGGACAGCGCCGTGTGGATGCTGATTCTCGTCGCCCTGATCTTCGGCGTCCCGCAGGGTCTGAACAACCTGGCCCTGCAGAACTCCGTCTACTTCCAGGCCGATCCCGAGCGCACCGCCTCCTCTGCCGGCCTGCTGCGCACCTTCGCCTACGTCGGCTCGATGGTCGCCTCCTCCACGACGGCCGCTTCCTTCGGGCAGCGCGCGGACACCGGCGGCATGCACCACCTCGCCTGGATCATGCTCGGCGCAGGCGTGCTCTACCTCCTCCTGAACGTCTTCGACCGCACGCTGGGCCGCGCGACGGACGGGAACACCTCGGCCGTTACGCCGCAAGCGCCGCAGACCACCCGGGGTCCACGCCGCGAGCACCTCAACGCCCTCGAACAGCGGATCCTGGCCGCCCAGGACATCGGTCGTGCGCCGCCCTGTTCGTCATCGGCACTGGTGGCGTGTCGGCGCCCGGGCCGCGCGGCCGGCGGCGGTATCGTCCTGCTCGTCCGGTCCCGCCCCGATGATGCCGCTGCTTCAACCGCGCCGGGGACGTCCTCGTCGTACCGCAACAGCCGGTGAGCGACCAGCGCGACCGTACCGACACCGTCACCGACCGGGTGCGCCGCGCCCTCAATGAGGGCTATGCCGACCTGCTGTCCGTCGCCACCCACATCGGCGACCAGACGGAGCCCGCGGACATGACCACCGTCCTCGAACGCACCACAACCGCCGCGCCGGCAGCTCCAGGAGCGGCGCAGGCGCGCCGTCAGTCCCCGCCGAAAGGATCTGACCGCACGTGCTCTTCCTCTATTACGTGCTGCTCGCGTGCAGCACGATCCTGCTGGTCGCGGGCGTCGTCGAACAGGCACGGCACTTCGCCAACCTGAACCGCATCCCCACCCGCGTGCTGGTCAACGGGATCCGCGGCAAGTCCTCCATCACCCGGCTGTGCGCGGGCGCGCTGCGCGGCGGCAAGCTGATCACGGTCGCCAAGACCACCGGTACGGCGGCCCGGTTCATCCACCCGGACGCGACCGAGGAGCCAATCCACCGCAAGTTCGGCGTCGCCAATGTGGCGGAGGAGATCGGCATCGTGCGGCGGGCTGCCGCGTACAGCCCCGACGCGCTGGTGGTCGAGTGCATGGCCGTCACACCGGCGCTCCAGGAGATCAACCAGTCGAAGCTGATCCGGTCCACGATCGGGGTGCTGTGCAACGTACGGGAGGACCATCTCGCCGAGATGGGTCCGACTCTCGACGATGTGGCGCGTTCACTGTCCCGCTCCATGCCGGAGGACGGTATCTGTGTCACGGCGGAGAAGGACCGGTTCGCGATCCTCCAGGAGGAGGCCGACGCCCGGAACTGCCAACTGATCTACGCGGACCCGGAGACGGTCTCCGACGAGGAGCTGCGCGGCTTCGGCTGGTTCACGTTCAAGGAGAACGTGGCCATCGCGCTGAAGGTGGCCGAGCTGCTGGGCGTGGAGCGCGGGACGGCGCTCCAGGGCATGTACGACGCACCGCCGGACCCGGGTGTCCTCTCCGTGCGGCGCTATCTCACGCACGACGGCAAGCGGCTGCGGTTCGCGAACGCGTTCGCCGCGAACGACCCCGAGTCGACGCTGATGAACATCAACCAGCTCCTCGATCTCGGCGCGGTCAACCGTCCGCTCCAGGTGGTCATCAACTGCCGTCCCGACCGGATCGAGCGCAATGGCCAGATGGGCGAGATCATCCCCGAACTCCAGCCGGAGAAGGTCTTTGTGATCGGCCACCCGGCGAAGAGCGCGATCGACGCGATTCCGGCCGAGTGGCGGTCGCGGGCGGTGGATCTGGGCGGCGACAAGCGCGATCCGGCGGAGTTCACACGGGAGCTGCTCGGCATGCTCGGACCGGACTCCTCGCTGGTGGCGATCGGCAATATCCATGGTCAGGGCGAATTGCTGCTGGAGCGTCTGGCGAAGCTGGCGCCGGACGAGACGGCGGACCCGGAGGACCGGGAGGTGCCGGATGCCGGTTCCGGTGGCTCCGTGTCCGCGCCGGATCCACGGCCGCGTCCGCGTGCCGGCTCCGGTGACACCACCGATCCGGCGGAGCATCCCTCGTCCCGCCGACAGCGGCCGCACCACGCCAAGTATCCGCGGCTTCCGCACTCGCCGGACCACTCGAACTCTTCGCATCCCACGGGCCCTTGGGACTCCACGGCGCCACGGAACCCAGGAGAACCTCGTTGATGCCCGGGGTCCTCCCTCCCGAGATCGCGGCCGTCAGCATCGGTCTGGGCCTGATGTTCTCCCTGGTCTGCTACCTCACGACCAATCTCTCCCCGGGTGGCATGATCACGCCGGGCTGGCTGGCACTGACGCTCGTCGAGGACCTCCAGCGCGCCGCCATGGCCGTCGGCGTGACCGTACTGACGTATGTGACCACGCTGCTCGTCCAGCGCTTCGTGATCCTCTACGGAAAGCGTCTGTTCTCCGCGGTCGTCATGATCGGTGTCCTCCTCCAGGGCGCTTTGCTGATCGTGCTGTCTCTCGAATTCCCGCTGATGTACGCGAACCAGACACTCGGCTTCATCGTGCCGGGCCTCATCACCTACCAGGTCGTACGCCAGCCCAAGGGCGCGACCGTGCTCGCCACCGGCACGGTCACGCTCACGGCCTATGTCGTCCTGACCGCGGGCATCCTGCTCGGCGCCCTGCCGTCCGCCTGACCCGGCAGCAGACCTGCGTACGGCTGATGCCCGGCTTGGACACAGCCGCTCACCGGCCGACGGCGGAGGCTGACCAAGGAGGACCCCCGGGCTTGACGAAGGGTGCCCGGTCCTCACCGTACGGCGAGGACCGGCCAGTCCATGTGATCGGTGCGGACCGCGTCCGGTACCGGGGCCGCCCTCCGTGGCCGGCGGGCGCCGTCGTCCCGGACGCCGCGCGCGTCTTCTACCGCGGAACCATCCTGAACACGGAGAAGTGGTCGATGTTCGCGACACCGGGACCGGTTCCGAGAGCCTTCAGATAGACGTCGTGCACACCGCTGGTCGGTGTGATCGGAACCGTCTGGCTCAGATAGGTGTCCCACGCTCCGGTGTTCTCCACGGTCACGGCGCCGATGACGGGGCCGGTCGAGGAGTCGACCCGGATCTCGAACCGGCCGCCCGAGTAGGGCGGTTCGCTGCCGAGGTCGGCGGCGAGCAGGTCTCGGCCGCTGCCGAAGTCCACGTCGTCGTACCTGGTCCAGTCACCGCCGTCGAAGCTGCCCAGCACGGTGCCGGTACCGGCGGCGTGGGTGGAGACACCGGCGCCCTCGGCATACGACTCCGCCTGGACCTTCGTCGTCTCCGTCGCCACCCCGGCCTTCCAGAGGGGAGCCCTGTACTGGTAGGCGCCGGCGCTGGGCGCGGCGTCGGTGTATCCGTCGGTGGCCGGCGGACGCACCACCGCCCAGCCGCGGGCCGGCGATGTCGGCTTGAGTGTGAAGTCGTGTGCGCCTGGGTTCGTGAACTGTGGGTCGGAGGTGTGCGGAAGGTTGTTGGAGGAGGTCACCCCGGCCATGGTGTCCGCGTCACCGATGTTGTTGGCCACTTCGGTGTCCGAGTACGTGCCGCCGAAGAGGCTGACGGACTTGGGATCCGTGCCGCTGGTGTTGTTGTAGATCCTGTTGCCCGAGGTGCTGCCACCGTTGGGATTGATCAGCACGACTCCGTATGTGGTCCGGTTCCAGGCGACGTTGTCGTACACGGTCCCGTTGTAGGTGGACAGGTCCAGGTACACGCCGGGCGCGGGAGCGCTCGCCGCGAACAGCGCCGCGTCGTGCAGGTTGTTGTGGTGGATCTTCGTGCCCGCGAGGTCGACCTGGCAGCAGACATAGATCGCGCCGACGTCGACGACCAGGTTGCCGTAGTCGGAGAGGTCGTTGTAGCTGATGTCATGGCCGGACGACGTGGTCCCGGCGACCTTGTTGTCGATGTTGATGTCGCTGCGGCCGCTGTTGGTCACCGTGTTGTGCGTGATCGTCTGGTTGCTGCCGAGCACATTGATCCCGGCGGCGTAGCTGCCTCGGTAGTCGACATGGGTGATGAGGTTGTTGGACACCACGTTGCCGGAGCCGGAGAGCAGCACCCCGTTGCCGGCGCTGTAGTGGATCCTGCTGTTGCGCAGGGTGTTCGCCGAGCCGCGCAGGAGGATGCCGCTGGTGGTCTCGCCGGCCGTCAGCACGTCGCAGGCGTCCGCCGGGGTGACTTTGCCGGGGTCGACCTTCAGGTCGATGTAGTGGGAGACGTAGTTGGCGGTCATGTCGTCCAGCACGTTGTGGGTCGACGTCGCCGAGGTCTGTGCTGTCGCCGCGCGGATGTCGATGCCGACGACCGAGATGTACGAGCGTCCCGACAGATCGATGGCGACTTCGCGCTGCTTCGCCTCGACCGTGTGCGCGCTCGGGTCACCGTTGTCGGCCATCCACATGTAGAGCTTGTGAGTGGCCTGGTCGTAGAACCACTGGCCGGAGTGGCTGAAGGCCTGGAGCTTTCCGGTCAGGGAGTAGAGGTTCTGCTGGTTGGGGCTGAGCCCGACACACGCCGGCAGTCCGGCCGCGGTCACGGAGCCCACGCCGGAGCTGGTGACGGTCCCGGTCTCGCTGACGAACCAATTGTGTGAGGTCAGGGTCGCTCCTTTCCAGTACCCGGCGGGCTGGGTCAGAGCGGAGTCGTACAGCGTGTCGGTCGTGCCCGAGTCGGCGTAGTTGTGGTTCGGACGGCTCGGGTCGGTGCCCGGATAGGGCCACTGGGCCTCGCCGAGCATGCCGCCGTCGACGAACACCTGATTGCCCGGGAGCGCGGGGTTCAGGGTGACGCCGGTCTGAAAGATCTTTCCCTCGGACGCGGCTGCCGAGAAGTCCGACCCGGACAGGGAAGGATCGGCCGCCTGGAGTTTCGAGAGATCCGAGGCGGTCACCACCGACCAGTCGGTGACCCGGTCGCTGCCGTCGATGATCACATCCGCTCCGGCCGCGCGGCGAAACGTGATCCGTGCGGAGGCATTCCCGTCGTGGGCCGGAGTGACAGTCTCCCGGTAGGTGCCGGAAGCGATCACACAGGTGTCGCCGGCGACGGCGGTCGCCGCGCACTTCTGCACGGTGCGGTACGGGGATCGCGCGGTGCCGGAGTTCGCGTCCGAACCGGTCGTGCTGACGTAGAGGGTGGTGCCCGCCGCCTGGGCCGACGCCGGAAGGGCGATCGTCAACGCGGCTATCGCTGTCGCTGCAGTGCTGAACGCAAGCGCGCGACGTTTCCAGTCCATCCTGCTCCCATCGCCTATCGATTATCGCGAGTCGGCGGTCACTATAGGACGCTGTCCAGCGATCCCGTAAGGAGTCGGTCGCGACGAAAGATGACGCGCGCGGCGGAGGCCGGCCGCGGCTCGGCGTGGCCGCCGGTGGCTCGCGGGCGCGGCGGACGGCAGGCGATCGGCGATGAGCCGCGTTCCTTGGCGGCGGTCCCGAGCGACGCCGTCGTCACGCCGCGCGCTGATCCACCAGGGATCACGCGACAGCCCTTGGTCGAGACCGATCCAGGAATCCGCTCAGGATGACGCCGCCCACGCACAGGCACGCGTTGATGACGATCGCGATCGAAAGCGCGTCACTCATCGCGGCATCGTGCGGCGAGCCGGAATGCGAGAGAACGAGCGTGAAGACGGCGGCCAGCAGCGGCGTGCCCACGGCGATTCCCATTTGCTGGCTGGTGGTGGCCAGACCGCTCGCGGCGCCCTGTTCGGCATTCCACAGGCCGCTCGTCGCAGCGACTACGAATCCGACGGTGGCCACAAGGCTCGCGGCGCCCTGCACCAGCAGCAGGAGGAGCAGCATCGAGATCGGCATGACGGCGCCGAACATGCCCACGAGCAGAGTCGCGAGGGCCTGCACCGTGAACCCCAGCGCGACAGTGGCCCGATTTCCGAGGCGTCCGACGGTGTGGCGACCCACCGCACCGCCGACGATTGTCCCGACCCCGAGCAGGCCGAAGCAGAGGCCGGTCCGCAGCGAATCGAAACCGCGCGCGTCCTGCAAGTACAAGGTGAGCAGGAATACGAATGATGTCTCGGTGACGAATGCCAGGAAGCCGGTGCCGTTCGCGACCACGATATGACGCCTGGTCAACAGCGTGACCGGTATCAGCGGATTCTTCGCCCGGCGCTCGATCCGGACGAAAGCCAGGAGAATCAGAAGGCCGGCGACGATGACCGGGCCACTCCGGATGTCGGTCCATCCGGCGGCGGTCAGCGTCGATGTCCCGTAGACGACGGCGAAGAGCCCGCCCGACAGCGTGATGGAGCCCCAGAGGTCCAGTTGGGCCGTGGACCTCTCGTGCGTGGCCCTGATGACCAGAGGTGTCACGACGACGGTGGCCAGCACGACCGGGAGGTTCACCAGGAAGGTCCAGCGCCAGCCCAGGGACTCGGTGATCACTCCGCTCAGGAGCGCTCCCACCGTGAATCCCGTCGCCATCAGCGTCGCGTTGAGGCCGATGGCGCGTTCGCGCCTGCTGCCCTCCGGGAACGTCGTCGTGATGAGGGCCAAGGCGGTGGGAACCGAGATCGCGGTGGCGACACCCTGGAGTACTCGCGCGCCGATGAGCATCGCCGGATTCGCGGCGAGTCCGCCGAGGAGCGAGCCCGCGCCGAGAAGGCACATACCCGCGAGGAACAGGCGTCGCCGCCCCAGCCGGTCGGCGAGCCGCGAAAAGAACAGCGTGAACCCGGCCGCACACAGAGCGAAGGCCGTGATGACCCATTGGAGGCCTCCCACGGTGAAGCCCAAATCGTTCCCGATCGTCGGCAGCGCGACGGTCAGGATGGAGAAGTCGACCGCGAGGAGAAAGCTCGCCATGAGGATGACGATCAGTCCGATTGCTTCCTGAGTGCGGGACATCGCTGTCGCTACGGAGACCGGCGCGTCCGGTCCGGCCTCCTGAGTCTGGTACATCTGAAACGTCTCCTCCATCGGGTGCTGAAATTCGGTGCCACCGCGACATGAATTCCGTGCCGGCACATTCCGAATCGATCCGGATCGCTTCCTGGACGAGGATGAATTCCTCGGCGAGTCCGTCCGTGAAGACCATCATGAGGAGCTCGAAGGAGTGATATGGCCGGACGGCACACCCGACAGAGAGGATGGCTGGTTTTCCATACAAGGGCCGATAATTGTTAGGATTGGCTAACCTTCGAAATCGAAGGACGGGCATGACCGAGACGCATATCGACCACAGCGGCCGCTGCTTTCCGCCGCTTGCCACTGCTTTCCGCCGCTTGCCGCTCAGGAAATGCCTGTGACGTGGCGCGCCATGACTGGAGTCGCGGCGCGCATCGCGGGCCGGCTGGATCGGAGGCCGTCCGGTCGTCCCGGACGGCCTCCGACTCGGCGAACAGACGCCGAATGAACTCGCGGACCGGGCGCGGGCCGGGACAGCGACTGCCCGCCCGCACGCGGCCCTGAGCCGCGCAGGTACGGCTACAGCGACCGGCGTCACATGAGGTGACCTCCGGAGGTGGACACAGGGGTCACGCCGTCGGTGAGAGCTCATCCGTCGTCTGGTGCCGCGGAGTGTGCACGCCGCGGGGGCCACCTCGGCACGGCCGTCATCGCAGGCCCGTGGTCATTGCCGCAACAGCGGTATGCCACCGCGGTTGGCGCTTCCGCTCCTTACACGAGTTGTGTCACGTGCTGGGGCGTCAGCTCTTCCAGACATGGGACCTGGAGCAGCTTCATCGTTCTCACGACCTGGTCGGTGAGGATGTCGACGGCTCGGTCGACGCCTTCGCGTCCGCCCGCCATGAGGCCGTAGAGGTAGGCGCGTCCGACGAGAGTGAAACGGGCGCCCAGGGCTGTCGCGGCGACGATGTCGGCACCGTTCATGATGCCGGTATCGATGGCGATCTCCATGTCCGCGCCGACTTCCTTGACCACTTCGGGCAGCAGGCGGAACGGCACGGGAGCACGGTCAAGTTGTCGTCCGCCGTGGTTGGACAGCACGATTCCGTCCACACCGAGGTCGGCGAGCTTTTTGGAGTCCTCGACGGTCTGGACGCCCTTGACGACAAGCCGTCCGGGCCACATTCCACGAATGGTCGTGAGGTCTTCGAAGCTGATGGTGGGATCCATCGCCGAATCCAGCAGTTCTCCCACGGTCCCTCCGGTGGAAGTCAGCGACGCGAATTCAAGCGTGGGCGTGGTGAGAAAGTCCCACCACCACCAGGGCCTCGGCAGGGCGTTGACGACGGTGGCGGGCGTAAGCTGCGGCGGAATGGAAAATCCGTTGCGCTTGTCGCGCAGACGGGCGCCTGCGACGGGAGTGTCGACGGTGAAGAAGAGCGTGTCGAAGCCGGCGGCCGCGGCCCGGCGAGTCAGAGCGTAGGACACCTCCCGGTCGCGCATGACGTAGAGCTGGAACCAGTTACGCCCGTGAGGATTGGCCGCCTTCACGTCCTCGATGGACGTAGTACCCAGCGTGGAGAGCGTGAAGGGAATACCGGCCGCTCCGGCCGCACCGGCGCCGGCGGTCTCGCCGTCGGTGTGCATGAGCCGAGTGAAGCCGGTGGGCGCGATACCGAAGGGCAGTGCGGAGGGCCCGCCGAAAATCGTGGTGCTCGTGTCCACTTCCGGAACGCTTCGGAGAATCGAGGGATGGAACTCCACGTCTTCGAACGCCTGACGGGCCCGGGCGAGGGACAGTTCGCCTTCGGCTGCGCCGTCCGTGTAGTCGAACACGGCCCGCGGAGTACGTCGCTTGGCGATCGCCCGCAGATCGTGGATGGTCAGTGCCGCGTTCAGCCGACGTCTGCGGGCGTTCAGATCAGGCCTTTTGAACTTCGCCAGCTCGAATATCTCGGCGGGCCTGGGTATTTGGCGCTTGGCCAATTCTGTCACCAACCTGTGTGGTTCGGGGCAGCTCCGTGGAGGTGCTGCTGAGGGAGCGACCGCGTCTCCCGGCGGGCCGGGTGAGCGTTTCGATGTCCGTTCCGTGGCGTCGGCCGCGCCGTTGACGGGCCGTCCGAGGCGGGCCGGCTGTCGGCCCCGCCTCGGACACGAAGCTTCACCGACCGCACGCCCGGTCTTGACGGCTGAGGGCAGTCCGGGCCGCACGGTACACAGGCGCGATCCGGCTTCCGGACACCGTGGCCACGGCGATCACGGCTCGTGACGGCAGGTCAGGCACCATCGCGGCCAGATCCACTGTTGGCCCGTTTTCCTTACAACTTGGCGGTCAATCGTGACTATGCCGCTCCGGCGGTTGGAACCATGGCCGCCGGAAACATCAACTGCGATGGGCCGTGACCGAATGAGCTCGGAGCCGGATGATGCCGCCGGACACGGCCGCGCACACCAGGTCTGGGCCCGTGGAAAGGCCCCTTCACACAGGCATCGGTAACAGGTACCTCGGGGTCGTCAGGCATCCCTTCGTTGGAGTCAGCGCTGAAACTGGCCGCACGGAAGCGGCACGAAGCCATCTGTGACAGCGTGGCTCGGCCCTACGCGTGAAACGTGACGCCGGTGATGTCCTCGGAGAGTGTCCACAGGCGGCGTTGGAGGGCGGTGTCGTACGACTGCGGGCTGGAGCGGACCGCCTTGGGGTGACCCTTGCTCTGCTGGAATCCGCGCGGGCCGTAGTACTCACCTCCCCGTACGTCCGGGTCGGTCGCGGCGCGGAGCACGGGCAGTGCTCCCATCTCGGGAGACTGCAGGAGCAGCGGCCGGATCGCCGCGAAGGCCGTGCGGGTAAGAGCGGAGGAGTGGGACATCGCGCTCCGGGAGCCGGTGGTGTCGGCGCCGCCGGGATGGGCGGCGACGGCCAGGGGCCCGCCGGCGGGCAGCCTGCGCTGGAGTTCGTAGGTGAACATCAGGTTGGCCAGCTTGGAGTGCCCGTACGCGGCGGTTCGGTCGTAGGGGCGCCTCTGCCAGTCGAGGTCGTCGAGATCGATCGGGCCGCCCATGCGGTGGCCGGCGCTGCTGACGGTTATGACGCGGGAGGCGGGCGAGGCCGGCAGCAGGTCCAGCAGCAGCCCGGTCAGGGCGAAGTGACCCAGGTGGTTGGTTCCGAACTGGAGCTCGTAGCCGTCCGAGGTCGTCCGGTGCGGGGTGTACATCACGCCCGCGTTGTTGATCAGCATGTCGATCTGGGCGCAGGTGTCCCGTAGTTCCCCGGCCGCGGCACGGACCGAGGCGAGCGAACTCAGGTCGATCCGCTGTACGCCTACCCGCGCCGTCGGCGCGCCGAGGGCGATTGCCTCCGCCGCGCGTTTGCCCTTGTCGGCGTCCCGTACCGCCAGGACCACTGCCGCCCCGCGCAGGGCGAGGGCCTTGGCCGTCTCGAAGCCGATGCCGGTGTTGGCACCCGTGATCACGGCGGTGCGGCCGTGCTGGTCGGGGATGTCACGGGCTGTCCAGCGCGTGGGCTTCGATCGGGTCATCGGTTCCTCCAGGTGTCTTACGGGGGCTCGGCGGCCCGCGACGGGGCAGCGGGAGCGGCTCGCCGCTCCCCTGTGATGCATGGTGAATGCTATTCACCTCTGGTGAATAGTGTTAACCTCAAGGGCATGGCAGTCAAACGGCGCTCCACCGGCACCCACCACGGAGACCTGCGCAACGCGCTGGAGGAAGCCGCCCTCGCCCTCGTTGGCGAGCGAGGTCCGCACGGATTCACCCTCGCCGAGGCATGCCGGAGAGCCGGAGTGAGCGTGTCCGCGCCCTACAAGCACTTCGCCGACCGGGAGGCCCTGCTGGCCTCGCTGGCCCTGAAGGGCTACCAGGAGCAGCGGCGCCGCTATCGCATCGCGCTGGCCGCGCACACGGACCCCGCCGAGCAACTGGCGGCCTTCGCCGTCGCCTATGTACGGTTCGCCGCCGAAGAGCGCGCCCTCTTCGGCATCACCTTCCTGGCCGGCCTCGACAAGACCCGGCACCCCGAACTGGCCCAGGCGGGAAGCGCGCTGCACGACGACCTGATGCCCGTCACCGGTCAGATCGCCCCCGGCCCGGACGAGGCGTTCGAGCTGCTCGTCCAGGTCGCCGCGGCAGCCCACGGACTGGCCCTGTTCCAGCAGCAGGACATGCTGCCCGGCCGCTGGAACACCAGCTTGTCCGTCGAGGAGCAAGCCGCCCGCACCGCCCGCGCCCTCGCCGGCCGACACGCCCACTAGCTAACGGCTGTCCCGGTGATCTCGCTCACCCGAGTTCCAGCGTGATCCACGGGATGCCGGGGCCTGCGGGGCCGAACCGGATCCGGCCACCGGCCGGGTCGGTCAGCACGATGGTCAGGCCCAGCCGCCGGGCCGCCACCTCGGCCAGGATCCGTATATAGGTCTCACCGGCCGCGGCCGGCCGGGTCAGCAGCAGCAGCCGGAACGCGTCGTGTCCGCTCAGCGCGAGATCGCGGGCCGCGAGGCGGCCCGACTGGAGCACGGCCTGGGTCCGCTGGTCCAGCGTCAGCGTGATCCCGGCCCGCTGAAGTTCGTCCTCGCCGAATATCTCGTCCGGCGCGATCAGGGCCGCCTGCGGCAGGTCGGGCAGCCGCTCGGCCGGAGTGCCCGCCAGCAGATTCCGTACGGCCTCGGTGTCCATGGCGGCGGAGACGGGCCCCCGAGGGCCCAGCACGGCCAGCTCGGCGCTCAGTTGCTGAAGGAGGTGTTCGCCGCGCGTCTCCTCCAGGACCAACGGGTCGATGGTGTCGCCGTCGTCGAGCTCGGTGCCGGTCGTAGGGTCCGGAGCGGGGACGGTCGCCATCCAGTGGTCGGACCTGCTGATGTACCGGTCCTGCCGGACCAGTGGCACCAGCGGGCCGACGCCCTGCCCCACCGGATAGGCCCCGGTGTGGTTGATCACCAGCGCCGAGAAGCCGTAGACAAGGGTGGCCAGAGGCAGAGTGATGTCGCCGCCGGCGTTGTCGTAGTTGCCGGGAGTGGCGATGCTGTCCGCGATCTCCGTGAGTTCCCGCTCGTCCAGGCCGTGAGCCAGCATCGTGGTCAGCTCCGCGTCGATCCTGCTCCGCCGTTCCGCCGCCAGGTCGGCGGCGTCCTCCGGCAGCCCGGGCAGCTCCCGCATCGCCGAGCGGACGCGGTCCTCCGCCACACCGGCCAGCAACTGGTGGTCGAGGGCGGTGATCAGGGGCTGGAGGTGCACGGGCCGCCCGATCTCGGCGCGGAAGGCGGCGGCGAGACGGTTCCGGACGGCCGCCGGGCCGGGCAGCCCGCCGTCGGCGGCGCGGAAGACATCCGGCGCGGTCTCCAGCAGTGAGCGCAGCAGACAGTCGCCGTCCAGCGGCACCTCCTGGACATACAGGTCCTCGTCGCGCAGCGCCGTCCGCTGCTGGTCGCTCAACTCGCCCACCACAGCAGGGTCGTCAGGGCTCAGAATCCGGCCCGAGCGCCGGGACGAGGACTCCTTGTACTTGCCCTTGTCCTTGCCCGCCGACGTGTCCTTGCTCTTGCTGTCCTTCTTCTGGCTGTCCTTCTTCTGGCTGTCCTTGTGGCCGCTGGTCTTCGCCGAAGCGGACCGCCGCGAGTCGGACTTGACCGCTCCGGAGCCGCCGGTCCCGTCCTTCGTCCGCCGCCTGCGTACCCCGCTCTCCCGGCCGTCCGCGCCCAGACCGGTCCGAGCGGTCAGCGAGCTGACCGGTACCTCCACATCGTGGTCGGCGCTCCCCCGGCCTCGCGCGTACAGCAGGGTCCCGGCCCGGCCGAAGCTCAGGGCGGCCAGCCGCTGCACGTCGGCCTGCTCCCGCTGCTGGGTCCGGACACCGTCCAGAGCGTCCTGAGCCTCCCTGACGGCGGTCACGGCGTTGCCGAGACGGGTGCGCGTGGTGTCCACGCTTTCGCGCGCGTCCTTCCGCGCAGCCGTGGCCTGGGCCAGCAGCCTTCCGGCCCGCGCCGGACCGACGGCGGCGGCGCGCGCCCGCTCGTCGGCGTCCGGCACGATCGGTGTCAGCGCCTGGTCCGCCGCGGTCCTGGCTGCCTCGGTCTTGGTCAGAGCGATGTCCGCGCCGGCCCGGTGCAGCCGGGCGGCTTCGAGTTCGCGGTCCGCCTCCTCAAGAGCCTCGTTGGCCTTCGTCAACGGCTCCAGGGCCTTCTTCATGGCCTGATCCGCCCGTAGCTCCGCGGTACGTCCCGTCCGCTCCGCACTCTGCGCGGCGGCCACTGTCGCGGCGTCGGCCGCCGCGGCCAGACGTGCCCTGGCCGCCCGCACGTCGGCCCGGGCCCCGTCGCGCTGCCGCTGGGCCTCGGTGTAGCGCTCGTCGGCCGCCCGCTGAATGCCGGCGGCCTTCGCGTGTTCCTTCTGCCAATGGCCGAAGCGGAGGTGCGCGGTGTCCCGCTGGCGCTCGGCCTCGGCCCGGTTCGCCTCGGCGACGGCCAGTTCCTCCTCCGCCGCGCGCCGGAGGAAAAGCTGTTCCGCCGCTGTCAGCGCGACGGTGTCCTTTCTCAGCTCTTCGGTCAGACCGTCGTGGTGGGCGGTGGCCTCGTCATGGCGGACGGTCAGCCGGCCGTCCTCGTCCTGCTTGAGCGAGGACTGCCGCAGCGCCGCCACCGCATGCCGGTTGAGCGCGGTGGCGAACGTGGTCCACAGCCGCCGGGTGTCGGGATCCGGGCCGCTCAGCTCGCCGTCGGCGTCGAACAGCCAGCGCTGGTGCCCCTGTTCGGTACGCAGCATCAACTCCACCGACCGGTGGGAGAGCTGTGCGGCCCTGGCCGCCGTGTAGAGCGCGCGGGCGACCTCGGGCAGGCCGTCCGGGTCGGTACGGTCTCCAGGGCCGATCGCCAGCCAGAGCTGCGCGCGGGTGTCGTCGGGATGCAGTCCGGCGGCGATGACACCGGGCAGGTCCGCGAGCGGATGGGTGGTCCAGTCCCGGTCGGCGGGATCGGCCTGTTCACGCAGCATGGAGCGGAGGTCGTAGATCCCCGGGTCGGTGCGCGGCGGAGTCACACCGTGGCCCAGCAGGTCCCGCTCCGTGAGCCGCGCCGTGGTACGGCCCGCCACGTACCGGCGCCTCGTGCCCCGGCCCAGCTCGATCACGACGTCGACCTCGGCGACATAGCTCCGCACCCCGCGCTCACCGGCGGGCACGCTGGTGATGCCGATCTTCAGCCATTCGCGGACGGTGCTGCTGATCGCGGCCGACTGGGCGGAGCCGACGGGTCGGGCGGCGCTCAGCGGGATGCCGAGGCCCAGCCGCTGGCCGCGGTCGCCGGGTGCGGGCAGGCCCACGGTGACGGAGAGCGTGGGCAACTGGGCGGTGGAGGTCGAGGAGGAGACACTGACGCCGCCGTGCCTGACCCGGTCCATGGTGACGTCGCCGCTGCTGGTGACCGGGCGCGGGTTGTACAGGCGGGTGATCCTGACCGCCTCGCGGTCCGTACGGGAGGCCGGCTGGGCGGAAGTGACGCTCCGGCCGTAGTGGATGTACTCGCCGAGCTGGACCGCCGCGTTCTCCTCGGTGGCGACGCGGGACTGTTCCGACGTCAGGCCCAGCTCCCCGAGGGCCCGGTGCAGCGACTCGTAACCGGGAAACTCGTGCGCCACCAGCGCCTCGGTGAGCACGAGCCGCGGACCGCCGTACGGACCGGAGGCGACGGCGTCGCGGGCCGGGTCGGTGGTGTGCAGGGTGAACTCGATGGGCCCGGTCAGCGCGGCCGGGTCGGTGAGCGGGTCGTCGTCGGTTCCCGGCAGCGCGTCGGGGCCCGCCGGGGACTCGCCCGCGACGAAGCGCAGCGTGGCCCGGTACGGCGTGTCCACCGGTACCGGCGCCCGGCCGTAGAAGGTCTTCGCCAGCCAGGACGGCCAGTCGGCGCCGGCCCACCAGGTGGCGAGGTCCGCGCTCTCCCGCCAGGAGGCGAGGCCGCTCGCGATCACACCGCCGGGGAGGTTGAGCGGCCACTCGGCGAGCGGCGCCGAACGCAGTGCGCTGGTGACGACGTAGTCGACGTCGAAGTCCGCCACATGGTCGGTGCGCAGCCAGAAGCGGTCGTCCCAGGCGCTCGTCCTGGTGATGCCCCGGCTCTGTTTGCGGCCCGCTCCCATGGCGGGGCCGGTGCGGTCACCGGTCATGGCGTCGGCGGCGTCCGGCTTGCGGGTGAGCAGGGTCAACGTGGTGGACTGGGTGCGAGAGGTGGTGTCGTTACGTGTGATGCTCTTGGGCCCGTGCACGGTGGCGTTCTCCAGCCCGGTCCCGGGAGTGGTCTTGCGTCCGCGCAGGGTGCGCAGGTCCTGGGCGGCGGCGCGGGGACGAGCGGACAGGGCGATCTCCACCAGCCGGGCGCCGCCGTCCGCGACATGGACGAAATGGAGTGTCCTGGGATCGCCGGGACCCCGGGCGGGCAGCGACCGGAGTGCGCCGATGGAGGTGAGGTAGGCGATACGGGAGTGCAGGCCCGGCAGATAGGAGGCGTTGCCGGGAGTGAGCACGCCGGGAGCCTCCCGCTCCACCTGGCGGACCAGGCTGTCGTAGAGCGGGTTGCGGGAGTCGGCGGCGGCAGGGGTGTTGGCGACGGTGGTGGTGCCGGCCGCGGCGGTGGTGGGCGTGGCAGTGCCGGCCGCGGCGGTGGTGGGCGTGGCCGGAGGAGTGATGGGGATGAGGTCGAGGACCGTGCCCACACCGATCCGCTTGCTGCGCACGAACCGTTCGGGCAGCGCGGGACGGGGGCCGTCGAGCGCCGGGTCGGATTCCCCGAGAATCGTCTCCAGACCGTCCATGCCCTCGAACCAGGGTGCGTTGGCGCGGATCTGGCGTGCGGTGGCCAGCATCTGCAGGGCCTGTGGGAGGTCGACGGCCAGCATCACGGTCTCTCCGGGACCGAGGCCGACGAGGTTCACCAGCACATTGCGCCGCCCGTGCCGGATCGTCATCAGTACCGTGACATCGGCGATCAGCCGGTACTGACGGTTGCTCTCGGTGGCGACACGGCTCTGGTTGGTGCTGGACCGGATTCCGTCGGCCTCCTCGGTGTGCCCCTGGAAGCTCTGCGCGAGGCTGGGCGCGACGGTGAAGGAGTCCGGGTGGGAGGCGGGATCGTTCGCGCGTCCGCTGAAGGAGCCCACGATCCTCTGGCCGGAGACGATCCGTGTCTCACGCGCGTTCGCGCTGAGCGAGGTGGTGGCGGACTCCTGGTACTGGTTGAGTTCGACGGGCCCGGCGGTGGGCGTGTTCGCGCCGGACGAGGACTCCTGGTTCAGGTCGACCGCCAGAGCGGGGCGGCGAGCGTACGCCGTCAGCTCCACCGAGAAGTCGTGGTCGAGGCCCATGCCGGGCAGCGTCATGCCCTCCAGCACATAGCTGCCGCCGAGGATCTGATGGCCGTGCGCGAGCAACTGGCCCGGCGAGTGACCCACCCGCAGTGTCTCGGAGGCCAGTGATCCCTGGTCGCCGGGGGCCGGGCCGATCACCAGCGTGGTGGTGCCGCGCAGGACGGCCGCCGCCAGTCCGGTGACCCCGCCCTCCGCCCGGCCGAAGCCGGTGTTCCTCGGATCGGGTATCCGGTTGGGCAGACCGGCGATGATCCGGTCCCACACACCGATCAGCGCGCCGGAGCCGGCGAAGAGGTCGATCACCGCATCGCCCGGGACCCGGAAGGCGTCCGGGCGTGGTACGCCGTCGGCGGTGAGCCGCATCCTGAGGTGGTCCTCGGCGGTCGCCTGGCGTACGACGGGATCCGGTACGGGTCTCACCGCCATGCGGGCGTGGAGTGTGCGGTGTTCGGGGACGGCGATCCGCAGTACTCCCGGGACACCCGGGCTGTCGGCGGGGCCGGGCGCGGGACCGGACGCCGGGTTCTCCTCGTCGGACGCTGGCGCGTCCGGATGCGGCCGTTCGCGGGCGAACCGGTCCAGCGGGACCAGCGGGTCGCTGCCGTACACATCCAGGTCGAGGAGCAGCGGCACCTCGAAGACCTCGGCGGCCTGGCCGCCGCTGCTCAGGGTCAACTGGTCGTGGCTGATGCCGTCTTCGGTCGTGCTGGTGCGGGTCCGGTTCCAGTCGAACAGCCAGTCGGCGCCACCGCCGAGCCAGCCCTTGGCCTTGTCGATGAGCCCACTGCCGGAACCACCGAAGCCCAGGGACCAGCCCCAGGTGTGCGACTGCTGCTCGGCGCCCGGCACGGCCAGGCCCACCGAGTTGATGAGCTGGATCGCCGGGAGGCTCCTGGTGTGCCGCGGCTCGCGTGCCGGGTCCCGGCGGCCGGAGAGCCGCAACTGGATCCGCTGGCCACCGATCATGGACGGGTCGTCGAGCCAGAGGGCGTAGCCGCCGTCGAGGATCGAATCGGCCGCGGCCCGGCGGCCGATGGAGGACCTGGCCTGCTGGACACGGCGCAGGTTCACCAACTGGGCGTGGGCGCGGGGCTCGTCGATCCCCGGGATCCAGCTCCTCTCGCGCCGCACCGGCGGCAGGAAGCCGCGCTCGCGCAGCCAGTCCTCCGCGCGGTCGAACATCACGTCCGTACCGGTGACGGCCAGCGGGCTGGCCGACACACCGATGCTGCGCGCCTCGGCCAGCTCGGCCGGCAGCCGGCGCACCGAGGCACCGGTGGGCTCCGTGCCTCGCGCGTCGGCGGCGCGCAGAATCCGCATCCGGCCCAGGTGCGGCTTCCCGCCGCCGCCGAAGACCCGCGGGCCGCTGGTGCCGCCGCGCGCACCCACGAATTCGACGGTGTAGGTGAGCCGCGCGTCCGTCAGCAGGTGCGAGGCGTTGCTCCGTACGGAGTGCTGGAGCACGGAACCGGCTCCGGACCCCAGGCTCCGGGCGCCGCGGAACAGCACACCACCGCGGCCGGTGGGACCGCCGCTGGCGGTGGCCGATTTACCGGGCTCCGGCTTCTGGCCGGTCATCGGGAAGGTGACGGAACCGTCCACGGCGACGCCGCTGGTCACCTTCGACGAGATGTTCACCTTCTGGGAGTGCGCGAGATGGCTCTCCATGTTGATCTTGCCCTTGACACTGCTGCGCAGAGGGTTGCCGGGTGTGACGGCTACGGTCACCTTGAGCATGCCGAGGGCGTTGCCGTCCTTGTCCAGCAGCACCGGCGAGTACATGCCGTCGCGCATCAGCGGCGCGTTGCCCCGCTGGCCGGCCTCCGCCAGCAAGGTGTCGACCTCGCTCAGCGAGTCCTTGCCGATGTTCCGCAGTTCCCGCTGGAAGTCGCGTTTGACCTTGCGGGCCAGCCGTCCCGGGTCGGCCAGCGAGTCGATGGTCCACAGCGGCAGGTCGTCCGGATCGGCCGGTGTGTTCGCCTCGTCCAGCGGATCCGGCACATTGCCCTCGTCCACCACCATGTGCTGCGGGAACCACACGGTGACCGTGCCGTGTGCCGGCGGCGCGTCCGGGGCGGAGTCCTGCCAGTCGCCGAAGCCCTCCCCACCGTCCGTGCGCCGGAGTTCGATGTCCTGCCCCTGCTGCCCCGGTTCGGCTCCGAGCGCCGGCGGCGGGTTCGTCTCCTCGAAGCGGAGGCTCCAGGAGGTGTCGTACTCGAATGCCTCCGACTGCTCGTTGCTCCGCTGCGAAGACACCACCTGGACGCTGTCGGTGATCGTCGTCGAGTTCGAGAGCTGATTGTGCGTGAGTGCGACCTGCACGGAGGCCCGGACGGCGGTCAGCGGCAGCACGGCGGCGGTGGGAAAGCTGCCGCTCCACCCGATCGGGATCGTACGCGTGGTGCCGGATCCCGAGGTGTCCGCCGAACTCTGCGCGCCCATCGCCCGCCGCTCCACGCGGCGTTCGGGATCCTTCTGGGTGTTCACTCCGAAGCGCTTGGACCGCCCGGCGTAGTTCAGCGCGAGCCGTGCGTCGACGGTGTGCTCGGTGCCGTCCACACGGAACGTCATCCGGTGGCCGTTCTCGCTGAGCAGCGCGGCGGTGTGCTCGGCCAGCGCCTCCGCGTTGATCTGTTCGTCCAGTGCGGCGAGGTCGGCGGGCCGCGTGATCCGCAGAGCGGTCACCAGCCGGCTCCGCAGTGCGGCGATCGACCGCTTGGACAGCGGCCCGACGGAGACAAGCCCCGGGGCGCCTTCCCGGGAGGAACCGAAACTGGTGACGAACACGGAGGGCTCGGGATCCACGACGACGGTGCCGTCGGGACTGGTGACGGTCACCTTCGTGGGCAGGTCGTACGGGACGGCGTCCGATGTGGAGTGCGTCCGCGACCGCCTGGAGGAGGCGATGGAACGGCTGTCCGACTGGCGCTCCCGTTCAGGGACCTGAAGCGCCTGTCCGCCGTCCTTGCGAGGACCGCCCGGCTCCAGGAAGGTCGTCGTGGAGTCCTTCGGCGGCTTGCCGGACGTGGACGACGATGTGGCGGAACTCTTCGCGTGCTTGCCGTCCTTGCCGTGCTTGCTGTCCTTGCCGTGCTTGCCGTCCTTGGCGTCCTTCTTGGGCGCGTGCGAGGGCGGATGACGGGGCGGTGCGTCGGCGGGCGCGAGCCAGTCCCGCGGGTTCACTGGGTTGCCGGAGACGGTGACGACGCGGGACGGTGGCGCGGGCGCGGTGCCGGTGGTCGCCGGTGCGGAGGATGTCGTCGCGGTGGAGCCGCCGGACGCGGTGGCGGTGACGCCGGTCATGGGCCGCGCGGCGGCGGCCGGGACGGCGGTGTCGGAAGCGACACCGGGGACGACGGCGGTGGGACCGGGCGCCTGGTCCGGCCGCGGGTCGGTGGCGCTGTCGGCGTCGGCCGTGTCGGCGGTGAGGGCCGTGAGCGTGGTATCCGGACCGGTGCGCGAGTGCGGTGCGGCGGGCGTGCCCGAGCCGCCGGTGACACCCGGTCCGGTGGCCGTGAACGGACCGGTGGCCGTGAACGGACCGGTGGCCGGCGGAGACTCCGGTTCCGCCAGAACGGCGTTGTCCGGAGCCACGGGCACGGTGTCGTCCGGCTGTGCCGGAACGGCGTTCGCCGGTTCGGTCGCCGGGTCCGTACCGGTGTCCGGCGCGTGACCGGCTTCGGGAGCAGGCGCCGTATCGGCCGCCAGCACCGGTTCGGTCGCCGGGTCCGGGACGGCCGAGCGCGCCGGACCGGCCGGCGGCGTCCGCGCCGGCTCATTCCGCTGGTCGCCTCCGGCCGGTACGCGTGTGTCTCCGGCGGTGGCCGGAAGCGAGGGGCTTTCGCCGGTCGCGGTGACGGCCGGAGGCGTGGCGAGCACCGTGTCCGTGGCCCCGTCGAGGACGCGCGCGCTCAGCGGATAGTCCCGGACCACGGGACCCGAGTCCGTGACGTTCTCGATGGTCCGCAGATAGTCGACCGGCACACCGGCGGTGGGCAGGTGCGAGGCGTCCGCCATCAGGCCGTACGCGTCCGCCTGGGAGGCCAGCCGCCGGAACAGCGTCTCGGCGTCCTGTCCGCGGTCCGCGAGGCCCGCGTAGTGCAGCACCTCGTGCAGCGCGGTCGCGTCGTCCTCCTCGCGCGTCTCGTCCGTGACGCCGTCGCCGTCCTGCGGATGGAGGCGGAAGTGGGTCTGGTCCGAGCGTCCTGGGTCGGCGGTCCGGGTGAGATTGACGGCCTCGGGATGGTCGGCGGCCGGAGTGAGGGTGAGGTCGATGTTCAGTTGGTCGCCGGAACCGGGCAGCAGCAGGCCGTTGTTGAAGTGGGTGTCCAGCAGGCCCTGGATACGGCTCTGGAACGCGGTCAGGTCCGCCGGGTCGAAGCCGGTGCCGAAGCTGACCGGCAGATGGATGGAGAGATTGCGCACCCACTGGCCCGGTGTGACCTCGATCCGCTGGATCCAGGTGCGGATCAGCGTGGATTCACCGCTCAGAGTGCTGGAGCCGCCGGGGAGCGGGCCCGGGTCGCGGGCCGGGTCGAAGCGTTCGGTCCACAGCGCGGAGGCCGGCGCGTACGTCAGCCAGTCCTGCCACTGCGAGCGCGTGACGGGCTGTGGCGAAGGCGTGGCCATGAGCGGTGCCGGCGTGGTGGCCACCGGCGGCGGTGTGGAGACGGGAGCGGGTGTGACCGTGGGAACGGCGCCGGAGGATCCGCCGTAGCCGCCGCCGGACTTCTCCGTACCGTCGAAAGGAGATGACTGGTTGATCCCGCCGCCGCCTCCGGTCAGGCCGGAGTCGAACGTGAGGTGGAGGGCCTGGCCACCGGCGGTCAGGCCCGAACTCGCGCCGTGGTCGAAGATGCCGCTGGTGCCGCTGCCGACCAAGGTCTCCCATTTGAAGGCCCAATTGCCGTCGAACGCGCCGTTGATGACCACCTCGGCCGCCGACTCGCTGATGCCGGTGACGACAAAGGTCGACGGAACGTCGAACGCGTGGTTTATGAACTTCTGGAAGCCGCCCGCGCTGGTCAGGCCGTTCTTGAACGGGTTGTCGTTGAAGAGTTTGATGTTGAGCAGCTTCTTGAGGTAATCACCGGCGCCGCCGAGCCACTGCGTGAAGAGCCCGGTGAGGCCGCCGAAGGCCGCCGCCTTCCACACCGCCGCGCCATCGATCCCGCCCGGCCTGCGCCGACCCGTGTTGAGGCCGATCTGGGCCAGCCGGACGGCGAGGGTCTGGAACGCCTCCTCCAGCGCGCCGGACAGGGTCGGCGCGAGATGGCTCATGCGGAGCAGCCGCTGGAGGATCAGCAGCACCGCCAGCCGGCTGCGCGCCCTGGCCAGGAACATACTGGTCAGCGAGGTGCCGCCGGTGAAGAAGGCGAGCGCGGCCAGCATCGCCAGCTCCGCGAGGAGCATGATGATCTCGGAGATGATCTCCCATTTGGCGCCCTGGATATTGATCGAGTGGTCGATCTGACCCGAGGCGATGGTTTCCAGTTGGTCGACCATCTGCTGGAGACGGTCCACACCGCCGTCGTCAGTGAGCAGCGAAAGACCCTGGATATAGGACTCGGAGACCCGCGAGGGCAGTCCGGCACCGGCGTCGGTGATGGACTGCTCGACGGCGGTGCGCAGTTCGACGAGATCCGCACCGAATTCCGTGTACAGCCGCTGGCTTTCGTAGGCCAGATTCTCCCTGGCCTGCAACGGCATTTCGCCGATGAGGATCCAGAGCATGGTACGGACTTCCGGAGGGAAGTTGATTTCCTCCACTCAGTGCTTCCCGGTGGTGCTCGATCCGGGGACGCCGCCTGGTCCGGTCTCCGTCTTGCGGCGGAAGCTCTCGATCCTTTCCGTGGAGCTCTGCTGGGTGTCCTCGATCTCCTTGAGGTTGGCGTGGGTGGCGTCGACGAGCCCCTTCAGGGCTTCCCTGAGGCCGTCCGCGACCTCCATGCAGTACTGATTGTTCTCCTCGTAGCCGGGCCGGGCCTGGTAAGCGAAGTCGTCGGTCCAGCCGGGCCATTCGGTGAAGTCGCGTTCCCGCCTGATGAAGCGCTGCCGTATGCGCTCGGCGATCTCGGGCAGCGCCTCCATGCTTGTGATAGCGCGCCGGAGCGCGGCGGGACTGGCCTCGTATGTGCCGTCCGTACCGGAACTCATACCCTTCGCCTTCCTCCGCGCCGCTCCGCGGATCCCACGGTGACCTCGACCGCCCGGTCGCCGCTCCGCGTCCGGACGACCGGATCGAGGGCACCCGTGGCCGCCGTACGCCGGGAAGGACGACAGTGGCCCTCGCCGTGCTGCCCCCGGTCCTCACGCGCGCCGGATTTTCCGCGCAACGCCCGTTGTCGCAGGGGCTGTTGATGCTATCAGTAGGTGTACTGCACACGTCTACCCGATGTACACCATCTGAATACCGATCGTGAGGCGGCGGCACGACAAGAGCCCACGCCCGAATACCGCGCGGCTGGACGGCGCGTGTGAACCGCGAGCGGTACGACCGGTACCGGCAGCCGCGACAGGAGCCCGTCAGCCGCGTCTCCGTGGCTCCGCTCCCGTCACACGGCCGCGTCCGGCGCCGTGCCGTCCTCGGTGACGAGATGACAGGAGACCTGTCGGCCGCCATCCGCCGCCGCCGGAATCGACCGCGGTACGGGGATCTCACTCCGGCAGCGGTCGACGGCGACCGGACAGCGCGTGTGGAAGCGGCAGCCCGGCGGCGGCGCGAGCGGGCTCGGCAGCTCTCCGCTGAGCACGATGCGCTGGCGGGAACGCTGTTCGACCGGGTCGGGCACCGGCGCCGCCGAGAGCAGCGCCTGGGTGTAGGGATGCTTGGGGTCGGCGAACAGCGCGGCGGTCGGGGCCTCCTCGACGATCTGCCCCAGGTACATCACCGCGATCCGGTCGGCGAGGAACTCCACCGCCGCCAGATCGTGCGTGATGAAGAGGCAGCCGAAGCCCCGGTCGCGCTGCAGATCGGCGAGGAGGTTGAGGACGGACGCCTGCACGGAGACGTCGAGCGCCGAGGTCGGCTCGTCCGCGATCAGCAGATCCGGGTCGACGGACAGCGCCCGTGCGATGGAGACGCGCTGCCGCTGGCCGCCGGACAGCTCGTGCGGATGCCGGTCGATGTGTTCGGGCCGCAGCCCCACCTGGCGCAGCAGCGCCGCCACCCGCTGCCGGGCGGCCTCACCGCGTGCCATTCCGTGGAGCCGCAGCGGCTCGGCGATGATCCGGCCGACGGTCATCCTGGGGTCGAGCGAGGACGACGGATCCTGGAAGACCAGATGGAAGTCCTTGCGCAGCGGCCGCAGCGCCCGAGGCGGCAGACGCGTGATGTCGGTCCCGTTGATCCGTACGGTCCCGGACGTCGGCTCGTCGAGCCGTACGGCACATCGTCCGACGGTCGACTTCCCGCTTCCGGACTCGCCGACGAGACCGACCACCTCGCCGCGCGCGACGGTGAGGCTCACTCCGTCGACAGCGCGGACGGTCCCTTTGGACGCGGCGAAGTGCCTGGTGAGGGAGGTGATTTCGAGGACCGGCGGGACGTCGGCGCGCGGCGCGCCGGCGGCCTCGGCGGGAGCTACTGGAGCGGTGGTCACTGTCCGTCCTCCTTGTTCTTGTCGGCGGGCAGGTCCGGCCCGGCGGTGGGCCGCGGTGCCGGGACCGGTACCGGATGCCAGCAGGCAGCCAGATGAGGCACGTCCCGGTGCCGGGTCCCGGCCGGAGCTTCGAAGTCCGGCCTGGCCGCCAGGCACCGCTCGTCCGCGTTCGCGCAGCGCGGTGCGAAGGTGCAGGCGTCCGGCTGTTCGTCGAGGCTGGGCACAAGACCGGGAATCTCCGGCAGCCGGCGCTTGCCCTCGGCGCCCGGCCGGAGGACCGCGCTCAGCAGACCCGCGGTGTACGGATGACGAGGCGCGGCGAACAGCTCGTGCACCGGGGCCTGTTCGACCGCGCGGCCCGCGTACATCACCAGGACCCGGTCGGCGGTGTCGGCGACGACGCCGAGGTCATGCGTGATCAGCACGATGGCCGTGCCGAGCCGCTCCCGCAGGGACTGGAGGACCTCCAGAATGCCCGCCTGGACGGTGACATCGAGCGCCGTGGTGGGCTCGTCCGCGATCAGTACGCCCGGGTCGCACGCGACCGCGACCGCGATCATCACACGCTGGCGCATCCCGCCGCTGAGCTGGTGCGGATATTCGTCGACGCGCTGACGCGGCGCCGGGATGCCGACCAGTTCGAGCAGTTCGACCGCGCGCTCCCTGGCCTCGCGACGGCCGAGTCCGCGGTGCCTGCGCAGCACTTCACCGATCTGCCGGCCGATCGTCAGTACCGGGTTCAGTGAGGTCATCGGCTCCTGGAAGATCATCGCGATGTCCTTGCCGCGGACCTTCTGGAGCTCCTTGTCCGATGCTCCGGCGAGTTCGCGGCCGTCCAGCCTGATCGATCCCGTCACGGTCGCGCTGGGCGGCAGCAGTCCCATCGCCGCCATCGACGTGACGGATTTTCCGCAGCCCGACTCACCGACCACGGCAAGGACTTCACCGGGTGCGAGATCGAACGAGACGGCGTCGACGGCATGTACGGTCCGGGTGTCCGAGCGGAACGAGACGGACAGATCGCGGACGCTCAGCACGGCCCGAGGGCCGTCCGGTTCACTCATCGCGCGTTCGGTGACCACGGATGCCGCGCTCATCGGGTGCCTCCACGGGGGTCGAGGACATCACGCAGTCCGTCGCCGAGCAGATTGAAGGCCAGCGTCGCGGCGACGATCGCCAGGCCGGGAAAGACCGCCATCCAGGGCGCGGGTGCGAGGAACGACTGCGCGCCGGAGAGCATCACGCCGAGCGACGGATCCGGTGGCTGCACGCCCAGGCCCAGAAAGCTCAGCAGCGCCTCGCCGATGATCGCGGCGGGAATGCCGACCGTGGCCTGGACGATCAGCGCCGAGGTCGCGTTGGGCAGGATGTGCCGTCCGAGTACGGTCCCGTCACCGCCGCCGTTGGCGATCGCCGCCGCAACATAGTCGGCGTGCTTGAGCCGCAGCGTCTCGGCGCGGGTGATCCGGATGACCGCGGGTATCTGCGAGATCCCGATGGCGATCGTGGCGTTGGTCAGCGAAGGACCGAGCACCGCCGCCAGGCCGACCGCCAGCACCAGGAACGGAAAGGCCAGCATCGTGTCGGTCAGCCGGGACACGGCGCTGTCGGCGAACTTCCCGTAATACCCGGCCAGCAGTCCGAGCGGTACGCCGACCAGAAAGGCCAGCACCACCGCGACCACGCCGACCTGCATGGACGCCCGGGCGCCGTACACGATGCGGGAGAGCTGGTCGCGCCCCAGATCGTCGGTGCCGAGCCAGTGGGCCGCGCCGGGCGGCGCGAGCGCGTCGGCGAAGTCCGGCCGCGCCGGATCGTACGGTGTGAGCAGTGGCGCGAACAGCGCGGCCAGGACGAACACCGCCGCGATGGCGGCTCCGGTCAGAGCGAGCCGGTTCTTGCGCAGAGCGCGGAGTCCGGGACTGCTCGCCGTCCGTGTCCCGGCCGTCCGGATCGCTGTGAGTACGGCTGTGGTCACCGGGCACCTCCGAGCCGGATGCGCGGGTCGATCACCGAATACAACACGTCGACCAGCAGATTGATGAGGATGTACGCGGCTGATGTGCACAACACCACGGCCTGCAGCGTCGCGTAGTCACGGGTGAAGACGGCGTCGATGGTGAGCTTGCCGAAGCCGGGCAGCACAAATATCTGCTCGGTGACGACGGCGCCGGAGATCAGATGGCCGAGTTGCAGGCCGAGGACGGTCACCACCGTCACCAGGGAGTTGCGCAGCGCGTGGCCGCCGATGACCTGGCGCCGGGTCAGGCCCTTGGCGCGTGCCGTGCGGACATAGTCGGCGGAGAGTGAATCGAGCATCGCGGCTCTGGTCTGGCGCATCACGACCGCCGCGAGCCCGGAGCCCAGGACGATCGAAGGCAGCACCATACGGCGCAGATTGTCCAGCGGATCGGTGCCGAAGGGCACGTATCCGGAGGCCGCGAAGACCGGTACGGCGATGGCGAAGGCCAGGACCAGCACAATGCCGAGCCAGAAGGTCGGTACCGAGAGGCCGAACAGGGCGATGGCGTTGGCCAGCCACTCCTCGGGCCTTCCGCGGCGTACGGCGGCGACCACACCGGCTCCGATACCGAGGACGACCGCCAGGAGCATGGAGAGCGCGGCCAGTTCGAGGGTGATGGGCAGCGCCGCCGCGATGGCGTCGGCGACGGGCAGGCCGGTACGGGACGAGGTGCCGAGGTCGCCCGTGACGGCATGTCCCAGGTAACGCCCGTACTGGACCACGATGTTGTCGTTCAGTCCATAGCTCTCGCGGACCGCGGCGAGCGCCTCGGGGCTGCGTTCCTCACCGGCGAGGGCGAGTGCCGGATCGCCCGGCAGGGCCCTGATGCCGGCGAAGACCACGACGCTGACCAGAAAGAGAGTGATCAGGGACTGCCGCAATCGCTTCAGCAGGTATTTCGTCATCGGGTGTACCCCGCGGTCGTGATCCGGACCAGTCCGTCGCCGTAGATACGGACACCCGCGACCGATGTCGTGGCGACGGCGTAGTTCTTCTGCCGGTAGACATAGATCAGGGCGTGTTCGGCGCTGACGCGGCGCGTCAGCTCGTCGTAGATCTGGGCGCGCCGCGCCGGATCGGCCTCGGCGCGGCCGTCGGCGACGAGCCGGTCGATCGCCGGGTCGGAGAGCCCGTACGCGTTCATCGCTCCTTGTGTCTGGAGGAAGCTCGCGATGTTGCCGTCCGGATCGAGCCGGCCTGACCAGCCGCTGGCGAACGCGTCGTACTTCCCGGCGTCGGTCTCCTCCAGCAGCGTGGCGTACTCGGTGGGCCGCAGTGTGATCGCGAAGCCGGCCTCCTTGGCCATGGCCTGGACGACCTGGCCGAACCGGCTGGACTCGGGAGTGGTGGAGACCTTCAGCTCCATCCGCACCGGCGTCTTCACTCCGGCGTCCCTGAGCAGCTTCCTCGCCCGCGCCACATCGCGCTTGGGGCATCGCGTGGCGCGCACGCCGGGCGCGATGGCCGATCCCGGGGAGATGGGCCCGCAGGCCGGCTCGTACATGTCCTGGAAGACGACCTTGTTGATCAGTTCACGGTCGATGGAGAGCTCGAACGCCTCGCGGACCCGGACGTCCCGGGCGATGGGAGTGTCGATCTTCCCGGGCTTCGCGCCGAGGCCCCGCACATTGCCGACGTTGAGGCCGATGCTCTGGTAGCCGAGGGACGGCGAGTTGAAGACCTGGAGCTTGGGCTCGGTGAGGGCGCTGCGTACGTCGACCGGCGCCATCTGGTCGCCGACCTGGATATCGCCGGAGCGCAGATTGGCGAGGCGGACATTGCCGTCCGGGATCGGCTTGTAGATCACACCGTCGAGATGGACCTGGCCGGCGTTGTAGTAGTCCGGGTCCTTCTCCAGCACGATCCGGTCGCCGCCGACGCGTTCGGTGAACCGGAAGGGACCGACGCAGGAGGGATGGTTGGTGAAGTCCTTGCCGTACTTCTTCAGCGCGGCCGGTGACATCACCATCCCCGAGCGGTCGGCGAGCACTCCGACGAGCGGGACGTACGGCTGTTTGAGAGTGAGTCTGACGGTGTACGGGCCGGTGGCCTCGACGGTGCGCAGCGGAGCGAGTTCGGTGGCGCGCGCGGAGGCCGGCAGATCGCGGTGGCGCAGCAGCGAGGTGACGACGGCGTCGGCGTCGAGCCTGGTGCCGTCGCTGAACTTCGCGTCGCGGCGGACCGGGACGGTGACGGTGCGGCCGTCGGCCGAGACGGTGGGAAGCGCCGTGGCGAGCTGTGGAACGATCGTCCCGTGCTCGTCGATGTCGTACAGCTTCTCGCACATCCCGGCGAAGACCGTGCGGCCGACCAGGGTCTGGGCAAGGCTCGGATCGAGTTTGTCGGGGTCCGCGTTGAGCGCGACGGTGAGCGTACCGCCGTCACGTACGGGGCGTTCGTCGGTCATCCGCACTCCACCGACCTCGGTCGCGGAGGACTGGAGCGACACACAGCCCGAGATGAGGAACGTCAACGCGGCGGCGACGGTGCCGATGGTTGTTCGGCGCACGAGGTACTGCCTCCCGCCATGAGCTGATCAAGGAATACCGCCGACCGTATTTCGCATACAGAGCCTCCGACAAGGGCCTTTTCGTGACGCTGGAAGGTTTTCGATGAAGATCGGGTAACCCGGCGCGGCAAATCGGTCGTGAACAGCTCAAGTACGGAGGTCGTACCCGAGACCGACGATTCCTCCGCCCGCGCGACCGGCCCGGCCGCCGCTGGTACGGACACGCGCGTGGCGGTCGTGACCAGAGCGGACCGGGCCGGGTCGAGGCGGGCCGGAGCGGGAAGCGGCCGGAATCAGCTTTCGGTGAGCATGCCCGTACGGAGCTTGGCGAGAGTGCGGGAGAGGAGACGGGAGACATGCATCTGCGAGATGCCGAGCCGCTCACCTATCTGAGCCTGCGTCAGTTCCTGGCCGAAGCGGAGTTCGAGGATGTGCCGTTCGCGGTCGTCGAGAGTGTCGAGGAGCGGCGCGAGAGTGTGCAGGTCCTCGACCAGTTCCATCCCGGGATCGCAGGAGCCGATGAAGTCGGCGACGGAGGCCGCGCCCTTGCCGGGCCCCTGCGCGTCGGCGCCGTCGGTGGGCAGGTCGAGCGAGTCGCTGTTGTATCCGTTGGCCGCGATCAGCCCTTCCACCACCTCTTCCTCGCTCAGCTTGAGATGCTCGGCGAGTTCCCTGACGGTCGGGTCGCGGTCGAGGGCCGCGGCGAGCCGGTCCTTGGCCTGGGCGAGTTCGATACGCAGTTCCTGCAGCCTGCGGGGCACATGCACGGCCCAACTGGTGTCCCGGAAGAAGCGCTTGATCTCTCCCACGATGTACGGGACGGCGAAGGAGGTGAACTCGACTTCGCGCGAGAGGTCGAAGCGGTCGATGGCCTTGATCAGGCCGATGGTGCCGACCTGGATGATGTCTTCGAGCTGGTCGTTGCGGTTGCGGAAGCGGTGCGCGGCGAACCTGACCAGGGACAGGTTCATCTCGATCAGCGTGTTGCGGGCGTACTGGTACTCGGCGGTGCCTTCTTCGAGGACCTGGAGCCGGTCGAAGAACAGCTTCGACAGGTTCCGGGCGTCCTTCGGAGCGATCTTTCCGGCGTCCTCGATCCTGGGCAGCTCACCGGTCCGGGCGAGAGCACCACCTCGGACCACCGGTTCCGTCTCCAGCAGTGTGTGGTGCCTCGTGGACGGTGCGGATATCGACATGGCGTTCATCCCCTCCCGGAGTAGCGGTTCGGCGACCGCCGCCTGCCCGCTCAGCCCGCTCTCACACCCGTAACGGACAGGATTTTTCCGCTTCTTGTGAACGGCGCGCGGCAGGGACGCGCATGCGCGGTGCCGGGTCGGTCACCGGACGCGGGCGCCGGTGCGGCGGAGTCCCGGGATGTGTCGGACAGGGCCTACGGCCGGCCGGCTGTCATCGGTCATCGGTCGGCCGCCGGCTGCTCGTAGTGCTGCTCCGTCCAGACGGCCTTCCCGTCGTCGGTGTACCGGACGCCCCAGGCAGGAGCGAGCTGCGACACGATGAAAAGCCCTCGGCCTCCTTCGTCGCCGGCCCGCGCATGGCGAAGCCGTGGCGCGGCGCCGCCGCTGTCATGCACTTCGCAGGTGAGGCGCGGCGGCGAGTTGATGAGCCGCAGGGACACCTCCGGAGCTCCGTACAGCACCGCGTTCGTCACCAGTTCGCTCGTGATCAGCTCGGTCTCGTACGCGGTGTCCGCGGGCACCCGCCAGGCACGGAGCTGACGGCGCGCGTGTGCCCGGGCCGCCTCGGGAGCTCTGGAATCGCAGTCCAGCTCCCAGGAGGCGACACGGTCGGCCGGGAAGGGCCGGGTGCGGGCCAGCAGGAGCACCGCGTCACCACGCTCCACCGGCTCCCGCAGCGTATAGAGCACTTCGTCGCAGAGCTCCGCGAGCGGTCGGCTCGGATCCGCGAGGACACTGCTCAGGCTCTCCAGGACACCGGCCCTGGCGGAGGCGGAGGCGGAGACAGGCATGGCCGCGGAGTGCAACGCCAGGACCGAACCCTCGGCGAGCCGCAGAGAGCTCGTGGCGAAGGGAGTTCCTCCCTCGGTCCCGAGGACGGGGCCGCGGTGCAGGTCCGGCCGGTGGACCGCGCCGTCGGGTTCGATGATCAGCGGCCCCGGATGTCCGGCGCAGGCCACGGTGCACCGCAGAGTGAACGGGTCGTACACCGCGTACAGGCAACTCGCCGTCAGGCGCCGCCGGTGGAGCGGGTCGCCGGACGGAAGGTCGGCCCGCTCGTCGGCGAGGAACAGCGCGATGTCGTTGAGGCGCGCGAGGAGGTCGTCCGGTTCGAAATCGAGAGCGGCGAGCGACCGGATGGCGGTGCGCAGTTGTCCCATCGTCGCCGCGGCCTGGATGCCCCGGCCCGCGACCTCGCCGATCACCAGCGCTGTCCTGGACCCGGACAGCGCGATCGTGTCGAACCAGCCCCCGCCGCCTTCCGTGCCCAGCAGATGCAGATGAGCCGTCTCCAGAGCGATGCCGGTGGTCGGGCCCGGAGGCAGCAGCCGGCGTTGCAGCGTCGCCGCCACCGTGTGTTCCCGGGTGAAGCGACGGGCGTTGTCGACGCACACGGCCGCGCGGGAGGCCAGGGAGAGTGCGGTGTCGACGTCCTCCTCGACATAGGCCGGGGTGCCGGCGACCCGGTAGAAACTGACCAGCCCGAGGACGCCGCCGTGCAGGGCCAGCGGTGTCACGATCAGCGAACGCGCGTCCCAGGCGCGGAGCACCTCGGCCCGCTCGGGTTCGGCGGCCAGCCAGGGAGCGTCGGGCCGCACGGAGATCAGCCGCGGCCGCAGGTCCACCAGGGACTGGGCGAACGGAGTACGGGCCGGCATGCTCCGCACATCGCCCACCGGATACGCCGGCGCGGCAAAGGCGTCGTCGTGGGTCCAGGCGCTGTCGCGGCCTCGGAACGCGGCCCGGCGCAGCGGTGTGGTCCTGGCCGTCTGGCCGAGCGGAGGGTCTTCACCGCACACGACCGATTCGACGACGTCCACCACCACGATATCGGCGAACTCCGGCACGACGGTGTCCGCCAGTTCCTGGCAGGTGGTGACCACATCGAGCGTGGTGCCCACTCTGTCGCGTACGGCGTCGGCGACACGAAGACGTGTCCGTATCCGGTCCTGGCAGGTGACATCGGTGGCCGAGATCGCGACGCCGATGGCCTGTCCCCCGGCGTCCTCCAGCCGGAACGACGCGAGCGAGAGCACGGTCGTCGGAGCCTGCTCGGGTCCGGCGCGGACCCGCAGCAAGGTGTCACGGCTCAGCCGGCCGGGCAGCGCCTCGCGCACCATCCTGTCGACCGGTTCCGGCTCGGCAGGTGCCAAGATCTCACTGAGCGTAAGGCCGAGGATCTCCTCCACCGCCACCGTGCTCATCGCGCGACCCGCCTGGTTGACCCGTACGAGCCGCAGATCCGCGTCGAGGACGAACAGGCCCACCGGCGACTCACGGAACAACGCCTCCAGCGCGGCGCCATCCGTCTGTCCCTCGCCACCGGACGACGCGCGCACCGCCCAGACGACGGAGCCGTCCTCGCCGGTCTCGGCGCCGACCGTCAGTCCCGGTGGGACCTGAAGGCGGTCCGCAGAGGCCGGTGCCACACGGCGGTCACGCAGAAGGTCCGCTGCCTGGCGCCCCAGTACGTCCTCCGCCCGCCGTCCGAACAAGGTCGCCGCACGGGCGCTCCAGCGCACCACCACACCTTCGGCGTCCACGATCAGCAACGGATCGTCACGGGCCACCTCGACCACCTCCCGACACCAGTCTGTCCGGCGTCGCGCGATCGCGCCGAACAACGCCGTACTCATCGGTCGGGTCGGCCGCGGACGGGCTCCGCGCGGCAGGAGGTGTGTGGATCGCGGCCGCTCAACACGTCGGACCGGCCGTTCGGTGCCTCCTCCATGGGTGGCACCGAACGGCCGGCGGATCGGCGGGCCCGGTCGGCCGGGCCCACCGTTTCACCTCTGCCGGGTCACTGCTTCGCGTAGAGCGCGTCGCGGAGTGCTTTGTTGGTCTCCGCCACGGCGTCCTTGTCGGACTTGGTGCCCGACAGGGCGTTGAGCATCATGAAGTCGTGGGTGATGCTCGGGTAGTGGGTGTAGGTGACCGGGACTCCGGCACTGCGCAGCTTGTCCGCGTATGCCTTGGCGGCGTCGAGCAGGACGTCGGAGTCGGTGATCACCAACGCCTTGGGCAGGCCCCGGAGTTGGTCGACGGTGGCCAGCAGCGGCGAGGCGAGGATCTTCTGCCGGTCCGCGTGGTTGGGAGCGTAGGCGTCCCAGAACCACTCCATCGCCGGGCGGGTGAGCCAGCAGCCCTCGGCGAACCGGTTGTACGAGGGAGTGTCGAAGCGGGCGTCGGTGACCGGGTAGAGCAGCACCTGCTCGCGGAAGCGCGGCCCGCCGCGTTGCTTGGCCATCAGGGTCACCGCCGTGGCCATGTTGCCGCCGACCGAGTCTCCGGCGATGGCGAGCCGGGAGGAGTCGACGTCGATGTCGGCGCCGTGATCGGCGACCCACTTCGCCACGGTGTACGCCTGCTCCAGCGGCACCGGGAACTGTGCCTCGGGAGACGGCGTGTAGTTGACGAAGATCACCGTGGCGCGGGCGCCATTGGCGATCTGGCGCACGAGCCGGTCATGGGTCTGCGCGTTGCCCAGGATCCAGCCTCCGCCGTGGATGTAGACGATGCCGGGCAGCGGGCCCTTCACGCCGGGCGGGCGGACGACCCTGATGGACACCGGACCGGTCGGACCGCCGGGCACGGTCCGCTCGCTGATGTCCGCGGGCAGTTTGGCCACCGGGCCCGACTGGAGTTTGTTGAGGACCTCACGCGCCGCCGCGTACGACATCTCGTACAGCGGGGGCCCGCCCTCGGCGGCGAGCTGGTTCAGGAACGCCTGGTTCTGCGGTTCCAGCTTCACCGGCGGATTACCGCACGGAGCGTACTTCGGCGTGGCCGAGGCCACAGCGAGACCGGGCTGACCGGCGCCTGACGACGCGGACTGGTGGTCCGTCGGACCAGCACAGCCGCTGATCGCGGCCGCAGCGGCGGTGAACGTCGCCACCAGGCCGTACCGCACCCGGCGCCGCGAACCCGCGGGTATGAATGAAGCCATGGCACTTCCCTTCGGAAAGCAATGGGGCCTCGTTCATCAGCATGCGGTGAGGGCGCCGCGCCGGGCGCGCCGGACTAGCCCGGAAGTGTGGGACCGCGTCCCGGAGAAGGGCCGTCGGGCCATGTCCGACGACTTCCGGTCCGCCGACGGCGTCAGCCGCCGGCCGCCATGGCCGGAGGCGGCCGGCTCCGGTCGTTTCCAGTTGGTTTGCTGTCAGCGCCGCACAGGCAGGCCGGGATAGAGCTGACCGGGATCGCCGGAGAGCGCGGCCTTGGTACGCAGGCTCTTGTCGTCGGCGATCACTTCGAGGGCGCGTGCCTCGATACCGTCCAGTGCGGCGACGGCGACCTTGGCGGGGTCGACCTTGTCCGAACTCTCGACGTAGTGAGCCATGTCGGTGTCCATGTAGCCGACGTGAAGGGCCGTCACATCGATGCCGGCCGGTGCCAGTTCCTGCCGGACCACATCGGTCATCGCCCATTCGGCGGCCTTGGCGGAGCTGTAGCCGCCGTACGCCGGATAGTGCGCCCAGGACAGCACGGACAGGACGTTGAGGACGGCCCCGCCGCCGTTGGCCGTCAGCACCGGCGCGAAGGCCCTGGTGACATTCAGGGAGCCGAAGAAATGTGTCTCCATCTCCAGTCTGATGTCCGCCATGTCGCCGTTGACCAGACCGGCGTGTGTGCTGATACCGGCGTTGTTGATCAAGAGCGTCACGTCCGGCGCCGCCTGAGCGGCCCGCGCGACGGAATCGGGATCGGTGATGTCGAGCCGCAGCGGTACGGCGCCGGGGAGGTCGACCGTCGAGGGATTCCGCGCGGCGGCGTAGACCTTGGCGGCCCCGCGGCTGAGCAGCTCGGCGGCGAGATGACGGCCGAAACCGCGATTGGCACCGGTCACCAGCGCGACCGAGTTCTGGATGTCCATGAGTTCTCCCGTGGCTGGGTAGGTATTTACAACTTAGGACACCTGGGTAGGCAGATGCAACTCAGAGGTAGACTGGTGGCATGAAAAGGCCCGACCATGACGACAGGACGGAACCGGCCTGCTCGATCGCACGGACACTGGAAGTCGTCGGCGACAAGTGGACTCTGCTGATCCTGCGGGAGGCCGCTCTCGCGAACGTGACACGGTTCGCCGATTTCAAGGACCGGCTCGGCGTCGCGCCGGACATTCTCAGCGCCCGCCTGGGCACGCTGGTGGACGCGGGCGTCATGACGAAGCAGCCGTACCGGGAGCCCGGCTCCCGCACCCGGTTCAGCTACCACCTCACTCCGGCCGGCGAGGAGCTGCGTCTGATCCTCGCCGCGCTGCAGCAGTGGGGCGACGAGAACCGTCCGCGCGCGGTGGGTCCCAGCGTCGTGCGGCGGTCGGCGGACCTGGGCCGTCCGGTCCGTGTGGCGTTTGTCGACGACACCGACACCACCGTCCCGACGGACGCCGTGAAGTTCATCCGGACGGCCTCGTATCCCTCCTGAGACCACCTGGTCCACCTGCGGTCCAACGGCGGAACGGCCGTCCAGGGCTTCCCGGACGGCCGTTCCCGCGCCTCGCGCCGTCCGGCCACCGCGGTGTCCGGACGCGCGCCACATCATGTCGTCCTGACGCGCCCGCCCGGCAGTGTCAGCAGCACATACAGCACCAGCGAGGCACCGAGACCGACCGCCCAGCCGTAGTCCGCGAGCGGTCGCAGGAACGGGATCAGACCGTCCTCGGGAAACGGTCCCGCTCCCGGCGCCGAGTGGGAACCTCCCACGGCCAGCACACCGCCGACGGCGAAGGCGAGCACCGCCCGTGGATTCCAGCCGTTCGTGTACCAGTAGCGACCGCCGGGCCGGTACAGATCGCCGAGGTCGAGGACCGCCCGGCGGACGATCCAGTAGTCCGCGATCAGGATGCCCGCGACCGTACCCAGCAGACCGCCCACCAGCCCGAGCCAGGTGAAGATGTACAACTCGGGCGTGGCCGTGAGCTTCCACGGCATGATCACGACACCGACGACCCCGGTGATCAGCGCGCCGGTACGGAAGTTGATCAGCTTCGGCGCCAGATTGGCGAGATCGTACGCGGGTGAGACGACATTGGCGGCGATATTCACCGAGATCGTCGCGACCAGCACGGTCACCAGCGCGAAGAGCAGTCCGAAGACATTGTCGGTCTTGGCCGCGAGCGCGACCGGGTCCCAGACGGGAGCGCCGTACACCGCCTGAGAACCGGACGTGACGAACACCGACAGCAGCGCGAAGAGCGTCATGGTCGTGGGCAGACCGAGCGACTGTCCCCATATCTGGGCGCGCTGTCCCGCGCCGAAGCGGGTGAAGTCGGGGATGTTCAGGGACAGCGTGGACCAGAAGGCGATCATCCCCATGAGGGACGGGAAGAAGACCGGCCAGAAGTCCGCGCCCCAGCCGAGCCTGGACGGCTGGTCGAGCAGCGGCCCGAGACCGCCCGCCTTGACGGAGATCCAGACGAGCAGGACCAGCGCGCCGACGATGACAAAGGGCGCGGCCCAGCTCTCGAAGCGCCGCAGAGTGTCCATCCCGCGGTAGATGATGGCGAGTTCGAGCGCCCAGAAGAGGACGAAGCAGAGCCAGAGCGTCCAGGGCTGTCCGCCGATCCTCGACGCGTCCGTCCAGCCGCCGAAGATCTTTCCGAGCAGTACGAAGATGCCCTGGCCGCCGATCCAGGTCTGGATGCCGAACCACGCGCAGGCGACGGCCGCGCGGATCAGCGCCGGCAGATTGGCGCCGCGCAGTCCGAAGGACGCGCGGGCGAGGACGGGAAACGGTATGCCGTACTTCGGTCCCGCGTGCCCGGTCAGCAGCATCGGGAACAGCACGATCAGATTGGCCAGTGCGATCGTGAAGACCGCCTGCTTCCAGTCCATGCCCAGCGTGACCAGCCCCGAGGCGAGCAGCCAGGAAGGGATGTTGTGCGCCATGCCGACCCAGAGCGCGGCGAAGTTGTAGGTCGTCCAGCGGCGCCGGGCGACAGGGACGGGCAGCAGGTCGTCATTGACGAAACGGCTGTCGTCGGGAGCGGCGCCGGGCGCGAGCTCCACCCGGCCCTGGGAGTCGGTCCGGGACGGCGGACCGGATATCGGTCCTTCGGACGGCGCCGGCGGTACGGTCGCGGTCATGGCGGCGGGACCCTTCGTTCGAGAGCGGTTGTCGGGGACGTCGAACGAGGCCGTGCGGGGCGGGTTCGGTGCTGAGCGGGATGTCCGGCGCGGGCCGGGCGCGGCGGAGGAAGCGCCGTGGCCGCCCGTCGTGTCACTCCCGCTCAGTCCTGGAGCGCGGGAATGATCTCGTCGCCGTACGCGTCGATGGTCGCTTCCTTCGCGTCGTGCATGTTGTAGACGGCGAACTGGTCGACGCCGAGCGCGCGCAGCGCCGTCAGCTTCTCGATGTGCGCCTCGGCCGGCCCGAGCAGACAGAACCGGTCCACGATCTCGTCCGGCACGAAGTCCGCGGAGGGATTCCCGGCGCGGCCGTGGTGGCTGTAGTCGTATCCCTCGCGCCGCTTGATGTAGTCGGTCAGCGCCTCGGGCACCAGACCGGAGTGCTCTCCGTACCGGGACACCAGATCGGCGACATGATTGCCGACCATGCCGCCGAACCACCGGCACTGCTCACGGGCGTGCGCGAGGTCGTCGCCGACATAGGCGGGCGCCGCGACACAGATCGTGACGGAGTCCGGATCGCGGCCGGCGTCCGACGCGGCCGTACGGACCGCCTTGACCATCCACTCGGTGAGAAACGGGTCCGCGAGCTGGAGGATGAAGCCGTCGGCCCGCTGCCCGGCCATGGCCAGGGCCTTGGGCCCGTACGCCGCCATCCACACCGGCAGCCTGCCGTCCCGCACCCACGGCAGCCGCAGCGGCTGTCCGTCGACCACCGCCTCGCGGCCCTCCGCCAGATCGCGGATGACACCGATCGACTCGCCCAGCCGGGCCAGAGTGTTCGGCTTGCGGCCCGCCACCCGCATCGCCGAGTCGCCGCGCCCGATGCCGCACACCGTGCGGTTGCCGTACATCTCGTTCAGCGTGGCGAAGGCGGAGGCGGTCACCTCCCAGGTCCTGGTGGACGGGTTGGTGACCATGGGTCCCACGGTCAGTGTGGTGGTGTGCTCCAGGATGCGGCTGTAGATGACGAAGGGCTCCTGCCAGAGCACGGCCGAGTCGAAGGTCCAGCCGTACCGGAAGCCGTTGCGCTCCGCGCGCCGCATGAGTCCGACGACCGCCGAGGCCGGCGGGTCGGTCTGGAGGACGAGTCCGAAGTCCATGGCCTTGTCCGCTCCTGTGTCCTAGGTGAGGTACTGGCAGGTCGAGCGAGGCGTGTACTGCCCGTGCCCCGCACGGCCGGTGAACGTCCGGCGGTCGATGACGAGCTCTCCGCGGGACAGGACCGTCTCCACCTGTCCGGTGATCCGCCTGCCCTCGTACGCGGAGTAGTCGACATCCATGTGATGCGTCCGCGCCGAGACGGTCTGCTCGGTGTGCGGGTCGTAGATGACGACATCGGCATCGGCGCCGGGCGCGATGGTGCCCTTGCGCGGATAGAGGCCGAACATCCTGGCCGGTGCGGCGCAGGCGATGTCGATCCAGCGGCGCCGGGTGATGTGCCCCTCGACCACGGCCTGATGGAGCAGATCCATCCGGTTCTCCACTCCGGGCAGGCCGTTGGGGATCCTGGAGAAGTCGCCGCGGCCCATCTCCTTCTGGCCAGCGAAGCAGAACGGACAGTGGTCCGTGGACACCACCTGAAGGTCGTCGGTACGCAGTCCGCGCCAGAGTGCGGCCTGGTGCTCCTTCGGCCGCAGCGGTGTGGAGCAGACGTACTTGGCGCCCTCGAAGTCCGGCTCGGCCAGATTGTCGGTGGAGAGGAAGAGATACTGCGGGCAGGTCTCGCCGAAGACCGGCAGTCCCTTGTCCCGGGCGGCGGCCAGCTCGGCGACGGCCTCCTCGGCCGATACGTGCACGACATACAGCGGCGCGTCCGCGACCCGCGCGAGCTGGATCGCCCGGTGGGTGGCCTCCGCCTCCAGCAGGACCTTGCGTACCTCACCGTGGTGGCGCGGATCGGTACGGCCCTCGGCCAGCGCCTGCTCGACCAGGACATCGATGGCGATGCCGTTCTCGGCGTGCATCATGATCAGGCCGCCGTTGCCCGACGCCCGCTGCATGGCCCGCAGGATCTGGCCGTCGTCGCTGTAGAACACGCCGGGATAGGCCATGAAGAGCTTGAAGGAGGTGATGCCCTCCTGGACGAGCAGGTCCATCTCCTTCAGGGAGCTCTCATTGACGTCAGCCATGATCATGTGGAAGGCGTAGTCGATGGCGCACACGCCGTCGGCCTTGGCGAACCACGCGTCCAGCCCTTCGCGCAGGCTCTGTCCCGGGGCCTGGATGGCGAAGTCCACCACGGTGGTCGTGCCGCCCCAGGCGGCGGCCGTGGTGCCGCTCTCGAAGGTGTCGGCGGCGAAGGTGCCGCCGAAGGGCATCTCCATATGGGTGTGGGCGTCCACACCTCCCGGGATGACGTACTTGCCGGTGGCGTCGATCGTACGGTCGGCGGTCCAGCCCTCGGCCGCGCCGGAGCCGTGCGCCGCGAGGGCGACGATCCGGCTGTCCTCGATCAGCACATCGGCATGGGTCTCGTCGGCGGCGGTGACGACGAGTCCGCCGCGGATCAGGGTGCGGGTGCTCATGGTGGTGGCGCTCCCTTTCATACGGTCGGCCGAGCCATGGGCGCCGGCCGCTTCGGCGGAACGGTCCGGCCGGCCGGGCCCGGCCGGCTAGAGGCTGTGCAGGGCCCGTTCGAGGATCGCCGCGCCCTCTTCGGCCTCGGCCACGGTCAGCGAGAGAGGCGGCGCGATCCGCAGCACACTGGTGTTGTGGCCGCCGCCCTTGCCGATCAGCAGCCCGCCCTCGCGCGCCGCTTCCAGCACGGCCGCCGCCGCCTCCGGTGACGCCTCGTCCGTACCGGGCCTGACCAGTTCGATGCCGATCATCAGTCCGCGGCCGCGCACTTCCCGTACGGCGTCCGTCCCGGCGGCGGCGGCGCGCAGTCTCTCGGTCAGGAGTCCGCCGACGCGACGGGCATTGCCCTGAAGGTCATGCTCCAGCAGATACGAGAGATTGGCGAGTCCGGCGGCCATCGTGACCGGGCTGCCGCCGAAGGTGGAAATGGAGTTGGCGTCAAGGCAGTTCATGATGTCGGCGCGGGCGACGACACCGCCGATGGACATGCCGTTCCCGATGCCCTTGGCGAAGGTGAGGATGTCCGGCGGACCGTTCTCGGCGTGCGCCTGCCAGCCCCAGAAGTGGTCGCCGGTACGGCCCCAGCCCGTCTGCACCTCGTCGCTGATCCACAGGATGCCGTGCCGGTGGAGGACTTCGCGGAACGCGGCGTACAGCCCGTCCGGCGGGATGGTGAAGCCGCCGACACCCTGCACCGGCTCGGCGATCAGCGCGGCGGGCGCGCGGGTGTGCCCGAGCAGATCCTCCAGATCGGCGACGCACGCCTCGATGAACCGCGCGTCGGTCAGACCGGCGTACGGCCCGCGGGTGCGGACACCGCCGTGCACATACAGCGTCTGGAGCGGAGAGAGACCGGTCGGCGACCAGCTTCGGTTGCCGGTGACGGAGACGGTGGAGAAGGACCGGCCGTGATAGCTGTTGCGCATCGCCAGGACCTGGTTCGACCCGCGGTAGGCGGTCGCCAGCAGCAGCGCCGTGTCATTGGCCTCGGTGCCCGAGGTGGTGAAGAAGACCCGGGCGTCCGGGATACCGGACAGAGTGGCGACCCGCTCGGCCAGGTCGACCATCGGGCGGTTGAGATAGAGCGTGGACGAGTGGATGATCCGGCCGGCCTGTTCGCTCACCGCCTTGGTGACCTCGGGCAGCGCATGCGCGGTCATGGTGGTGAGGATGCCGCCGAAGAAGTCGAGATAGCGGTTGCCGTCGGCGTCCCACACATGGCGGCCCTCGCCGTGAGTGATCTCGATCGGCCGCTCGTAGTACAGCGCCAGCCAGTCCGGCAGCACGGCGCGATGACGGTCGTGGAGATGTTCGGCGCCCTGGTGGGTCACGGCTGCACCAGTCCTTCGTACGCGTCGGGGCGGCGGTCCCGGTAGAACGCCCACTGCTGCCTGACCTCGTCGATCAGGCCGAAGTCCAGGTCACGTACGAGGAGTTCCTCCGCCTTGTCACTGGCGGTCTCGCCGACGAACTGGCCGCGCGGGTCGACGAAGTAGCTCGTCCCGTAGAAGTCGTTGTCGCCGTACTCCTCCTGGCCGACGCGGTTGATCGCCGCGATGAAGTACTCGTTGGCGACGGCGGCGGCCGGCTGTTCGAGCTGCCAGAGATGGCTGGACAGACCGCGCGAGGTGGCGGAGGGGTTGTAGACCAGTTCGGCACCGCCCAGTCCGAGCTGGCGCCAGCCCTCCGGGAAGTGGCGGTCGTAGCAGATATAGACGCCGACCCGGCCCACCGCGGTGTCGAAGACGGGCCAGCCCGCGTTGCCGGGCCTGAAGTAGTACTTCTCCCAGAAGCCGTTGATCTGCGGGATGTGGTGCTTGCGGTACTTGCCGAGGTACGAGCCGTCGGCGTCGATCACCGCGGCGGTGTTGTAGTAGAAGCCGGACTGCTCGATCTCGAAGACCGGGACGACGATCACCATCCCGGTCTCCCGGGCCAGCTCCCTCATCCTGGTGACCGTGGGGCCGTCCGGGACGGGCTCGGCCCATCGGTAGTGCTCCGGCTCCTGCACCTGGCAGAAGTAGGGCGCGTTGAACACTTCCTGGAACCCGATGACTCGCGCGCCCTGCCGGGCCGCCTCGCGGGCGTGTTCCTCATGCTTGGCGATCATGGACTCGGTGTCGCCGGTCCAGGTCGCCTGGACGAGTGCGGCGCGTACGACTCTGGCCACGAGCTGCTCCTTCGGCCGGGGGCGTCGATGAGCTTCTACGCACGTAGATAATTCGCGTAGGAAGAGAAGGTAAGCCCCGTCACACACGGGGGCAAGACCATCGTCGTTAACCCGCAGAGTCGATCAAGTTTCACACCCGAGCGGTCGACTCCTGGCTGTTCGAATCAACGGGCCGTACGGTTCCGGCAGGGTCAGGCGCCCACGATTCCGGCCATACGCAGGGCGTGGACAAGGTCGCGCTCACGGGACGCCGAGACGGCGCGGGCCGCGTCCAGAAGCTGAGGGACGAGACGGCGCGGATCGGGCACAGCGACGAGCGCCGCGTCCTCGGGGGTGCGGGCCTGTACGAAGGCGCTGAGCAGCGCTCGCGCCTCCGGCGCCCGGCCCGCCTCACCGAGCGCGACAACGGCGTCCGCGATCTCCGCGGCGGGACGCGACACTCCCTGGCGCAGTAGCTGACCGCAGTCGTCGTCGCGGCCGGCCACGGCGAGCGCACCGGCGGCCGCGGCGAGCTGTACGGGCGGCAGGAAGGCCGCCTCCCACAGCAGCTCGGCCCAGTCGGCGCCGAGACCGGCGCGGTGCAGCTCGGCGGCGAGCAGCGGAAGCTGCTCGGGAGGCCGCCCGGCCGCCTCACAGAGCACGACATGCGCCTCTCCGCTGCGCCCGTCGGCGCGCAGCCGGATGAGGGACTCGACGATCTCGACGGCGGCCCGCCGGTCCTCCGGCGAGTGCGCGGGCGCCGCTTCGCTGACGGGAGCGGCGGGCGCGCCACCGAACCGCGCGCCACGTGGTGTGGCGGGAGCGGCGGGAGGCGGTGCGGGCACCACGGGCGCCGGCGCGGCCTCTTCGGCTTCGTCGATCTCCAGCCCGGCGAAGCGCGCGCCGCGCGGCTTGCGCCGGGCCGCGCGCTTCTTCTCCCGTGGCCGGTCGGCCGGAGCGGGCCCGGCGCCGGACGCGGCGGCCGGACCGTCCTGGCCCGCCCACTGAGGAATACCCGTCCCGTCAACCAGAGTTGACTGACCGTCAGATTCCTTTCGGTCCGCGAGCGCGCCGGGACCGTTGTCGCGTCCGCCGCCGGACCATCCCGAGAGCCCGCGCGCGCCGGACACACCGGGCGCGGGAGCCGAGAAGACCGAACGGTCCTCCGGCGGCGGCACCTCACCACGGAACCAGCCCTCCGGCGCCACCGGGCGCGCGGCCGTGGTGGCGCGGCCCGGTGTGGTCAACGCCGCCAGCCTGGCGCGGAGTTCGGCGCAGCGCGCGGAGGCGCGGGCATGGTCGTCGCGGACCCAGGCGAGCTCATGACCGAGCTGTTCCGCGTCGGGCGTGCCCGCCGGCATCGTACGGAGGAGGCGGACCAGTTCCTCGGCCCGGTCCATCGCGTACGCCTGCTCGCGGAGCATCAGCCGCAGCCGCTCCGAGAGCGCCTCGGTCCCGCCGGGGCGCCGGTCGTGCGCTGCGGCGGCCGCCGCGTGGAGTCGTCGCGCGCGTACGGTCTCGACCGCCGCCGCGCGCTCGTCACGTCCGGCCGCGAAGTCCTGGAGCAGCGCCTCCACCACGTCCCAGGGCGGGATCTCGACGCCGTCGCAGCAGGCGCGCAGACCGTCGGGGTCACGATGGCAGAAGACGCCGTACCAGCCGTCTCCCGGATCGAGGAGTGATGTCAGATCCCGTAAGTAACGGGCGAACGCCCCTATCTCCTCCGGGAGTTGATGCACCGCCATCGCTGCCCCGTCCCTGCCCGGCCTCGCCGGAGGGAGCCCTCCGGTCCGCAGGCATTCGACCTCAGTCGTGTTACAGGGCGGCTACGTACAGTTTTCCGAGGCGGTGCGGTGCGCTCGGCCGGCGGCGTCAGAACGTGATGGCGATGCCGATCTGCGGACGCGCGCCGCGCCGCGCGATCCTGGCCGGCCAGTCGACGGCCCAGAACTGCCAGGTGTACTTGCGGGAGAGCAGCTTGCGGACGGCGTCCGTCGCCGCCGGGTCGAGCAGCCGCGCCGTGCCCTCGGCGCGTGGCGCTCCCTCCGCGATCCGCCCGCGCACGTCGCACCTCGTCACGACGACACGGCTGTTGTGGCGGATCCGTTTGACCTTCCAGGCATCCGACCTGGTCCAGATGAACAACTCGCCTCCCTCGACCGCGTGCCAGACGGGGGTGTCGACACCCGTACCGTCCTTGCGATAAGTGGTGAGGCTGACATAACGGCTGCGTCCGAGCTCATCCAAGGTCGTCACGGACGGGAGACTACGCCGTCTCCGGGCTCCTGACAGGAGTTCGATCGCAAGGAGGCGGGAGAGCTTCAGACGGGCACCGGCACGCAGTTCACCGCGATCTCGTCCATCGACAGGCCCAGCGCTCCGGCCAGCGCCGCCACGGTGAAGAAGGCGGGCGTCGGAGCGCGGCCGGTCTCGATCTTGCGCAGGGTCTCGGCCGACAGCCCGGCCACGGCGGCGATCTCCACCATACTGCGCGCACCGCGCGCCTCACGGAGCAGTCGGCCGAGCCGCTCGCCTCGCTCGCGCTCTTCCGGGGTGAGGGGGCTGCGTACCATGCCGTCATTCTAGGGCGTGTTGCGAAAGCGGCGCCGTCCGCCCGGAGTGCGGGGCCCGCGGCGTCCGGCGCGTAGGACCGCAAGGCGCCCCTGACACCGCCGTACCGCCTCACCAACGCGGGCCGGTACGAGAGGAACAACGCGTCCCGGCGCGCGCCGGGACGCGTACCGGCAGCGCAGGCCGGTTCCGGACACGGCGCCCACGCGATTCCTCCGCCACACCTCGACCGGTATAGTTATTGGAATGGTGGAGATCAAAACCGATGCGTCCCTGGATTCCATGCGCGCCGCCGGACGGGTTGTCGCACAGGCACTGGCGGCGGTACGTGAAGCGGCGGCCGTGGGAGTCACGTTGCGCGCTCTCGATGAAATCGCCCGTGCCGTCCTGCGTGACGCCGGAGCCGGCTCGCCCTTCCTCGACTACCATCCCGGCTGGGCGCCCACGCCCTTTCCGGCGGTGATCTGCGCCTCCGTCAACGACGCGATCGTGCACGGCATCCCCGACTCCTCCCGCCTGCACGACGGAGATCTGGTGAGCATCGACTGCGGTGCGGTGCTCGGCGGCTGGGTCGGCGACTCGGCGATCAGTTTCACGGTCGGCAGCGCCCGCCCTGACGATCTCCGGCTCATCGACACGGCCAACGAGGCACTGGAAGCGGGCATCGCGGCGGCCGTCGTCGGCAATCGCATCGGTGACATCGCCCACGCGATCGGCCGGGTCTGCCGCGCGGCGGGCTACGGCATCCCGGACGGCTTCGGCGGACACGGCGTGGGCCGGAGCATGCACGAGGACCCGGGCGTGCCCAACGAGGGCCGCCCGGGCCGCGGTATGCCACTGCGCCACGGCATGGTCCTGGCGATCGAGCCGATGCTGATCAGCAGCGGTACCGACCGGCACTTCACGGCCCGCGACGGCTGGACGGTCCGCACACTGGACTCCAGCCGCGCGTCCCACGCGGAACACACGGTCGCGATCACCGACGAGGGACCGCGCGTCCTGACGCTGCTCTGACATGGCTCCGGGTCCTGTCCGGGACCGGAGGACCGGCCGGACAGGACCCGGAAGACCGCGACGCGCCGCTAGGACGTGTCTGACACATCCCGCCTGCCCTCCGGGCGGACGGCGCCATGTGTCAGACCGGGCCTACCGCCGGCCGGCCGGATGTACCACCATCGCCGAGCCGCCGCCCCTGCGGACCTTCTCCGCCGCCGCGACCCATCGGCCGTCCGGCAGCCGCTGTACGCCGGTCGCCGCGCCGATCTCCGGGTTCTGGGTGAACACATGCCCCAGCGACTCCAGTTGCCGGCGCACCGGGCTGTTCCACAGTGCCGGTTCCAGCTCCGTCGTCGGCGCGTTGCGCTGGCTCGCGCGCGGCGCGGCGATCGCGTCGACCAGCGGCAGACCCCGGTCGATCCGGCCGGTCAGCGTCTGGAGCACCGTCGTGATGATGGTCGCGCCGCCCGGCGAGCCCACCGCCAGGACCGGCCGGCTGTGCGAGTCGAGCACGATCGTCGGAGAGATGGACGACCTCGGCCGCTTGCCGGGACCGGGCAGATTCGGGTCGTGGACGGCCGGATTGGCCGGTGCGAAGGAGAAGTCCGTCAGTTCGTTGTTGAGCAGGAAGCCGCGTCCCGGCACGGTGATCGCGCTGCCGCCGGTCGACTCGATGGTCAGTGTGTAGGCGACGACATTGCCCCACTTGTCGGCCGCCGTGAGATGCGTGGTGTTCTCGCCCTCGAATGTGGTCGGCGCGGCGGTCCCGCCGGTCGCGCACGGCGTGGGGTCACTCGGGTCGCCGGGCGCCAGCGGGCTCTTCAGCACCGCGTCGTCCTTGATCAGACAGGCGCGTGAATCGGCGAAGCGCTGCGACAGCAGTCCCTTCGTCGGCACGTCCTCGAAGGCCGGATCGCCGACCCAGCGTCCCCGGTCCGCGAAGGCTATCCGGCCGGCCTCGATGAAGTGGTGCAGATATTGCGTCTGCGTGGCCCGCGAAAGGTCCGTGCGCTCAAGGATGTTGAGCGCCTCACCGACGCTCGTACCACCCGACGAGGACGGCGCGATGCTGTACACGTCGAGCCCGCGGTAGGACACCTTCGTCGGCGCCTGACGCTTCGTCCGGTACGCGGAAAGGTCCCTGGTGGAGAGATCGCCGGACCGTACCGTGCGGGTGGCGTCCGGACCGACGGGCGGTGTGCGCACCGTACGGACGATGTCGCGGCCCAGCTCGCCCCGGTACAGGGCGTCGACGCCCTTGCGTCCCAACTCCTCGTACGTACGCGCCAGATCGGCGTTCTTGAAGACCGATCCGACGACCGGCGGCTTTCCGCCGGGCAGGAAGAGCTTCGCGGTGTCCGGGAAGTCCGCGAACCGCTCCTGGTTGGACTGGGTCTGGGAGCGGAACGTGTCGTCGACGGTGAAGCCGTCCTTCGCCAGCCGCTCCGCGGGCTTCAGCAACTGTCCCAGGGACCGGCTGCCCCAGGCGTCGAGCGCCGTGTCCCAGGTAGCCGCGGTACCGGGCGTGCCGACGCTGAGGCCGCTGGTCACCGCGTCCGCGAACGGCAGCGGTTTGCCGTCCTCCAGGAACAGCGAGCTGTCCGCGGACCTCGGCGCGGTCTCGCGGCCGTCGACGGTGTGGACCTTACGGGACGCGGCGTCGTAGTAGACGAAGTAACCGCCACCGCCGATTCCGGCGGAGTACGGCTCGGTGACACCGAGCGCGGCGGCGGTGGCCACCGCGGCGTCCACGGCGTTGCCGCCGTGCTTGAGCACCTCGATCCCGGCGGCCGTGGCGTCCGCGTCGACGCTCGCGACCGCTCCGCCGTATCCCGCCGCCTCGGGCGTCTTCACCGGCGTCTTGGCCCGGGGCGCCGCGTGCGGCGACAGGGGCGGGGCGGCGGCACCGACCGAGAACATGGCCGCGGCAACGACCACGGCCGACACATTCCGTGCAGCGGAGCGACGCATCCGTACCTCCAGTCAAGAGCAGTCCGCGCAGCGTAACTTCACCGCACCTGCCCCGCCAGGACCCGTCTCGAACCATGCTGCGGCATCCCGTCGACGCCCACCAGTCAAGCCGGACCGCCCGCGTCCACGGCCCGGGACGCCCATGGCCCGGGCGCCACCGCTACCATGCGCGCCCATGGATGACGACATACGCAACATCGTGCTCGGCGTGGTCGCCGCGGGCATCAGCGCCGCACTGGGCTGGCTCGCCCGCACCTATCTCTGGCGGCGCAGGCTCCGCAGGAAGCAGGCGTTCCTCGGGCTGCCGGGCAACTCCGAATGCCTGCTGGTCGTCAATCGCGAGGCGGGCGGCGACGGCGCGGTCCACCGCTATGACGTCTTCGCTCTGCTGGAGCTGGCCGCCATGATCAAGGACTGCGGCGCGCACGCCCAGATAATCCAGCACGACACGGCGCGGCAGGGCTTCGGCGAGCGTACGGAATTCTGTCTCGGCGGTCCGGTCTCCAACCGCCGCATGGCCGCCCATCTCAGCTCGCTGCTGCCCGGCGTCAAGATCAATACGGATCCCGAACCCGGCCCGGAGCGTGGCGCCTTCCAGATCGGTTCCGAGCGCTACCGCGCCGAGCCCGGCGTCGCCGAGTATGTCCTGCTGGCCCGGCTGACCGCCGGAGAGGAGTCGAGACCGGTCTTCCTCTTCTGCGGGCAGCGGGCCATCACCAACCAGGCGGCGTCGCGCTATCTGGCCCGCCATCACGAGAAGCTCGCCCGCAAGCACGGCGACGGCTCGTTCTGCCTGCTGCTCAAGGTGGTCAACTCGCAGGCGTACGGAGCCGACGTGGTCGAGCTGGTCGCCGATGTCACCCGAGCGGCCCAGGCGCCCGTCCCCGTCGTACACAATTCGCATCGCGCGAAGGACTGAAGTCCTCCCGCACCGGCCGTCGTGCACCTCCGCACCGCGAACCGGTGCCGGGAGTCGCACTGGCGAGAGCAGCCCGACCGGCGCACAGCTGACCTTCTCCCCGTCCTGGCCGGACCGCCGTATCCGCCGGTACCGCCGAACGAGAACTGATCTCCGGCTGCTGCCGGGCGGGCCATCGCCCCTGACCCACTGCACGCTCGGCAGCGGTCTCCCTGGGTGGGCCGGGGCCGAAGCGTCCAGCCTCTCCCCGGAGCACGCCGCTGACGCCGGGCCTTCCGGTTGGCGGACCAGAGGCGCAGCATGCGCGTCCCGCGGCAGATCGGCGAGATCACCATCACCACAGGGATGAACGGCAAAGCCTAGTCGAGATCCGCGCGGCCGGGACAGCCGCCCGCGCACGAGAAGCGTCCGCCTCCGGCGCCGGACCGGACCACGGACCGGAGGCGTCAGGCCTCGGCCGCCTCCGCGTACACCTGGGACAGCTCGGGCGCGCCGGTCACCGCCCAGTCGAGGCCCGCCTCCACCACCCGGATCTCCCGTCCCGAGACCAGCCGCACCACGGGATGCCCGCCCGGCCAGATGTGCCAGGCGGCGCCCGGGACCGTACGGACGATCACCGTGCCCAGATAGAGTCCGGCGTCATTGCCCAGCCAGGGCAGCTCCTCCGGATCGTCGCGCCAGCGCGGCGGAAGCTGGTCGAGTGCCTCCAAGGAGGCCGGTGAGTCGTCGAGTTGAAGACCGTCCTGCCCTGCCCGGACACGCAGCAGCGCGCACTCGGAGAGCAGTTCGGCCACACCCTCCGGATCGCTGCCGGCGGCGGAGGCGAGCGGCGTACTCTGTCCGCCGCCGTGCCGCTTGCGCCAGTTGTCCAAGATGTTCATACCACTCAGCCTGCCACTCGCCCGGCCGGGGCACCATAGGGCGCGCGGGCGCCCCGGCGCGGGGCCGGGTTCGGTGGCAGGGCCTCAGACGTCGAGATCGACCACGACCGGCGCGTGGTCCGAGGCGCCCTTGCCCTTGCGCTGCTCGCGGTCGACATAGCTGTCCGTGACGGCGCCGGCGAACGGGCCATTGCCGTAGACCAGGTCGATGCGCATGCCTCTGTTCTTGGGGAAGCCCAGCTCGCGGTAGTCCCAATAGGTGTACGGGCGGTCGTACTTGAGCGGACGGGGCAGCACATCGGAGAGGCCCTCCTCGCGCAGCGCGGCGAGCGCGGCACGTTCCGCCGGAGTGACATGAGTGGCGCCCTCGAAGAGCGACAGGTCCCAGACGTCCTCATCCGTCGGAGCGACGTTGAAATCACCGAGGACGGCGAACGGACGCGGGCCCGCCGAATCCTCGGCCACCGCCTTCCGCAGCGCCTCCAGCCAGCGCAGCTTGTACGCGTAGTGGTCATGGGCGACCTCGCGGCCATTGGGCACGTAGACCGACCACAGCCGGACCGGACCGCAGGTCGCGGAGACGGCCCGCGGCTCGGTGACGCCCTCGTACTCCGGGCCGCCGGGGAGGCCCTTGACGATGTCCTCCAGGCCGACCCGGGAGATCAGCGCCACGCCGTTCCACCTGCCGGTGGCGTTGACCGCGGACTCGTAGCCCAGCTCACGCAACCGGTCCGCCGGGAACTGCTCCTCGGTGCACTTGGTCTCCTGGACGCACAGCACGTCCGTACCGCTGCTCTCCAGCCAGGCCAGCAGCCGGGGAAGCCGAGCGGTGATCGAATTGACGTTCCAGGTGGCGATACGCATACAGGACAGCCTATCGGCGGGGTCCGACAGTCATGGATCGGCGGCGTCCGGACCGCACGGCCGGTCCGGACGGCCCCGGGTCACAGGTCGACGGATTCTCCGGAGGCGAGCCTGCCGTGGTCCGCTCCGCCCAGGGAGCCGATCTGCGTGTCGTAGAACGGCCGGGCCAGCTCGGTGAGCATCGCGTCGTGGATGTCATAGGCGCGGCGCGGCTTGACCTCGCGTACGTAGTCGATCACCTCGGAGATCTTGTTCCAGGGCGCGTGCACCGGCAGCATCAGCGTGTCGACCGGCACGCCCGGCACGGTCAGCGCGTCGCCCGGGTGGAAGAGCGAGCCGTCCACGAGATAGCCGACGTTGGTGATCCGCGGGATGTCCGGGTGGATCACGGCATGCAGCTCACCGTGCACCTGGACATCGAACCCGGCCGCGCTGAAGGTGTCACCGTGCCCGACCGTGTGGACCCGGCCGGGAAAGGCCGCGGAGACCAGCTCGGCCACGCTGCGCAGCGTCCACAGCTCGGCGTCCGGATTGGCCTCCAGACCGGTCCGCAGCCGGTCCTCGTTGAAATGGTCGGGATGCTCGTGCGTCACAAGGATGGCGTCCGCACCGGCCGTGGCGTCCTCCTCGGTGTAGGCGCCCGGATCGATGACGAGGATCCGCCCGTCCTTCTCCAGCCGGACGCAGGCATGTGTCTTCTTGGTCAGCTTCACCGCGAACCGCCCTTCTCGTCGCCTTCTCCCGCGCTTCCGGTCCGCGCACTTCCCGCTCGGGCGCTCGCCGCGCGCTTCTCTCCATCATCACCCCGCTACGCCTCGGGTGTCGTCTCCTCCTGGATCACCGCGCCGGCCACCCGGAACGCCGTGTTCGCCGCCGGGACACCGCAGTAGACGGCCGTCTGGATCAGTACTTCCTTGATCTCGGCCGGAGTGAGGCCGTTGCGCAGCGCGGCCCTGGTGTGGAAGGCCAGCTCCTCCAGGTGGCCGCCCGCGACCAGCGCGGTCAGCGTCACGGCGCTGCGGGTGCGGCGGTCCAGTCCCTCCCTGGTCCACACCTCGCCCCAGGCGTAGCGGGTGATCAGCTCCTGGAAGTCGCCGGCGAAGTCGTCAGCGGAGGCCATGGCACGGTCGACATGCGCGTCTCCGAGGACCTGGCGGCGGACCCGCATCCCGGCCTCGTACGGGTCGGGACGCCCGGTGGTCACGGCCTCCGGCTGCTCGGCGGGTGCGATCTCGGCGACCGGACCGACCATCGCGGACAGCGCGGGCGCCATCGTCCGGTCGGGCAGCACCGTCAGGCCGGTCGAGGTGTCGGACGGGTTGTACCAGGCGGTGGAGAAATGGTGGACGAGCAGGTCCGTGACGGCGCCGGGCTGTTCGACGGGCGCCAGATGTGAGGCGCCCGGGACCAGCGCGAGCCGCGCGTCCGGTATCCCCGCCACCAGGGTGCGCGCCTCGGCCGGTCCGGTGACCTGGTCCTCGGCGCCGACCAGGACGAGCGTCGGCACGGCGATACGGCCCAGCTCCGCCCGGATGTCGAAGGCGGCGAGCGCCTCGCAGCAGGCGATGTAGCAGCCGGGATCCGTCGTACGGACCATCTGCACGGCCCATTCGACGATGGCCGGCTGAGCGGCGGCGAAGGCCGGCGTGAACCAGCGCTCCGGCGCGGTGCGGGCCACCGGATCCAGACCGTTGGCGCGGACGATCACTCCGCGCTGCCGGAACTCGTCGGCCGAGCCGAACCGGGGCGAGGCGGCGACCAACGCGAGCGAGGCGATCCGGTCCGGGCGGCGCAGCGCCAGCTCGGAGCCGATGGCACCGCCGATGGAGCAGCCCACGTAACCGAAGCGCTGGACCCCGAGCCCGTCGAGTGTGGCCAACAGCCGTTCCGCCAGTTCGGGAACGCTGGTGGCGGGGTGCGCGGGTGCGCCGCCGTGGCCGGGCAGATCGAAGCGGAACACCCGCCACTGGCGGGCCAGCTCCGGTACCTGCCGGTCCCACATGTGCCAGGTGGTGCCGAGGGAGGGGCCCAAGATCAGGACGGGTGCGTCTTCTGGCCCGTCCATGCGGTACTGCAGTGTCTTAGTCGTCGTCTCACTCACGCGTCCGAACCTCTCACATCTCGCGATCTCTCACGACCGCCCGGTATGCCGGTCCGCCGGAGCGCTGTGCGGACCGTCCCAGGTGGCCGCCGCTGGGCGAAGATCCTCAACGTCCGGCCTGAGGTACCGACGCCTGGTGGTCCTGACGTTCGTGGGTCCGGCCCAGCGCGCCAACAGGTGGCCGGGAACACCCTGGTCGGCGAGACAGGTGAAGCAGGAAGCCCGAGCGTCGCGGAGACGCACTCGGCGCAACCTGTGGGCCCGTGTGCGGAGTTGCCTCACGGTGTGGATTTCCCCGGCTACCTTCACGCGCAGGGAGCCGGGGTCCACGTAGGCCCTTCCCGGAGCCGGCTTCTCGGCGGCCTGGAGAGCCGTGGACTTCTTCAAGGCATCCCACCGGTACGGGCAGTGAGAGAACGCTCACCCGCCATGGACTTCGTGTCCTTCTCGACGACGGTCTTGTTCCCCGTCGTCGTCCGGGTGTTCACGATGATGAGCGTTCCCTTCACCGGCCCGTCCGGCTCGTCCTCGCGCACGGCACTGAGAGCCACGGACAGCATCTCTTCCGACGCGTCGGGCAGGAACAGTTACCTGAGTCGGTCGGGGCCCACGTGCACCGCTGCGCCGCCGCAGGGCCTCTTTCGCGTCCAGCGCCGGGGCCGGGTTCCGCGCCGTCCCCGATCCGCATATCCACATGGGCGAGGAAGAATTCCGTTCGGCGCTTGAGAAAACGATCACCCGGACCGTTGAGTCGTCCGCGAGCGTGGTCAGCAGTGTGCGGAGCTCGCGCATCATCGTCACACCGAGCACGTTCACCGGTGGGTTGTCGAGGATGGTCCGTGCGACGCCGTGTTCGTTGCTCACTCGCAGGGTCGAGTAAGGGCTGTCCCGTCATCCCTGGTGGATCAGCGCGCGGCGTCGGATGCGGTGGATCGCACGGCGGAGGGACGCTCGCATACTGGACGTATCCGGGTGTTCCGACAACGCGGCGAGGCGCCGTAGCTGTCGTCGCGCGCCCGCCGGGGATTAACAGGACAGCCCTCAGCCGAGTTCGCTACTCAAGACGGCGAGTACATGTGCTCGCTGGATGCGGCGTATCGCGGCGGGCGTCTGTCCTGATGCCAGTAGCTCGTCAATGAGATTGATGTGTACGGTCGCCAGCAAGACATGCGCCAGGTATTCGGCGTCCTCGGTTGTCAGAGTGGGAATGGCCTCCGTCACGGTCTGCGCCAGCAGGTCCCGCATCCACCGGTATTGCTCGCTCTGCAGCAGTCCTGCCGTTGCGACTTCCCGAGCTCTCAGCAGGTTGCGGTTGTCGAGCTTGAAGGTGAGCACCGCGTCAAGGAAGGCGACGGCCCGCTCCCGCGCAGAGGCTCCGGGCCCGAGCGGCGGAGGGCCGTTCTCCACCTGGTCCCGCAGATCCTGGGCTTTGGTGGCCCACAGGGCGTCCAGCAGGCCGTCGCGACTGCCGAAGAGCCGGAAGATCGTCCCTTTCCCGACATGTGCCGCCGCCGCGATGTCATCCACGGAGACACCGCTGACGTCGGCTCGCGCGAAGAGGTCGTCCGCGGCGGCGAGCACGACGGCAGGCGAGGTCGAAGGGCGGCCTCGCCTCCGTCCAAGAATTTCGGACTGACGGTCCGTATTGATGTTAGGCTGCTCAGGACACACAAGTTCGAAACCTGACTGGAGAGACCATGAGCTCATCATCCACCCTGCCGCAGTGGTTTTCTCGCGCGCTCGACTCGCTGTGGGCCCGTGACCTCGACGGCTTCACATCGATCTTCGCTCCAGACGCGCTCTACGAGATTCCCTTCACCCCCACTGGCCCGGTGCGGCTTGAGGGTCGCGAGGAGATCGGTACTTTTATGCGTGGCCTGCTTGACGGCGGCCGGCTCCGCTACGGCTCTCTTACGGAAGTCCGGGCCTACGAGACCCAGGATGACCTGATCGTCGAGGCCGTCGCCCGCCATCACCGCTCCGCGGACGGATCGCCGCTTGACCTGAGTTACATCTGGTTCGTCACGCGGCAGGACGGTCAGGTAAGCCGGTTCCGCGACTACATGAATCCACTGGAAATCTCAGCGATTTGAGCGCCGGACCAATGGACTCCGGCAGGGCATGGACTGACACGAGCCTTCGTCTCTTGGGTCTGTCGTTCAGCTCTCCGCGGGTGAGGGGCCGGGGTCCGGTGCATGCGACTGCGGGGCGTCGGCTGAGCGGGCATGTGTGGGTGTCGGGGCCCGCGACGATGCGGAGATCCAAACAACAGGCCCTCGCCCGGTAAGGGTTGCCGCCGAGTCAGGCGGTGCCGTCGGTCGATTCGCGGACCGCGTCCAAGTGACCACTGTGGCAGGTGCCTTCGTGAGCACGCGGATCAAGATGTGCCGCACGCCGGGCAGTTGCCAGGCCGGCCGGATCTCCACGAGCCAGGCGGCGGGCTCCTGTTCGGGCGCGGCGGCGGCGAGCACGGCGTCCGCCCGTGCGATGGCTGCTCGGTAAGGGCTGTCCCGATCTTGAGGTGCGGAAGCCCTCACAAAGACCTGACAGTGCGGCCCGGTGCAGCCTGGTGACGCCACACTGGCGGCCGGACACGACCTCATCATCGTCCTCGCCCCCATGCACGAGGGCCCAGCGCCCAGGACGACGTTGCCCGCCTCAAGACACCGCCCGCGCCTCCCTCGCCGTCCCCGACGACGCCGGCCTGCCGAGTTTCCACAAACCGCTCGCGAACCGTTCTTGGCCTTCGTCGACGCGGCTCACAGCCTCCTGGACACCCGGGCCGCCGCTTCCTGAACCTCAGGCGGCCACGCGCGATCCGCCACAGCACACGGACTGTGGGACCTGCCTTCACTGGGACCCTCCACGCGTCCTCATTCGCGGCCAGCGCGCTGAAGGGGCTGAATTCCCTGGCCAGGAGACCGAGCACTTCTCGCCTTGGCCTTTACCGATCGAACGCGTCCTCAGAGGGCGACCGGAACACGTCATGTCTCAACGACCGCTCCGAGAAGCCGAGTTGCTGCGGAAAAGCTCCTGCCGCGTAGATCCGGGCACCGGCCAGGGAGCCGCCACGGGACAGCCCTTGGGTGGGGATATCCCCACCCCGCTTTCTGCTGGTGCTCCCATGGTCCGGCGGCCCGGCCCGAAGCAAGATCTACAGCATTACCCGGCTCAAGATCAGCACACCGCCGGTCGCGCCGCGAAGCAATGAGAGACGGTCAAAACAATCATGGCTGAAGGTCTTATCGCCCGTATGGGGCACTGGTGCTTCCGGCGCCGTTGGCAGGTGCTGCTGATCTGGGCGGCCGCGGTCGCCGTGGGCGTCCTGAGTGCGGGGCCCGTGTTCAGCGCGATCGCGGGCGGCGGTGGATCGTCGTCCATGGAGTCGGTCCAGGCCGGTGCCGTACTCGACAAGGGAAGCGATCATGGCGGCGTCGTCATCGGTGTCATCGACGGCGCCGATGCGGCGGCGCCGGCGGTACGGCAGGACGTACGGTCGCTCGCGGGCACGCTCAAGCGGGTGGACGGGGTGGCCTCGGTGGTCACTCCGTACGACACGGGGCTGCCCGAGGCCGAGACGGCGATGCTGACGGCCAAGGACGGGGCAGGTCTGCTCGTCCAGATCACTTTGTCCAAGCTGGACGACGAGGCGGAGGCCACCGCGGTCGAGGCGCTCACCGGCACCCTGCACGGTTTCGCCGCGACCCTCGTGGACAGCGGCCAGACCGGCGCCCGGGTCACCGTCGGCGGCGAACCGGCGCTGGAGAAGCAGTTCACGGAACAGGCGTCCAAAGACCTGAACGGCGCGGAGTCGCTGTCGCTGCCGGTCACGCTGGTGGTGCTGGTGTTCATCTTCGGCGGTGTGATCGCGGCGGGGCTGCCGGTGCTCGGCGCGGTCGTGTCGATCGCGTCCTCGATGACGATTCTGCTGCTCATCACCCGGTTCACGTCGATCACTTCGGACGCGGTGACAGTGGTGACGCTCCTCGGGATGGGCCTGTCCATCGACTACGGGCTGCTGCTCGTCGCCCGCTACCGCGAGGAGCTGGGGGCCGGTTTCCCTCCGGAAGCGGCGTTGAGCCGCTCATGGGCGACGGCGGGGCGCACCATCGCCTTCAGTGCCCTGACCGTGGCCGCGGCGCTGACCGGACTGCTCATGTTCGGCATCCCCGAGCTGGCGGCGCTCGGTGCGGCCGGTGTCGCGATCGCGCTGGCGTCGATGCTGGTGGCACTGACGCTGACGGCGGCGCTGGTCGGCTTCGCCCGCAACCGGATCAAGCCCGCGAAGCGGCGGACGCGGCGCGGTGGAGCTTGGCGCCGTAAGCCGCGGGCGGAGGCTGGAGCGCCGGGGCCTGACGAGCGTGCCGCCTCCGCCGAGACGGGCGTCTTCGCCGGGCTCGCTCGCCGCGTACAGCGCCGTCCGCTGACCACCATGCTGGTCACAGCCGTGGCCCTGGTCGCCGCGAGCCTTCCCGTGCTGTCGATGTCGATGCACCTCAACGACACCGGAGCGCTCCCGAGGACCCTGGAGTCCGTACGGGTCTCCGATCAGCTCGCCGACCGGTTCGACCTGCCGACGGTTCCGACCATCACGGTCGTCGCCAAGACCGATGCCGCCGCCCTTGACGACTGGGCGCGACGCTGGACGGACACGCCCGGTGTCACCCGCGTCTACCCGGCGCAGAAGGCCGGCCCGGGGCTGGCGACCGTCGGCATCGACACCACCGGCGACCCCGAGGGCGCCACGGCCCGGGACCTGGTCCACACGATCCGCGCCGACCGCCCCGACGGTGGCCAGTCGTGGGTCACCGGCGACGCGGCGGGCCTCGACGACGTACTCCAGCAGATCACGGACCGGCTCCCGCTGGCGATCGCGGTCACGCTCTTCGCGATGGTCGTCCTGCTCTTCGCGATGACCGGCTCCGTCGTCGTGCCCCTCACCGCCGTCGCCATGAACACCCTGTCCCTCGGGGCGGCGTTCGGCCTGCTGAGCCTGGTCTTCCAGCACGGCCTCCTCGCCGACCCGCTCGGTCTGCTGACCGTCGACGGCTTCAGTCCCTTCACCGTCGTGTCCGTCCTCGCCTTCGCGTTCGGCCTCTCGATGGACTACGAGGTGTTCCTGCTCGGCCGCATCAAGGAGTACGTGGCCGAGGGCCTCGAAACCGACGTCGCGGTACGGCGCGGCCTCCAGCACTCGGGCCGGATCATCACCTCTGCCGGGCTGCTGATGGTCATCGTCTTCGCCTGTTTCATCACCGGCCGCATGGGCTCGGTCCAGCAACTGGGCCTCGGCCTGGCCACGGCTGTGGCCATCGACGCCACGGTCGTACGCTGCGTCCTCGTCCCCGCCGTCATGACCCTGCTGGGCCGCGCCAACTGGTGGGCCCCGGCCCCGCTCAAGCGGCTCCACCGCCACATCGGCCTGAACGAAACGGTACTCCCGGAGCCCGCGCCGGCAGCGGCACCGGCGCAGGCCCGGACGCGGGTGTGGGCGGGACCTGAGGCGCAGGTCCCGACGCCGGTACAGGTACCGGTACCCGCCGGGGCAGAGCCACTGCCGGTCCACCGCAGCCGGCACCCCGAACCGCGGCGATTCACCGCCACCCCGGTCCTGGCCGAACGGCGGGCGGTGACGGAGGTGCGAGCGGAGACGTCCGCGGTGGCACCGGCGCAGACGGAGGTACGTCACCGCCGGGCGTCGGTCGGCATCGCCTACCTCTGGTGGTTCCTCCTGGGCCTGTTCGGCGCGCACTACTTCTACCTGGGGAGGACCGGCCGCGGAGTGCTCTACCTGTGCACGGCCGGTCTCCTGGGAATGGGCTGGCTGATCGACCCCTTCATACTGCCCAGCCAGGTCAGGAAGACCAATCTCGACCAGCGAGAGAACTGACGCGGCCTGGATTCCTGACGGCACCTGGGCCCTGTCTGAGCGACAGGGCCCAGGACTACGGCCGCAGCGAACAGACGGCCACCTGGTCGGCGACGCCCACCGCCAGGGTCACCGGAGCCGGGCTCCGTCCGGTTCGATGACATCCGCTCTCTCACCACCATGGACGCACGTACAGCCGCGCGCCGCGTCCGTGAAGTGCGCGTCTGGGCTGACGGCTCAGCAGCCGCTCCGAGTGGTACGTTATCAATCGACCACTAACGTAGGAGTGAAGATGACAGCCAGGGAAGACAACGCCAACCGCCGTGCCGCTGCCCAGCACGCTGTGGCCGAGCACCTGCGCCTTACCGCCGCAGGGCGGACCGATGAATGGGTGCAGTTGTTCGCACCGGACGCGGTCCTGGAGTTTCCGTTCGCACCGGCCGGCATGCCTCGGCGGGTAACGGGGCGAGACGCGCTGTTCGCACACATGAGTCACTTTCCCGAGACCTTTGACGTGGAGTTCGGCGACATGGTGTTCCACGAGACGGTCGATCCGAGTCTTGTGATCGCCGAATTCCGCTCAACGGGCACTGCGCGGCCGACCGGCAAGCCGTACGAGCAGACGTGCGTCTCCGTCGTCCGTACCGATGACGACGCGCTCATCACCCACTACCTGGACTACTGGAACCCGCTGGTGGCGATCGAGGCACTCACACCCCACGAGGCGCCGTCCGACCTCGATCACAGCGTGACTTTTGGAGGCTGAAGGGGAGCCGTGTTCAACTGATTCCCATGCCTGCCGCCGGTACCAGCACGAAGAGCGACGAACGACGTCGGGCCATCGCGGCCGCCGCGATTGACTGCTTCGGACAGAAGGGCTTTTACGGTACGACGACGCACGAGATAGCCGAGTGGGTCGGTATCTCTCAGCCGTACCTCTACCGCCTGTATCCGAACAAGCAAGCGCTGTTCGCGGCGGCGGTCGACCACGTGTCCGTCGTGATGACCGAAACCCTGGTCGCGCACTCGCCGGCGTCGGATGGGGCCGGGTCGACGCCCGAGGCGGCGTTGGATGCGGCGCGCGGCGCCTACGCCGCGCTCGTCGCGGACCGGACCATCCTGCGTTTCCTCATGCACGCGAACTGTGCCGCCGGTGAGCCACTGGTGGGACAGGCCGTGCGCCGGTGCTACGCCAAGCAGGTTGACACCGTTCGGCAGTTGCTGGGCGACGACGACGCCGTGCGGCAATGGTTCGGCGCCGGAATGCTCGACAATGTGGTCGCCGTGCTGGGTCTGGCGGACATCGACGAGCCGTGGGCACACGTCCTCAGCAATCGATGACCCGACACCGGGGATACGCCCGCGTCTCTACGCCCTGACCTACAAACCCGGGTTGGTTCTGCCCGACGGCCATGGCGAGGAACCGGCCGTCGGGTACGGGCCGCTGACGGCCGTGGCTCGCGACAAGGTCAACCTCAAGCGGATCGCCACGCACTGGCCGGACATGCTCCGGTTGGCCGGGCCGCTCATCAGCAACCAGGTCCGGTCCTACGACCTACTGCGGACGTTCGGACCCCGATGGTGACAACTGTCGCGCCTTGTCTCACGGTTTCCTGATTTGAGGGAAGAAGAACCCTGTGTCGTAATTGGTAGTGGCGTATCTCGAATCGGCAACGGCCGTTCGAACGGTCGCTGCCACGAAGGGTGAGCGATGAAACTCGCGACGTTCGACGCCGGTTCTGGGCAGCATGTCGGCTTCGTCAATGATGGCGAGGTGGTAGACCTCACGGCGGCCGACCCCTCGATGGCGACGATGATCGAATTGCTGGAGCGTGATCCTGAGAAGGTGCGGGCCTCCTCCGGCTCAGCCCCGAGGGTGCCGCTCTCGGAGGTAAAGCTGTGTGCGCCTGTGCCCAGGCCGCCCAAGTTTCTCGCCATCGGCTACAACTACGCCGCTCATCTTGAAGAGACCCATATGGAGCGGCCAAGCCGTCAGGCATGGTTCAACAAGCAGCAGACCTGCATCATCGGCCCCAGCGATCCGGTCTGGATTCCGACGGCCGCTCCGGACGAGGTCGACTACGAGGGCGAACTCGGTGTGGTGATCGGCAAGCAGTGCAAGGACGTCCCGAACGAGAAGAGCGCGGTACTGGACGTGATCGCGGGATTCACCATCGTCGACGACGTCAGTGTGCGCGATTGGCAGGAGCTTGAGCCGGGCATGGTGGTCAGCAAGTCTTTCGACACCCACGGTCCGATCGGTCCATGGATTGTCACTCCGGACGAGATCGGCGACCCGCTCGATCTGCGGTTGCATACCTATGTCAGCGGTGACTTGCGCCAGGACGGGCATACGGCGGACATGCTTTTCGATCTGTACGAGCAGGTCTCCTACCTCTCCAGTGCGTTCACCCTGGAGGTCGGCGACGTGCTGGCCACGGGCACCCCGAGCGGCATCGCCTGGCACCGGCCTGGCAAGTATCTCAAGGCGGGCGACACCGTTCGCATCGAGATCGACAAGATCGGAGCCCTGGAGAATCCGGTCATCGATGAACCGCGCTGACCATCCGGGAACACGCGTCACCGCTGACGGGCCGGGGTGGCCGGTCATGCCGGAGCGCGGTTGCCGGCGGATCTCGCCGACGCGACTGGACTGACATCCGCGTACCTGGCGATGTGCTGCGGCCGTTGCCGCCGTGCGGAAGCCGGCCACAATCCGGCCGGGTACACCCATCGCTACGGGACAGCCCTTAGACGGCCATCACACGAAATCGCCACGCACCATCAGCGCTTCACACTGGCGCACAGCTCGTGCGGCGACCGGTCCCGGTCAGAGGTGCATCACGGAGGCGCATGAGGGCCTTCTGATCATTCGCGTATAGACGTGGTAATCCACACCGAACCCGGAAGGCCCTCACCCGTTCAGGATCAAACCGCGCCGGTGGTCACGCGACAGCCACGGGTCGCGGGCCGGCACGGCTCGGGTCATCAGCGAGAGGCTGGGGTGAGTTCAACGCCAAGCTGGCGCAGCCACTCCAGGTTGTCGTACTGGACCCACTCTTCCGCCAGCCTGCCGTCCTCGTCGTAGCGGAACATGTTGATCAGCGTCAGCGTCACCTGCTTGCCGTGCGGCTGAACAGTTCCGATCGGCGTCAGATCGAACGGCTTTTCAAATATGCCGCCCATCTCCGTCCGGCACCCGATCAAATTCCCAGCGGAGACGATCTCATATCGCTCGCAGTAGTAGGTCGTGAACGCGTTGCGCATCTGACTGAAGAAGCTCTCCAGCTCCTCGAACCCGAGCTCACCATCAGGGCCATGGAACGTGAAGTCCGCACTGAAGTAAGCGCGCAGTGCGCTCGGATTCGCCTTGGAGATGGCGTCCCGTCCGATGCGGACGAGCGCGCGGGAGCGCTCGTCGTAGTGGGTGTCGTCGGGAGAGATGAAATTAGGCATTTTTTTCCTCTGGATCAGGCTGTTCAAGGTGCCGTGCCACGTGGAGACGTGCGTCTGCCGAAGCCGACACCGAACTGTGGAACCTGGAGTCGGTTCCAATCAAAAGATGCTGCGGGGACGAACTCGGCGCAGCCCATCGAAGAAGAAAGCGCGCCGATGGCTTTATGCTCACGTTCTCACATGGCTTTTCCTTCCGGAGAGTCTTCGGTCCACCTGTGGCGCGAGTAGACCGCGCGGGGTCGGCATGTGCGAACGGCCCTCGCCGCATGGAGGCGCATGGGACGACGCAAGGACGGTCAGCCAGGTCGGTGGCACCGTGGGCTCTCCGACCCGGCCGGCGTCCGATCAAATGACTGGAGGCTTTCCGGCGCGCAGGTCCGCCATCGCCGCAATTGTTTCGGTGTCGAACCAGAGAATCTCGGTGTGGACCCCGGTCACTGGGCGAGAATCGAAGTAAGCGAAGTGGCTTCCGCCGGTGGAGAAGTTTCCGGCTTGCACGGCGGGTCCGAACGTGGCGGTCAAATCTGCGGCCGTCGCTTCGAAGTCGTGCACCTGGAATCCCAGATGGTGAAGGCCGCCTTCCGGCTGCTCATCGAGGAACTCGGTGTAGAGATTTGCATCCCCATCACGGCGAGGGCTGATGACCTCGATATTGGTGTCGCCGATGTACCCCAGAGCCATGTCCACGCGCAGGTCGATCGGCTTACCGCGGTAGGTCGTCTCCAGTAGCGGGGCGTTTTCCATAATCCAGAATCCCGCGGGTCCGTACACGCGCTCCAATTCGGCGCACTTCGACTCCAGATCGGGCGCGACGACGCACCACTGAAGGAATCCCTGAGCCAACTGGTTTTGTGCCGGGCGAGCGAGGTCGAAGGCGGTGAGCGTCTGCACTGTTTCGTTCATACAGACATCGTTGCGCTGTCCGAGCCATTCCACCAGCGATTCCTTTTCATCGCTCCCATGCCAAAACAGCATGGCTGACGGCTGTTCCGTAATCCCTGAGCGGGTCTCGCGCGAAGGACCCGCCCTCGCGCGCACCGTCCCCGCGCATCCGCCTCCGCGCACAGCCCGCTGTCGCGCCGCCGCGCCACAGTCGGCATGAAGAGTCGTCCTTTGCCCGCCTCGCGGTTCACGCATATCGTCGGGCCATGCCGGAACTGACGCTGACGGGCCTGCGGGTCACGCTCGAAGTCGCTCAGCGCGGGTCCTTCACCGCGGCGGCCGAGGCGCTCGGCTACACGCAGTCCGCGGTGTCGCGCCAGATCATCGCCACGGAAGCCGCGGTGGGAGCCCCGCTGTTCGAGCGGCACGCCCGCGGGGTCCGGGCGACGCTGTCCGGGGAGGTGCTGCTGCGGCACGCGCGCCGCATGATCGCGCACGCGGAAGCGGCGGAACTGGAGATCGCCGGGCTCCGCGACCGTCTCGCGGGCCGCCTGGCCGTCGGCGCGTACCCCACCGCGGCGGCCGTGCTGGTGCCCCAGGCCATCGCTCGCCTGCGAAAGGCACACCCGGCCCTCACCGTGAGCCTGTGGGAAGCGGGCAGCCCCGCCCAACTGCGCCGCCTTCGCGCGGGACGCATCGAGATGGCCGTAGTGGCGATCGGCGAAGGACTCCCCGACTACGACTTCACCGGGCTGCGCATCGAGGTCATACGCACCGGCGGCGGCATTGGCGTGGCCGTCCACACGGCCCATCCGCTGGCCTCCCGGGACGAGGTGCACGTCGACGACCTGGCGCAGGAAGCGTGGATCGTGGGAGCCGGTGGGGAGGGCGGGCCCCAGTTCGGCGCCTGGCCCACCATTGAAGCTCCGCGCGTGGCCTACGAGGCGCGCGGCTGGCAGACGCGCCTGGGGCTCGTCGCCGCGGGACTGGGTGTCTCGGTCATGCCCGGGCTGGCCGCGGACACCGTCCCGCAGGGCGTGAAGTGGCTGCGTGTCGAAGATCCCGCGCTCGTACTCAAGAGAGAGACCGTGATGGTCACGGCCACCGAAGCGTCGGCCGGCGCGAGAGCCATGCTCCAGGCCATGCGCGACGAGGCCGCGAAGCGCGAATCATCCGTGTGACGGCTCCCCAGCGGATGTACCCGCTCCGCGGTCAGCCGTTGAGCAGGGCCGTCGTGTCGTGGCTGCCGCCCAGTGCGCCGAGCGCGGTCCGGACGAGGAGATTGACCTTTGCCTCGGTCTCGTCTCCGGTGGCCGAGGAGGCCAGGGTCGGAGAGTCCGCGGCCAAGTCGTGGACCTCGTGCAGAAGGGCCAGATAGACCCGGCGACACCAGGCGGGATCCACCGCGGTGATCGCTCCCGTGTCTCGCAGGCGAGCGAAGAGCAGGTCAAGGCCGTCGAGAACGGCCGGCGTGAGGGCCGCGGTGAGCTGGATGGCGAAGCGGTGGCTGAGCTTGAGGTCGAAGACGATCTCCGTGAGACGGTGCAGCGCGATCAGAGGTGGCGCGGTCTTCACTCGCGCTTCTGCCAGTCCGAGCAGATAGCGCTGACTGAGCTCCTCGGCCAGGGCGTCCAGCAGTGCGGTGCGGGAAGCGAACCGGCGGTGGACGGTGGCGCGGCCGAGTCCCGCGGCGTCCGCGATCCGCTCCAGGGACGCGTTGGCGTCCACAGCGAGCACGGTCTCGGCTGCTTCCAGGATGCGGGCCGTGTTGCGTTCGGCGTCCGCCCGTATCCGCTGGGTAGGGCTGTTCCCGCCCATGCCACCCCCTCCTTCGTCAGCGTCACCCTATCCTCAACGACAGTAAGTGAGACACATCTGACTCGCTTCGTTGACTAAGTGAGGCAATGCTGTTTCAGTTATAACGCTGGAGTTTCCTCACCACAGGAGCACGTCATGGATCTTCAACTCGCCGGCAAGCGCGTCCTGGTCACCGGGGCGAGCAAGGGTATAGGCCTTGCGATCGTTCGGGCGTTTCAGGAGGAAGGGGCCTCGGTGACCGCGACGGCGCGAAGCCTCACGCCCGAGCTCAAGGCCACCGGAGCCGCTTTCGTCTCCGCCGACCTCTCCACGGCCGACGGCCCGCGGCGCATGGTCGAGGCCGTCCTGGCCGCCGATCCCAGGCTTGATGTCCTGGTCAATAACGCCGGCGGCGGCGCCATGCCGGACGAGGCGTTCGGAGATCCGCTGGACGGCGGAGACGACGTCTGGGCAGCCGGGTTCGCCCTCAACCTCGACGCGGCAGTACGGACCATCCGCGCCGCCCTGCCCTCGCTCACCGAGGCCAGGGGCGCCGTGGTCAACATCAGCTCCGACAGCGCCCGTCGGCCGGGGGCGGAGCCGCTGCCGTACACCGCCGCCAAGGCAGCCCTCAACACCTTCACCCGACAGCTCGCCGAGCGCGTGGCGTCCTCCGGAGTACGCCTCAACGCGGTGTCGCCGTCATCGACGCGCACAGACCTGGTGACGGGCAAGGACGGATACATCGCGCGAGTGGCGGACATCGTGGGCGTCGACCACGACACGCTGGTGGCAAGCCTGCCGAAGCAGAACGGGATGCTCACCGAAACCCTGATCGACCCCGCCGAGATCGCCCGGGCGGTGCTGCTGCTGGCCTCCCCGACCATGCCGAGCGCGATCGGCGCGAACTGGTTCGTCGATGCGGGAGCCACCAAGGCCGTCTGAACGCGCTGCTCAGCCGCGCCAGCGGGCCGGCCGCGAGGACATCTCCCATGGGAGCGGATCCCCAAGCTGTTCGACGAGCTCGCGGCGGACGCGGCTCCAGCGCGCGCATACCCGTTCGTCGATGCCGCCGCGGAGTGTCCGCGGCACCCAGACGCACGCCCTGCATAAGTGTCTTCTGACCGGCAAGCTCAAGGCGCACGCTGTTGGTCGTGTTCCACTCCGCGGCCCTGGCCACGGAGGGGAACACGGCCTTTCCGAGGTGGCTGTACGACAGCACGGAGAGAACGTCCACGATCACTTCCCCGCCGAAGTTGTTGACCAGCCACGTGACGTCCTGCGCTGCTGGATCTGTGCTGCTTCCTCTACGTGTCGTCATCCCTCGTCATCCGTACCGCTGATGACAGGCGGGCTGCTTCTCAGCGCCAACGGCGGTGCCGGGTACGGATTATGACGGAGCGTCCGGCTGCCGACGAGCCGGAGTCGAGAAGGCGGCGAACGCAGCGTCCAGCAGTCCGTCGAGGTCGTCCTGACCGCCGCTCGCGCTCCACTGCCCGAGGACGATCCACAAGCATTCGAGCGCCGCCGCGACACGGACGTTCGCGATGACCGACGAGTTTTCTGTCGACGCGGTCGTCTCTTGGAATCGCGCAACGATCTCGCGTCGCCACTCAGTCTGCTTCTCCCTGAGCCGCGCGCAGAGCGCGGGCGTCTGCTCAATGAGGCCGAGGATCGTGGGGAGTTCCTGGACGTCACGCACGAGGAACGTCACAGCTGAGCCGAGAGCGTTACGCAGCCTGCTCCAATCGTCCTCGTTTTCCCGATCGGCGTCGAGTGCGTCGACGATGACGCCGCCGAGGGGGTCGAAGACAAACAGGACCACGTCTTCCTTGGTGCCGAAGTAGCGCAGGAAGGTGCTTCGCGACACTCCGGCAGCTTCGGAGAGGTCGGTGAAGGTGACCTGATTGAAGCCGGTGAGGCAGAACCGATTGAAGGCCACGCGGGCCAGCTCAGCCCTCACCGCGTGACGACCGATCTCACGAGTACCGACAGGCGCTGAGCTCATGGAACGAGTGTACTACGACACACTCAGTTGCACATAAGAGCGTGAGTTCTTAAGCTGATACTCAGTGTCAGCCATGACACCGAGAAGCGCAGTGCGCTTCCCTGGCCGGCAGCGCGATCAAGCGCGAGCCTCCTGGAACGGAGCCACCCTCCATGAGCTACAACGACCTCCCCGCCCTGTCGATCAACGTCTTGAAAGGTGTTGCGACAGTCACGATCGATCACCCGCCCCTGAACCTGATGGACGCAGTCCTACTGCCGTCGCTACGGGCATTCATCGCACGAGTGCGCGATGACGCCGACGTCCGCGTCATCGTTTTCGAAAGCGCCGACCCGGAGTTCTTCATCGCGCACGGCGATATGGCCTATCTCACCGACCCGGATGCTCTGCCTGCCGCCACTCGCGCCGCGATCGCGGCCGCACCGGACGCAACAATTCCCGATGGCTTGAACATCCTTCAGGCCATGAGCGAGGAGGTCCGCTCGCTGCCTCAGGTCACCATTGGCAAGCTCGCCGGCTTCGCACGCGGCGCCGGCAATGAGTTCTTCATGTACCTGGACATGCGATTCGCGGCGATCGGCAAGTCGGGGCAAGGGCAGCCCGAGTCCTTGATGGGGATCCTCCCCGGAGGCGGAGGCACGGTGAACATGACGCGCCTGGCGGGCAGGGCCCGTGCGCTTGAGCTCATTCTCGGCGCCGAACTCGTCGGCGCGGAACTGGCGGAGCGGTACGGCCTGATCAACCGCGCACTGCCCGCCGCCGAACTCGATACGTTCGTCGACACCCTTGCCCGGCGGATCGCCAGCCTGCGGCCAGAAGTGATCTCCGGCACCAAGGCCACGGTCAACGCGGTCGCGCAGCCGATACCTCTCCCGGCCTATGCCGTCGAGAACGAGGCCCTGTTCGCGGCATTCGGCGATGAGGTCACCGAGCTCGCCCACAAGCTGCTCGCTGCTGGTATCCAGACCCGTGAGGGCGAACGAGACCACGAACGCATCGCCAACAACATCTGAGTACGCGGCCCTCCGGGTACTCGCAGACCTGCGTACTCTCGCGCAGCACACTGACCGAGAACAGGTCACACTGCTTGCTGGCCCTGCGCCGCGAAGGTGCTGTACGCACCGCTCATCCGGATCGGTCGCGTCGGAAACGCCGATTCGAGCACAACGGTAGCCCGACGCGCCCAGAGAGCTGGGCAGCAGACCGGCCGCCGGTGTCCCCCGGGCCGCGCCCGTGGACACCGGCGGCCCCAGGCTCCGTCCTCCGGCCCCTCGCGCCCGGTGCACCAACGAAGGGCCGGCGAGGACCGCACTTTCCTCCGGTCCAGCGGACCGGCGCATGCCCCACCGTCGGCGCGACTTCCCCAACCAACACCACCCACCGCCAACGTCACTTCATCTGGCGCACCCACGCGACCGCAACCTCACGCATGTTTTTTGCCAATCTCGCGCATTCCCGTCAAGGTTTCATACCGTTAACATTTGGCGTATGCGTGCGGAAAACAGATCGGCGGGACCCGCGAAGGTCACCTTCAAGAGGTAAAAGAAGCGTTGCGTCAGATCGCTTCGGCACGCCATAGATTTTTTGAAATATAAGTCATTAGGCTCTCGAAAAGTAACGGAAGTGATGAAAATGAAGGGTGCTTACGACGTGACGGCCAGATCGAAGGCGCCGTCGTCGAAGGTCTGGTCTCTGCTGTTGGATGCTCATAGCTGGCCGCAGTGGGGAACTGTTGACGCGCTCATCTTGGAGAGGTCAGAAAATCTCTCGCCGAAGGGACGCGACGAGGTCGGCGCCGTAAGGGCATTTCGCACGGGCCGTGTTGTCACGAGCGAGCGAATCACCGAATTGCACTCCCAACAGGTTTTCGCCTATGAAGATGCCAGTAATCCGTTCATGAAAAACTACTCCGCACGCATACTGCTCAACGAGGAAAGCGAGGGCGGCGTCGAAATTCATTGGCTTGGCGAGTATGAAGTGGCGTTCGGCATGCACTTCATTCTTCGTCCCCAATTGACGCGAACCATGCAGCGCATGGTCACGGGCCTGGCCGAAGCTGCCGAACGTTCCTCGTGACCGTGGCAGTTGCCGAATGACGAGTGGGCTCGGCCGGAGCCATACCCGCCAAGCACGTTGGACGAGGCGGGCGTTGGGACTGTCACCGGCGCGTGAAGATGAACTTCTCTTGCGGCCGCGCACCGGCTCGGCGAGGTCGAAGGGATGACGGGACAGCCCTCAGGCTTTACGGGCGAGCAGTTGAATCTCCTGGAATTGCCGTCGGTCGGTGGGCTCAGGCTCGCGAACCATCCGGGCCACCTCGGCCAACCCGGACTCGCGCAGCATCGCGGCGAGGTGATCAGGCGACCACCGATAGGCCAGAGCGACTGTGTGATCGAAGGCCTGTGTCAGGTGAGACGGATCCTCGCTCGCCGAAAAGGCGACCAGCAGGTGGCCGCCGGGCGCCAGCACGCGGTGGAACTCCGCCAGGATGACGGGCAGTTCTTGCGGCGGAGTGTGGATGATGGACCAACGTGAGAGTGCGCCGCCCAGTACGCCGTCAGCGATGTTCAACTCGGCCATCGAGCCCACGTCGAACCGCAGGCCCGGATATGCCTGTTGAGCCAACTTGATCATCGCGGCAGAGGCATCAACGCCAAACACCGCCAGCCCCAACCCGTCCAGATAAGCGGTGATATGGCCAGGCCCACACCCCAGGTCCGCGACCTGCCCGTCCCCACTCGCACGTACGACCTCGGCGAAGGCATGCAAGATCGCGCGGTCCAAGGGCCGGTCACGCAGCGTGTCACGGAACATCCGCGCATAGGTGGGAGCAGCAGCGTCGTAGGCCTCGCGGGTGGCACTGAGGGCATCGTGTTCGACCATGCTCGCGACAGTAGTCCCGAAGAGGCCGCTCCGGCCGCGCGTATCCCGTACCGCGGCATCTCCGGCCCGCCCTCGGATCAGCCGCCACCTGCTTGGTCGTCGTTCCGGGCCGCGATGTGCGCGGCGCTACCGCGTCCGCCTCGGTCGGCGGGATGGTGCTTCATGTCCACAAGCTGTGCGTCCGCAGACGCTCAGGATCCGCGTTTCGAGAACACACGAGCAGAGGTCGACGCCCGTCGTTTGACTGTGCCGTCGCGGCATCGTTTTAACTGGCTCTGTTGGCGCGTCTGCGTCACAGGAACTGGAAGCCTGGGGATGCGGTGAGTTGGAGCACTCGTCAGCTCGCTGAGCTCGCTGGAACGACACTGCGCGCGATACGGCACTACCACGACATCGGTCTTCTCAGCGAGCCGGTCCGCCGCGCCAACGGCTACAAGAGCTACAGCGTGGTCCATCTCGTCCGGGTCCTGCGGATCAAACGCCTGACGGGGCTTGGGCTCTCGCTCACACAGATCGCCGAGCTGCTCGATCGCCTGCCCGCCGACGCCGACGAGCAGACCCGTCAGGATCTGGCGAAGCGCATGCTCCAAGCACCCGCCCCGTCCTGGTCAGTTTCCCCTGCCCCTTTCACCACACACCCGCCCATCCACCCCGCCTACCCAGGGTGCCCGGGTGCAGCGCCCAGGAGGATGTCACGTGCGCATAACCCTGTCCCTTTCCCTCGTCGCCGCGCTGGCGGTGAGCGTGATCCCAGGTGCGTCGGTAGCGGCAGCGCCGAGCACCGTGCGATGGGGCCCGTGTCCGGCGGATGTCACCCTGCCCGGCCTGGAGTGCTCGACGGTCGACGTCCCGCTGGACTACCGGCATCCGGACGGCAGGAAAATCAAGATCGCGATCTCCCGCCTGGCGAGCAAGAAGCCCGAGCGGCGCCGTGGCGTGCTGCTGACCAATCCTGGCGGCCCCGGAGGAACGGGCCTGGACTACCCGGCCATTCTGGCGGCGACCAGTCTGCCTCAGAGCGTGCGCGACACCTATGATGTGATCGGCTTCGACCCACGCGGCGTCGGCCACAGCACACCGGTGACCTGTGATGTGACACCGGAGCAGCAGGCGCGGGGCAACTTTCCCAAGCAGGCGAACACCGGCGCCGATGTCGCGCGGGAGGCCACGTACGCGAAGACTCTCGCCACGCAGTGCGCCACGTCGAAGACGGCGTGGATGCTGCCCCACACCACCACCGCGAACGCCGCACGTGACATGGACCGGATCCGGGCCGCGCTGGGCGAGCCCAAGATCTCGTACGCCGGCACGTCCTACGGCACCTACCTCGGCGCGGTGTACACGATGCTGTTCCCCGAGCGCGGCGACCGGATCGTACTCGACAGCAACCTGGGCCCCGACGGTTACGACGTGACGGCCATGCGCATGTTCGCTCGCGGCCTGCAGGACCGGTTCCCCGACTTCGCGAAGTTCGCCGCCGCCCATCCCGAGTACGGCCTGGGCACGACACCGGGACAGGTGACCGCGAAATACTTCGACCTCGCCTTGCGACTGGACGGCAAACCGGTTCAGGGGCTCGACGGCACGTTGTTCCGCGGAGCCACGTTCGGCTTGCTCTACAGCGACGCGTCGTTCGCCACGTTGGCCGAGATCTGGCAGGCGCTGGACACGGACAAGCCCCTGCCGTCCGAACCCCCTGGGACGCCCGTAGCGGACCTGGACAATTCCGTATCCAGCCGCCTCTACACGCTCTGCGCCGACTCGCGCTGGCCGCGATCGATCGGGGCCTACCAGCGCGCCGTCGCCTTCGACGGGGTCCGGTATCCGATGCTCGGCGGGATGACGGCGAATATCGGGCCGTGTGCGTTCTGGCCGACCGACCCCGTCGAGCCGCCGGTGCGCATCAGCGACCGGGGCCCGTCGAACATCCTTATGGTGCAGAATCTGCGCGACCCGGGTACACCGCTGGCCGGTGCTCGAAGGCTGCGACAGGCCCTCGGCGACCGGGCCAGGATGGTGACTGCCGACCAGGGCGGCCACGGCGTGTATCCCTTCGGCAAGAACACGTGCGCGAACAACGCGGTAACGACATTCCTGACCACAGGACAACGGCCCGCGCACGACCTCGCCTGCGCCGCAGAGCCCAACTGACCGCCGGCGGCGCCACCCGGTGCACGAGAAGAGAGCCTCCGGCGGCACACTCACTCCTGCACCGGGCCTGCCATCGCACTGCCGGTGGGGCGTCGACGTGCTCGTGCGCAGCCGCTCGGCCGGCGCACCGCAACTCGGTTCCGACCAGTTCTTGGGCCCCCGCGGATGTCGGTAAACTCCCACTGTGTTCGATTCGCCTGACTTCGACTTGGCGCCGTATGGCGCTGTTGACATGCCGCGGTACGTGCGTCGCAGCTACTGCAGTTGGCACGAGGCCAACTGGCGATCGCTGCTCGTGCAGTGTTTCGTGCACGCACGCCAGGTCGAACACCTGCTGCTCCCCGGAACTTCCGACCTGCATCTCGTGCTGTGTACCGCCGGAGAAGCCGTGATGCGGGTCACCTCCGGAGGGTCATCGGCCAAGCGCCGCTGGAGGGCCGGGCGGCTGGAACTCATGGTGCCGGGCCGGCCAACGGTGCGCAGTTACGCGGCGACATCGGTCCTGTCGACCATCCAGGTGCATATCCCGCAGGCCGTCATCAAGCAGACTGCCGGTCAACTGGACCAGCACGAACCGGACTTCGAGGCGCTGTCCGCCAGACTGGGCACAGGCGACCCGGTCGTCGAACACCTCGTCCGGTCACTCCCGGCCAACCGGGAGGCGAGTGACCTGTATGCCGAGTCGGCTGCGGCGTTCCTCGCGGTGCACCTGTTGTCCCGGGGCCGGGCACCACGCGTGCCGGGGAATGAGCACGCCGCTGTCCGCAAAGGCATTGCCGTCATGCGGGACCGCCTGGCCGAGCCGCTCACCCTCGCCGACATCGCAGCGGAGGTGCGTTTGAGCGTCTACCACTTCGTACGCGTCTTCCGGAACGCCACCGGCGAGACGCCACATCGGTTTCTCACCCGGCTACGCATAGAGTTGGCCCAACGACTGCTGTCGGAGACCAGCCTCACCGTCGAGCAGATCGCCCAGCGGTGCGGCTTCGCCGGACCCAGCGCCTTGTCGTCGGCGTTCCTGCGCCACGTCGGTGTCCGGCCCTCGGCCTACCGCAAGACGATCGCCACATAGGCCGTCCGACGCGTGTCCTCGCACGGCATCGCCGCCTCACATGTGAGGGAGTGGTCCACCGCCGTCCGCGCCTCCGGCCTGCCCATCCGCATACCTTTACCCAAGGGCCGTCCCGTAATCCCGCGCGCCCGCCGGGATTACGGGACAGTCCTTAGGCATTCGAAACCGCGAGGGCCCTGAGCATTTCCGTTCTGGCGAACGCGGCTGCCTGTGCTTGTTCGTCGAGCCCATCTCGGTTTCCGGTGACGTGTGCGCGGGTCATTCGGATGCTGAGCGCGCTCGCCTCCGCTTGATAGCGGCCTGTGGCGTGAGCCGCGGTGCGACCGGAGCGGCGTCGCATATTTTTCCTCCAGCGGCGGCGTTCTTTGAGATTCGCGAGTGGTGCCACTTCTTCGGGAGCGATGTATCCGTCGCGCGCGAGAACCGGCAGCGATGCGGCGATCATTCTCCCTTCGCGCTTGCGGAGCACGAGCGCGAGGATCAGCATCGTGAGGAATACGGGGACCAGGACGGCTCCGTAGATTTTGTAGATCAGAAGCGGATCCTTTCCGGCGAGAGAGGTCCAGTCCCATACACCGTGCAGCGTGATCGCGGCGAGCAGACCTGCGAGGGCGAGTCCGATGCGCGCGGCTTGGCTGCGCTTGCCGGCCGACGCGGCGATGCCTATCCCGAACAAGGTGACCATGAGTGGGTGGAAGAACGGCACCATCACCGCGCGCAGGAAGAGGCTGATGCCGAGTACCGCGACCGCGTGCGCGTCGGACGTGTCTGATTCGGCGAAGGTGGTGATGGCGCGGCCGAGGTAGAGGATGTTCTCCGTGAAGGAGAATCCGGCGCCGACGAGACCCGCGTAGACGATCCCGTCGAGCAGGCCGGTGATCTGCCTGCGGCGGTAGATCAACAGCCATACCAGAAACAGGCCCTTGAAGACTTCCTCGGTGACAGGCGTGATGACGAGCGGGCGGAACCAGTCACCGAAATCGGTGCTCACCGTGGTGTCGACAAGGGTCTGGAGTCCTTCTTGCGACCAGATCGCGGAGAACGCGGCCAGCGATCCACCCCACGCGAACGCCGAAACAAGTCGGCGCGGACGCTCACGCGCCCAGCGGTCCAGCCACACGAAAGCACTCACGATCGGGAAGGCGAGGAGGACAGACAGCACGAGGCCGGCGATCACCCCGTCCAGCCCGATCTGACTGGCCACCCAGGCTACGGATGCGATCCATGCGGCGCCTGCCACCGGGGGCCAGAGTATCCACGCCCGACTTCGTCCCGGCCTCATCGCTGTTTGCATTCTGTTCCTTCTCGGCATCTCACCACCGCCGTACGCGGTCGCCCTTCCAGGAGACACTGTGCCGTTGCGGCATACTCAAGTCAGCGATGGCCATGAGACACAGAGCGGGAAGGACCAGCATGGGCTGGAGCACGCGGGAGGTGGCGGAACTCGCCGGCACGACTCTGCGCACCGTCCGGCACTACCACGAGATGGGCCTGCTCGACGAGCCGGAGCGACTGCCGAACGGCTATAAGGCCTACCGCACTGAGCACCTCGTGCGAGTTCTGCAGATCCGCCGTCTCACCAGACTCGGTTTCCCTCTCGCCACCATCGCGACCATGGAGGGTGGCGAGTCGGAGCATCTGGAGGAGACCCTGGACGTGGTGGACGCGGAACTCACCGCCACGATTCAAAAGCTGAAAGAGGCGAGAAAGGAGATAGCCAAACTGCGCCGCCAACCGGTGCCGACCGACCTTCCCTTTGACATTTCGGCTGCGGCGACCCGAGCGCGATTGTCGCACGCGGACCGGTCATTGTTCGCCGTGATCTCCCACGTGATCGACGGTGACGATACACAGCACTGGCAAGCTCTCTTGCAGGACTACGAGCCAGACGATGCGACCGACGAGTTCGACACGCTCGCGCCGGATGCCGACGAGGAAACCCGCGAACGGATCGCTCAGCGCATCAGCCCGCAGATGCGCGCGCTTCTTGAGAAGCACCCGAGGTCACCACATACCGCCGAGCACGCGGCGGCCGGTCAGCAGGCAGCGACCGACGCCGTGATCAAGGCGATGCTCGATCTCTACAACCCCGCGCAGCTCGACGTGTTCGTACGCATCTGGAAAGCGACTGGTCTGATCTGAGCCGGTTGTGAAGGCGTATGAATCGAGTCCGAATTCGCGGCCCTGCGCCACTCCGCGTCGAACGGCACCGGCCATCGCGCCCACGACGAGCGGAACGCCGCCGTCGCCGCCTGTATCCGCCGGCGCGACAGCCGGTCGAGCCGAAGACCCGCTCTGGGCGCGCCGGGAAGGGTCAGGTCCCGGACGGAGGACTGTAGAGCTGCGCGGGGTCGCCCGAGAGTGCGGCCTTGACGAAGCGACTGGGGTCGTCGACCAGTATCTCGATGACCCTGGCCTGCACACCGTCGAGGCTGGCTCGTGCGACGTCCGCCGGGTCGATCTTGGGAGCGTCGCGTCCCGCCGTCATGTCGGTGTCCGCGGCGGCCAGGTGCACGCCCTGGACAAGGGTCCGCTGACCGGAAAGCTCAAGGCGCACGCTGTTGGTCATGTTCCACTCCGCGGCCTTGGCCACGGAGTAGGAACCTGTCCCTTCGGTGGCGACCCACGACAGCACGGAGAGGATGTTCACGACCGCTCCTCCGCCGTTGGCGGCGAGGGCTGGAGCGAAGGCGCGAATGACCCGGAGCGTGCCGAAAAGGTGGGTTTCCAGGTCCTGCCGGATCGTGTCCAGGTCGTCGGTCACGAGGTTGGCCCCGGTCGCGATGCCGGCGTTGTTGATCAGCAATGTGACGTCCTGGGCTGCCGCGGCGGCGTCCGCGATCGACTTCTCGTCCAGCAAGTCCAGGTACAGCGGCGTGACCCGCGAGTCGGACGTGTCGAGCAGCTCCGGGCGTCGAGCCGTGGCGTAGACCTTCCTGGCCCCCCGGGCCAACAACTGATCGACGAAGCGCCGACCGATCCCGCGATTGGCTCCTGTCACGAGCGCGGTGGAACCGGCAATGTTCATGTTCTGTCCTTTCGGTGGGCGGTGGGAGATCCGCGTCCGCCCTGTGCCGCCTACGCTAAAACCTGACGTCAACGTGAAGGGCAAGTCGTGACAGGCGACAACACGAGCAGGAGGAGCCAGATGCGTATCGGCGAACTGGCCGACAGGGCCGGAGTCAGCACGCGTGCCCTGCGCTACTACGAGGAGCAGGGCCTTCTTCGTCCCCAGCGCACGGCCAGCGGTCAGCGCGTCTACCCGGAGTCGGCCGTGGACCGCGTGGGGCTCATCCAGCAGCTCTACACGGCCGGACTCGGCAGCCGTCTGATGGCAACCCTTCTGCCGGCCATCGACGCCCGCCACGTCGGTCCCCAGTTGCTCGACCGCGTGCTCGACGAGCGCGTCCGTATCAGAGCGAAGGTCGCTGAGCTGCAGGAAGCGGGCCGCCGACTCGATGTCCTGATCAATCTCGCCACGCACCCGGACACGGAGTCGTGCCCGTCCTCGCTCGACCAGTCACTCACTGGGGACTCCGCCTCAGCCGGAAGCCGATGACTCCCCCGCGCCTCGCACGACGCACCCGCTCGGGTCACCACATCATGGCTGCGGACACTCGGCAGGCGCCGCTGATGAGCCGGAGCCACGAGGCGTACGACGACGCTGGGTGCTGTGACGTAGATGAGGCCGGTACTCACCGCCATCACGACCCGGAGCGCCATGATCGTCAGGAGAGTTCCGGCTCTTGAGGCGCGGGACCGGGCAGGTCCGCTCGGCCACGCGGCCCCACGGCGTGGGGGCCGCTTCAGCTCGCGGGCCTCGGCGGCCGGCTGCGGTTACCGGCGCGCGGCCAGGAACGGCAGGACCACGTCGGCCATCTCGTCGGGTACTTCCTCCGCGAGGTCGTGGCCGGCGTCGAAGACATGTCCGGTGACGTCGCGGGCCATCAGCCGCATCTGGGACTCGTTGCGGTCGCCGATGAAGGCCGAGCCGCCGAGCGCCAGGACCGGGACATCCAGCTTCTTCCGCGAGGCCGAATCCCGGGAACAGGGCCTCGGCGAACACAAGAGCGGTGACACGGTCACGGTGGCGCGCGGCGAGCTGGTAGCCGATCACCGCTCCCCAGTCCTCGCCCGCCACGGCGTATGTCTCGTGTCCGAGGTGGGTCATCAGCTCGGCGATGTCGTCGCTCATCGTCGCGGAGTCATAGCCGTCCGACGGATTCGAGGTCGACTTCGTGCCCGACTACCGGATCCTGCACGAGGCCGGCTACAACGTCCTCACCTACGACATGCGCAACCTCGGCCACAGCGGCACAGGCAACGGTGGGATCGGCAGCGGAGGCCGCTTCGAGGCACGCGACGTCGTCGGCTCGCTGATGTACGCGCGCGGCGACGAAAAGCTCAAGGACATGACCATCGGGCTGTTCAGCCGCTGCCAGGGTTCCAACGCGACCATGTTCGCGATGCAGATGTACCCCGAGCACTTCGAGGAGGTGCGCTGTGTGGTCTCCCCGCAGCCCCTGTCCGTCGGCGTGACCATGCGGCGGACCCTTGAACGGCTCGGCAGCGGCGAGCGCATCGACGAGCTCGAAGAGAAGGTGCGGCTCATCGTGAGCTTCCGATTCGACGAGATGTCACCGGTCGAGGCGGCGAAGAGCGTCACGGTCCCGACGTTCCTGTACCAAGTCCACGACGACCTGATGACCCGGCCCAGCGATGTGCGGGCCATGTACGACAACATCCCGATCGCGGAGAAGAAGCTCGTCTGGATCCACGGCACGACGGCGCGCTGGGACGGCTACCTCCACTTCCAGAGGGAGCCCAAGGAGATGCTCGACTGGTTCGAGCGTCACATGCGGTAACCGCTGGAATCCGCCCACCGAACGCGAGGGTTCGAGGCTTACGCACCTGCCCTGGACCAACTGGACGCCCCTGGACGGGTCTCCGTAACCCGGAAGCCTTCCGGGATCGCGCCTCCCCGCGGCCTCCGGCGCATTCCGGGCCGCACCGCCGTCCTGGTCTCGCGCCGCGCGCTATGCGGTGATCGGCTGCTCGGTCCAGATGATCTTGCCTCGTTCCTGGTAGCGCGTTCCCCAGCGTTCGGCGAGCTGGGCGACCAGCAGCAGGCCCCGGCCGCCCTCGTCGGTGGTGCGGGCGTGCCGCAGGAAGGGTGCGGCGCTGCTGGAGTCCGACACTTCGCAGGTGAGGGCCCGGTCGCGGATGAGACGTAGCCGGATGGGAGGCGCGGCGTAGCGGATGGCGTTGGTGACGAGTTCGCTGACGATCAGTTCGGTGGCGAACGCGTCTTCCTCCGCCAGTCCCCAGGCCGCCAGTTGGCGGGTGGCCAGTTGGCGCGCGGTGGCGACGGCGGCGGGATCGGACGGCAGGTCCCAGACGGCGACACTGTCCGGGTCCAGCGGGCGGGTGCGGGCCACCAGGACGGCCGCGTCCTCGTGCGGATCCGAGGGCACCAGCGTCTCGGTGAGGGTCAGGCTGAGGTTCTGCGGGGATCCGGTCGGCGAGGTCACGAGGTGTTCCAGCTCGGCCGACCCGATACGGGCCGGGAACTTCTGAAGGAGTCCGCGGGTGTGGAGCACGATCAGGCTGCCTTCGGGCAGGTCCATTGCGGCCTTCTCGAACGGTGGACCTGGGCAGCCGAGGGCTTCGCCGGCGGGAGGGGCCGGCACGGTGACGGTGCCGTCGGGCTGGGCGAGGATCGGTGCGGGGTGGCCTGCCGAGGCCATGCTGACGCAGCGGTTCACGGGGTCGTAGACCAGGTAGAGGCAGGTCGCGCCGACGGGGGTGTCGGCGCTGGTTTCGCCGGTTTCCCTGCCGAGGGCGCGGACCAGGTCGTCGAGGCGGGCGAGGAGTTCGTTCGGGGCCTGGTCGAGATTGGCCAAGGTGTGCACGGCCGCACGGAGCCGGCCCATGGTGGCGGCCGTGCGCACGCCACGGCCCGGGGTGCTGCCGGTGACGAGCGCGACACGGGCCCCGGGAAGGGGGATGACGTCGGTCCAGTCGCCGCCGGCTCCGGAATAGATCATGTGATGAGCCCAGTCCACGGCGCGGGGTGTGGGGAAGCGCTGGGGCAGCATGCCTTGCTGGAGGGCGAGTACGGCGTTGCGCTCGCGGATGTAGCGGCGGCCGTTGTCCAGGGCCACCGCCGCCCGGCTCGTCAGGTCCACAGCGAGCGCGAGGTCATCCTCGTCGAACGGGCCGTCCGCCGTGGCCCACCGGTAGAAGCAGACCAGTCCCAGGGCGCGGCCGCGGACGACGAGAGGCACCAGCATCAGCGAGTGAACGTGGTTCTCCAGCATCTTGCGTCCCCGCACCGGATCGCCGCCCACCCACGGACTGTCCTCGGTGATGTCGCGCACCAGCCGCGGCGTGAGGTCGGCCAGCACCTGGCAGGCGGGCGCGTCTCCCGGATAGCTGCTGATCTCTCCGGTGGCGTAGGCCCCGGGCGCGGTATCGGTGCGGCGGGAACACGAGGCGGCACGCCGCAGGACGGCGGTTCCCGTGACGGGACCGGGCGGGATCCTCTCCCCGCCGAACACCGGATCCAGGATGTCCACGGAGACGCTGTCCGTCAGCCGGGGCACCACCAGTTCCGCCAGTTCCTGGGCTGTGCGCAGCAGGTCCAAGGTGGTGCCGATCCGCGCGCTGGCCTCGGCCATCAGTGCGAGGCGCTGCTCGGCCCTGTGGCGTTCGGTGACATCGACCACGACGTCGGCCACCCCGAGAATCCGGCCGTCGCGGGCCTGGAGGCGGAACGCGGACGCCGAATAGACGTGTTCCCGCGCGGGATCGCCGGGCGGCCGACCGCGTTTTTCGAACTCGATCACGGGCTCACCGGTCCTGAGGACCTCGCCCATCACCCGCTCCACCGTCTCGCCGCTGAACTCGGGCCACGCCTGAGTCGGGCGCAGCCCGACGACCTCCCGTATCCCGGTGCCGTGCATTCCCTCCGCCACGGCGTTGAAGCGCACCAGCCGCAGTTGAGGGTCCACGAGGATCAAACCGATGGGAGAGCGGGTGAACAGCGCCTCCAGGAGCGCCCGTTCGACGTCCGAGGGCGGGATGCGCCCGGCCGGCGACAGCTCCACGGCCAGGCAAGGGCCCATACCGTCCTGTCCTTCGACCCGGAGCCTGCAGCGCACGGAATGGCCGTCGCGGTGCCGGAGCACAACCTCGCCGTACCCGGAATCGGCACCGCTTCTCATCGCGAGCAGATCCGCCACCGGTCGGCCAAGGACATCACGAGCCCGGTATCCCAGAAGACGCTCCGCGGCCGAACCCCAGTCGGTCACCATGCCGTCGGCGCCGACCAACAGCCGTGCCACGCGATCCGCGGTCGGTTCCACGACTTCCCCGCCGGACTCCCGCCACGCCGAAGTATTCATGATCATCCGCTCCTGTTGCGGCCCCTATCCAGTGTTCCACAGGCCGGGCGACTCACCACTCGCACGGCTTCACGGCGCACGGCGTGACCACACCCTGACAGCGGCGACGGTGCTCGTGGGGCCCTGGAGCATGGCTCGTTTGGCATTTCCACGAGTGTGGACTTACGTTGGTCCACACGTGAGGACATGCCTTGCGCGACGATCCAGCGAGGAACGCTCCATGACCATTTCCCCGCGCACTCCCGGTGGCCTGACGGTCGGTGCCGTGGGTTACGGCGCGATGAGCTTCGCCCGGCCTTACGGACAGGGACAGGAACACGCCACCGACGACACCGCCGGTGCGCTCATCGACCGCGCGATCGAGCTGGGCGCGACGATGATCGACACGGCCGACCTCTACGGCGACAGCGAGGAGCGCATCGGCAAGGCCATCGCCGGCCGCCGGGACCAGGTCGCCGTCGCCACCAAGTTCGGCATCGTCAGGTCCGCCGGCGGCGACGAGGCGCCGCTCATGAATGGCCGGCCCGAGTACGTCCGCGAGCGGATCGAGCGTTCGCTCACCCTGCTCGGTACCGACTATGTCGATTTGTACTACTACCACCGAATGGACCCCGACGTCCCGATCGAGGAGACGGTCGGCGCGATGTCCGAGCTCGTCACCGAGGGCAAGGCGCGCCACCTCGGCCTCAGTGAGGCGGCACCCGACACGATCCGACGCGCCCACGCCGTCCACCCGATCACCGCTGTCCAGACCGAGTGGTCACTGTGGTCACGCGACATCGAGAAGGAGGTCGTGCCTCTCACCCGCGAGCTCGGCATCGGCGTAGTGCCGTACAGCCCGCTGGGTCGCGGCATGCTGACCGGCACGATCACATCCTTCGACGACCTGCCGGAGAACGACTACCGGCGGCTGATGCCGCGCTTCGCACGCGAGGCGTTCGAGGCCAATCTCGCCGCCGTGGAGGTTGTACGGGAGATCGCCACCGCCCATGACGCGGCGCCCGGTCAGGTCGCGCTCGCGTGGCTGCTGGCCCAGGCGCCCGACGTCGTCCCGATCCCCGGCACACTGCATGTCTCCCGTCTGGAGGAGAACACCGGCGCCGCCCGGCTGGCGCTCACCGGCGCGGAACTCGCCCGCCTGAACGGCCTTCAGGTCGTCGGAGAACGAGAGACGCGGATGGATCACAACTGGTCCTACGGCGTTACCCCGCCGCTGAGCTGACCGGCCTCGGTGCGCCGCGGCCATACGTCCGCGGTCGCCCGAGTGCCGGCCTTCGTCCGAGTGGCTTCCCCGCCACCACGCCGAAGTCCCTTCACTGCGGCGAAAGCCATTCGCCGAAGGCGCGCACGACCAGAGACGGCCGTCGGACGGCCACCGCGATCAGATCCGCCTGAGCCGAAACGAGCGTGCCAAGGGCCTACTCCGCGGCGTCCGGAACGGACGGAGCGGTAGCGACGGCGTCCAGGGCGGTCCTGAGGAGGTCCACCAGCACCTCGGGATCGCCCTCGGCCAGGGCGCTGTTGTGGAGCACATTGCGCATGAACTGAACCCCGGTGCAGATGGCGACGAGCAGCGCGGCGCGGGCGGCGGCGTGCGGCCCTTCGAGCTCGTCGGCGAGCGCCTGCTGGAAGTCGCGTTCCAGGCTTACGCGCATGATCTCGGCCGCCCGTTCGCTGGGCGCCGAGCGGAGCGTGAGGAGCATCCCGTCCCGGTGGGCCTGCGTGGGGTCGGTCAGCAGCGAGCGCGCGGCCTCCGCGTTGGCCTCCGGCGTCATCATCAGATGGTTGCCGTAGGCGTCGGCGACCACCTGTGTGAACAGCAGTTCCTTCGAACCGAAGTAACGGCCGATCAGCCGCGGGTCGACACCGGCGAGACCGGCGATCTCCCGCAGGCCCGCCGCGTCGTACCCCGAGCGGGTGAAGACCTCGCGGGCGGCGTCGAGAATGGCCAGCTTGGTGGCGGCCGAGTCCCGTTTGCGGGGCGGGCGATCGGGGGCGGCGGATTCGTCGGTCACCCGGTCAGGATAGGGAACGACGGCCACCGGGTCGTAAGAGGTGGTCGTAAGAGGTGGTCGTAAGAGGTCCAGGACACAGCGAACGGCACGGCCCACGGCCCGCATGCCGCCCCGGCCGAGGACGACCCGCGGACCTCGTCAGCCGCGCGATCGCACTCGGCGCCACGACGACCGACACCGACACCGCCGCCGCGGCCCGGTCCTCGGCCCCGTTCTCGGCATCGGCCTCGCCGTGGTCACCCTCTCTACCGTCCCCGGAAGATCAAGGAGTCGTGGTGGAGACGACGTACACCCGCGGAAAACCGGGCTCGGTCAGATCGACGACGACGTCCTGGCTGGGCCGCGGGTCCGGCTGCCGATGGCTGGTACCCGCCCAGTCGTGGCCCGGGATGTCGAAATTCCAGCCGACGGTGCGCCGGTCGCGGGGCGTGATGGTGATGGCGCCGTCCTTGAGCGCGGAACGGCTGGTCCCGAGCTCGGTCAGAAAGGTGTCGAGCCGCCCGGAGGTGACGTCGAACTGGACGTACAGCCGGCTGGACTTCCAGTTGCTCGTCTCGTAGTAGCGCACCCGCGTGGCTCCGGCCGGGACCGGCACCTCGAAGATACGGCGCTTCATCTTGGAGGGCCGCAGCCGCTGGAGGTGCGTGGCCGAGGCTTCCGCCTCCTTGTTCCGGCCGCTGTCGCGGCTCTGCTCGGCCGAGATCACCAGATAGCCGGCCGGAATGCCGATGAGCAGCACGATGACAATGGCGGTCAGCCAGCGGCGGCGGATGCGGTGGCCGCGGTCCTCGGGCGGCTTGACGCCCTCTTCCGTGGCCGGCGGCATGGGGTGCAGGCTCATGAGGGCGGTTCCTGGGTCGTCCTGGCGGTACGGATGGCCTGGGCGTAGCGCTCGTACCGCTCATGGCGCTCGACGCGCCGGCGGTTGGCCCGGCGGAAGCGGCGGGCCACCAGTCTGGCGAGATCGGCCGCGCCGACCATGCCCGCCTCGGGGCCGAGCTGTGCCTTGACGATCCGGGCCTCGGGCCGGTAGCCGCGGCCGGTGAGATGGCGGCGGAAGGCGTCGCGGGCCGGGCCGATCAGCAGATCGTCGGCGGCGCTGACGCCGCCGCCGATGACGAAGCAGGACGGGTCGAGGGCCGCGGCCAGATTCGCGATGCCGACGCCGAGCCACTGTCCGATGTCCTGGAACAGCTCGACACACATGGCGTCGCCCTCCCGGGCGAGCTCGGTGATCAGCGGCCCGGTGATCTCGTGGACGTTGCCCTTGACGCGGTCGATGATGTTGTACGCGACCGGTGAGTCGGCCACGGCCAGCTCTCGCGCCTCCCGGACCAGGGCGTTGCCGGAGCTGTACTGCTCCCAGCAGCCGCGGTTGCCGCACGGGCAGCGATGGCCGCCGGGCACGACCTGCATATGGCCGAACTCGCCCGCCACACCGAACTTGCCGCGCTTGACGAGGCCGTCCTCCAGGATGGCGCCGCCGATGCCGGTGCCGAGAGTGATCATCACCAGATGGTCCTCGCCGCGGCCGGCCCCGAAGCGCCATTCCGCCCAGGCCGCGGTGTTGGCGTCGTTGTCGACCATCACGGGCACCGCGAGCCGGGCGGAGATGGCGTCCCTGAGCGGCTCGTCGCGCCAGGCGAGATGCGGCGCGAACAGCACCTTGGAGCGGTCGGCGTCCACCCAGCCGGCCGCGCCGATGCCGACGGCGTGCACATCGTGGCGGTCGGAGAGGTCGAGCACCAGCTCGACGATGGTGTCCTCGACGACCCGGGGGCTCTTGGACTTGTCGGGTGTCTCGGTGCGCAGCTTCTCCAGGATGTTGCCGTCCGGATCGACGACCCCGGCCATCACCTTCGTGCCGCCGATGTCGATGCCGACGGTCGGTACCCGGGGTGCGGTGAGGAGGGAGCGGCGCTCACGGGTGCCGACGGTCCGCAGGACGGTGGCGCGGGCGGAGCCGCGGTGCGCGAAGTCGCGATACGTGCTCATCGGCCCGGCCCCCTGGTGTCCGTCGGCTCAGGCTTGCCGTGCCGGGTGGGCCGGCGGCTGGGTGCTCGCACGAGTCGTGTCGTCCCTGCGGGGTCGGGAGCCGGCCGGCCCGGTGGCCGGCGGCGGCGGACGGCGTCCGCCATGGCCGATTCTGCCATCCGGCACGGACCGGTTCGCTGTGCGGCCCGGCGCGGACGCCCGGGGCCGCGGTTCCGGCCGGGCCCGCGGCGTCCGCCCGGGTCAGATCGCGTCCGTCTGAGGGCCGCCGAGGCGGCCGGGAGCGGAAGCGCGCTCCAGCTCGTGGCTGAGTTCCTCCAGCTCGGATCCGCCGGCCATCTGGCGGGTCAGCTCGTCCAGCGTGATCGAGTCCCTGGTGTGGCTGCCGGCCATGACACCGCGCTTCAGCAGCACGAACCGGTCACCGACCAGGAAGGCGTGGTGCGGGTTGTGGGTGATGAGCACGACGCCGAGCCCCGCGTCACGTGCGGCGGCGACGTACTTGAGGACCACACCGGACTGCTTGACACCGAGGGCCGCCGTCGGCTCGTCGAGGACGAGGACCTTCGCACCGAAGTGGACGGCGCGCGCGATGGCCACACACTGACGTTCGCCGCCGGAGAGAGTGCCGATGGGCTGGTCGACATCGCGCAGGTCGATGCCCATCCGCAGCATCTCGGTACGGGTGGTCTCGCGCATCAGCTCGACATCGAGCCGTTTGAAGGGCCCGCTGCCCCGGGTCGGCTCGGAGCCGAGGAAGAAGTTCCGCCAGACCGGCATCAGCGGTACGACGGCGAGGTCCTGGTAGACCGTGGCGATGCCCAGATCCAGGGCCTCGCGCGGCGAGCCGAGGCTGGTGTTCTCGCCCTCGATCAGGAAGTCGCCCGCGTCGTGCCGGTGCAACCCCGCGATGATCTTGATCAAGGTGGACTTGCCGGCGCCGTTGTCGCCGAGCACACAGCTGATCTCGCCGGGATGGACCTCCAGCGAGACGCCCTCCAGCGCCCGGACATTGCCGTAGTACTTGCTGACGTTGTCGAGTTGGACCAGTGCCGTCATCGGGAAGCCTCCGCGCGCTTGCGCACCCACGCGTTGAGCAGGGTGGCCAGAAGGAGCATCGCTCCGAGAAAGAACTTGAACCAGTCCGGGTTCCACTCCGCGTAGACGATGCCCTTGCTGGTCATGCCGAAGATGAACGCGCCGACGGCGGAGCCGATCGCGGAGCCGTAGCCACCGGTGATCAGACAGCCGCCGATGACGGCCGCGATGATGAAGATCAGCTCATTGCCGACGCCTTCACCGGACTGGACGACATCGAACGAGAAGAGCAGATGCTGTCCGGAGACCCAGGCGCAGAAGGCCACACCCATATACAGCGCGATCTTGGTCTTCCGCACCGGCACACCGACCGCGCGGGCGGCGTCGGCGTTGCCGCCGGCCGCGAAGATCCAGTTGCCGAAGCGAGTACGCAGCAGAATCCAGGTGGCCAGCGCGACCAGCGCGGCCCACCACGCGATGGTGACCTTGAGATCGACGTCACCGATGGTGAGCTGCGACGCGAAGAGCTTCCTGGCGGAGGAGAAGCCCTCCATGTCGCCGATGGTCTTGGTCGACACCGTGCCGCTGATCAGCTTCGTCAGGCCGAGGTTGAGTCCGGTGAGCATCAGGAACGTGCCCAGCGTGATGATGAAGCTCGGCAGCTTCGTACGGGTCAGCATGACGCCGTTGAACGCGCCGAGCGCCAGTGTGACCAGCAGAGAAACCACGACGCCGACCCAGACGTTCGCCGTCATCTGGTAGCTGAACATCGAGGAGATCAGCGCGGAACTGGTCACCATCACACCGGCGGAGAGATCGAACTCGCCGCCGATCATCAGCAGCGCCACCGGGACCGCCATGATCCCGATCGTCGAGGCGGCGTACAGGACGGTTCCGAAGCTGGACGCCCGCAGGAAGGAGTCCGCCACGACGGAGAAGAAGAGGAACACGGCGACGGCGCCGACGACCGCTCCCAGCTCGGGCCTGCCGAGCAGCTTGCGCAGCGGCGAGGTGCCGAGCAGACGCTCGTCGCCGGCCGGGGCCCGGTCGGGCCGGTCGTTCACCGGGGGCGCGGTCGCGGTCATCGGGTCCCCCGCTCCGTGTAGCCCTCCAGCGCTCCGGCGTCCTTTCCGGTGATGATCTGCGGGCCGGTCAGGACCGGGCGTCCGCCGCCGAGCACATCGGCGTTGTACCGGTAGAGCCAGAGCAGGTCCACGGCCTCGTAGCCCTGGAGGTAGGGCTGCTGGTCGACGGCGAAGCCGAGCGTGCCGGCCTTGAGCAAGGAGGCGACCTTGGCGTTCAGGTCGAAGGTGTCGATCTCGGCCTCGCTGTCCGCGGACCGCTTGGCCTGGACCGCGGCGTCCGCGAACGGCGCGCCCAGGGTGACGACGGCGTCGATGCTCCGGTCAGTCTGCAGCTTGGCCTCGATGGACGCCTGGACGTCCGGCATGTTCGTACCGTCGACATAGAGGTTTTCGAGCCGGCCGCCGAAGGTCTTCTTCGCTCCGGCGCAGCGCTGCTCATGGCCGACGTTGCCCTGCTCGTGGATGACGCAGAGGGCCTTCTTCTTGCCGCGCTTGTCCAGCTCCTCGCCGACGGCCTCGCCGGCTATGGACTCGTCCTGGCCTATATGGCTGAGCGCGCCGAACGCCTTGGACTGCTCGGTGCCGGAGTTCACGGTGATCACCGGGATACCGGCCCTGACCGCCTTGGCGACGACATCCTTCATCGCGTCGGGCTTGGCGAGCGTGACGATCAGCCCGTCGACCTTCTTGTCGATGTAGGACTGGACGAGCTGCGCCTGCTGCTGGCCCTCGTCGCTGTTCGCGTACAGGAATTTGATGTTGTCCTTGACGGCCGCCTGCTTGGCGCCCTTCTGCACGATGTCCCAGAAGGTGTCACCGTCGCCGGAGTGAGTGACCATGGCCACGGTCCACTCGGGTGTGTTCACCGCGGCCCGTCCCTGAGCGGCGGCCCGCTGGGCCCGTTCCTCGGCGCGCTTGCCGCCGGTGCTGCTGCACCCGGCGAGGGCCGAGGCGCCGAGCGCCACCGCCAGCACCGCGCCGATCGCGCGTACCCCTGTCCGAACCGTTGCCACGACGCCGTGCCCTTCCTGCAGTGCTTCTCGGTGCGGCCGGCGCCACCTCGAAGCCGGGCCCGGCCGCCCAAGTATCGGTCATGCCCGCGCGGCGGGTACCCATCGGGTACGCGTTCTCTCCCTACATTCACGCGGGGAAGGACGGAGGAACGGCGGGCTACCGGAGGATTACGGGGCGAACTACGGGCGGGCTACGGGCGGACGAGAAGCTGGAACTCGAAGGAGTACCGCGAGGCGCGGTAGACGTGCGAACCGAACTCGACGGCCCGGCCGGTGTCGTCGAAGGTGGTCCGCTCCATCGTGAGCAGCGGCGCGCCGGGCCGCTCGGCCAGCCAACCGGCCTCCTCGGCCGTGGCCGCCCGCGCTCCCACCGTCTGGCGGGCGCTGTGCAGAGTGATTCCGGCGGACCGCATCATCCGGTAGAGGCCGGTGGCTCCGAGGCGTTCGGTGTCGCAGTCGAACAGGCCGAGAGGCAGATGGTTGCGCAGATACGCCATGGGCTCGTCGTGCGCGTACCGCAGCCGCTCGACGAGCAGCACCTCGGTGCCCTCGGACACTCCGAGTGCGGCGGCGGCCTCCGCGGTGGCGGACTCGACGGTGTTGCGCAGGACGCGGGTGGCCGGGCGCTGGCCGGCCGCCTCCAGATCGTCGTAGAGGCTGCTCAGCTCCAGCGGGCGCTTGACCTGGCTGTGCACGACCTGGGTGCCGACGCCTCGGCGGCGCACCAGCAGACCTTTGTCGACCAGGGTCTGGATGGCCTGCCGGACGGTGGGCCTGGACAGTCCGAGCCGGCCGGCCAGCTCGATCTCATTGCCGAGCAGACTGCCCGGCGCGAGCCGGCCCCGCTCGATCGCCGCTTCCAACTGCTGGGAGAGCTGGAAGTAGAGCGGGACCGGGCTGGTGCGGTCCACGCCGAGCTGGAGCGGCAGAGCGTGATCCGCCTCCTGTCCGGGCTGCGCTGATCTCGGCTGATTGGGCACGGGACGAGCGTAGTCGCATGGAATGTTGACGGGAAGTCGTGAAGTTCGATTGTCAGGACAAATGCTTGACATGGTGAGGACGTGCGGCCACCTTGGGGCCATGCGCATCGGACTCATCGGCACGGGCCGCATCGGCACCTTCCACGCGGACGTGCTCAGCCGCCATCGCGATGTCGGCTCCCTGGTCGTCGCGGACACCGACTCGGCGCGGGCGGCATGGGTCGCCGACCGTACGGGATCGACCGCCGCTCCCTCCGTCGACGAGGTTTTCACCTGGGGCGTGGACGCCGTGGTGATCGCGTCGGCCACCTCGGCCCACGCCGAACTGATCAGCCGCGCCGCGCGGGCCGGTCTGCCCGCCTTCTGCGAGAAGCCGATCGCCCTGGATCTGGCGGGCACGCTGGGTGCGCTGCGCGAGGTCGAGTCCGCGGGCACGGTCCTGCAGCTCGGTTTTATGCGCCGCTTCGACGCGGGATACGGCGCGGCGCGCGAACTCGTCCAGTCCGGCCGGCTCGGCCGGCTGCACACCGTACGCGCGATCACCTCGGACCCGGCGCCGCCGCCCGCCGCCTATCTGCCGCTGTCCGGCGGGCTGTACCGGGACTGCCTGGTCCATGACTTCGACATCATGCGGTGGGTCACCGGACGCGAGGTGGTGGAGGTGTACGCGACGGGCTCGGACGCCGGGCCCGCGATGTTCCGGGAGGCTGGAGACATCGACACCGCCGCCGCGGTGCTCACCTTGGACGACGGGACGCTGGCGACCGCGACGGCGACCCGCTGCAACGGAGCGGGCTACGACGTACGGATGGAACTGGCCGGTGAGCTGGACCAGTTCGCGGTCGGCCTCGACGACCGTACGCCGATCACCTCGACCGAGCCCAAGGGCCCGCCGCCCTGTGACAATCCGTGGCCCGGCTTTCTGGAGCGGTTCGCGCCGGCGTACGAGGCCGAACTGGACGCGTTCGTCGGGGTCGTGAGCGGCGAGCTGGACAATCCGTGCGACGGCTGGGAGGCGCTGCACGCGCTGCGGATCGCGGAGGCGTGCGAGCTGTCCCGGCGCGAGCGGCGCCCGGTGCCACTGGCCGAGATCCCGGGCCGCCAGGACGTGTTCTAGGGCGTGTTTCGAAAGTCCCGCCTGGCTCGCGACGCCTGGCACGCACGCTCGCCGCGTTGTCGGAGTCGTCCCAGTACATCCAGTACGCGAACGA
>NZ_JARBAE010000023.1:0-113683 GCF_033795305.1 Streptomyces sp. AK02-01A
CCACCGCCCTCGCCGCGGCCCGCGATCAGCTCATCCTGGCCGCAGGCGTCATTACCGGCACGGACATCAATCTCGTCGGCACCATCGGCCGTCACGTCCTGGCCCACCTCCTGCCCGCCCGGCGGATCCGCACCAAAGACCGCATCGTCAAACGCGCGATCTCCAAATACAACGCACGCGGACCCACCATCGACCGGACCACCTACAAAGCCACCATCACCGTCAACATGATCATGAGCAGCCCTTGACGTCCCCAGCCCCGCCTTAACTGAACGGCGTTGCCTCTAGCCGAGGTTCCCAAAGACGCGCGGCACCCACTGATCGAGCTGGGTGCCGAAGGCCGCTGCCGATTTGATGCCGAACGCCGGTATCGGTCCGCCGTCGTCGAGGCCGTCGAAGTAGTCCACGTCAGCCCAGCCGCCCCGGAACAGCACCACGGACAGCCCGGCGTCCCCCGGGCCGGAGATGAGCACGCCGACGGAGTCGGGGTCACGCACGAGAGTTCTGTCAGTCTCAAGGTGCTGAGGCCATGGCGCAGTTTCGTCCCGCCACGTCACCTGCCCAACCTTGAGCCCGGCCGCCAGCCATCGCGCAGCCCGCTCAGCGATTACTGCGGCTGCCTGATCAAGATCGATGACGCGCTCCATGAGCGGATCATTCCCCACTCCGACGCACCGTTCCACTGACTTCCACACACCCTCCGGTCGGACCGCACACCATCGGGCCGACTCCGGTACTCCTCAATTCTCGGCGACATTTTCAGAGTGCCCTGCCATCAACCGCTCTTGGAAGCCACTGGCAAACGCTCTCCGGTCTCGCCTACGCAGCCAGACCTGATCTCATCCGCCCCCACGCAGCCACCCCTCACCTGCCCGGCGCATCCCGCCATGCCCCCAACTCGGCGCCGTGCCGTACAGACGGCGCGGGAGTCGGACGGGCGGCGCACACAACGCCGGGGCGGACTGGCCCGCCGGGTCAAATCGGCGGCGGCTTCGCCGGGTCGTCGTGCGCCCGTGGGCGCCGACCACGTCGTCCGGCCCGGGTCCCCGCCTGTGGAAATGGTCGTCAGTGCTGGTCCTCGCAACAGACCACGGCGGCCCTCCAGGACAGCTTCCGCGCCATCGATCACGAACAGGCGAACCGCCCGGATCTCTCCCGCCGCGAACACATACGTCAACGGGCGCCCGCCGAGGAGGTGTTCGACCTGGCCGGTCGCCCGGCCCTGACGTCATCGGCCTCGGCTGGTGATGATGTCCACAGCCCGCTCGGCGATCGCCAGAACGGTTGCGTTGGTGTTGGCCGCGGGCAGAGCGGGCATCACGGACGCGTCGACCACGCGCAGACGGTCGAGACCGTGAACGCGCAGTTCTGCGTCGATTACCGACGACGCGCCGGTGCCCATCCGGCAGGTGCCGACCGCGTGGAAGTACGTCCCCACACTGCTCCTCAGAAAGGAACACAATTGGTCCTCGCTGTTCACCGAGGCACCCGGCGATACCTCCTCGCCGCGCCACGGATCCAGAGCCTTCGAAGCGCTGATCTCGCGTGCGAGCCGCAGCGCCGCGATCATCCCGGCGACGTCTCGTTCGTCGCTCAGCAGACCGAGATCAATTGCGGGTGCTTTTCCGGGCTCGTCCGAAAGCAGCGTCACCGAACCTCGGCTATGGGGAGCCAGTAGGCTGAAGCCGAGCCTGTAGCCCTGGGTCCCGGGCGTTACCACAGGGCTCTCCATGAAGAGGATCTGCACATCGGGTGCCGCGAGAGCTGGATCTGTGCGCAGTACGCCGAGAACTTCGACATCATTGTTGGCGCCGTCCGGCATCTGCCGCGCTGCGGCGTAGGCAATCGTCCCCAGCGGATGATCAGACAGGTTGGCACCCACGCCGGGCAGATCCGCGACAACGTCGATCCCGTGGGCGCGCAAAGCGTCGACCGGGCCCACACCCGAGAGCATCAACACCTGCGGAGAGCCGATCACTCCAGCGCAGAGCAGGACCTCGTTCCTCGCGTGCGCAGTGTGAGTGCTGCCGTCGTTGACGTAGCGCACCCCGGTGCAGCGAGTCCCGGAAAAAGTGAGCGTGTGAACTGAGGCGTCCGTCACCACCGTCAGGTTCGGCCGGTTCAGAAAGGGCCGGAGGTAGGCATCCGCGGCGGACTGCCGCACTCCGTCGACGGTGGTCAGCTCGGTCCAGGCGACACCTTCCGCAACGTCCCCGTTGAGATCGGCCGACACCGGATAGCCACGCTCCTGGACCGCCGCGAGAAATGCCTGCGCCGCGGGTCGGGAGCTCGCCGCCGCCTCAAGTCGCATCGGCCCTTCAACGCCTCGGTAAGCGGTGTCAAGGTTCTCGGTGTGCTCACTGCGCCGGTAGTAGGGAAGGAGGTCGTCGAACCCCCAGCCGCGTGCGCCCGCGGTCACCCAGGCATCGACGGCGGAGCGCTGCCCGCGGACGTTCATCATCGCGTTGATGGAACTGGAACCGCCCAGAACCTTGCCTCGCGGATAAGGGATGGTTCTGCCGCCCAGACCGGCCTGCGGCACCGTTGTGAAGCCCCAGTCCACTTCGCTGCCCATCAGGCCCCGCCACGCCGACGGCACCGACATCGTCGCCGGGCCGTCGGCAGGTCCTGCTTCAAGCAGGAGCACCTGGGCGTCAGGGTGCTCTGACAGCCGCGACGCCAGAACAGAACCGGCTGTACCTCCACCCACTATCACGAAATCCCATGAATCCACGGAATTCAGCATAAGTAATTCGAATACCGGCGCAAAGTCAGACCTTCAACGCCACCGCTTCCGGCATCGCCAGTGCTCCGCAGCCCAGGCGCCCTCCCGCCGTGCACCGCAGGGCACGGCACAGCCAGCTTCAACTGCCGCCTTCCCACACGCCCTGGACGGCGCCGGTTGGCGTCGACGCCGAGTTCGGCCGTGTCGGCACAAGGCCGGTCGCAGACCGGGCTGAGGTATGCGGGAACAGCCGCGTCCCGAGCGGCAGGAGCAGTGCGGCGACCAGCATCCGGAAGAGGTCCGGGCCGGGGAGGCGGGCCGGCCACAAGGTGTTCACGAACAGCGGGAGCGGCCCGGAGTGCAGCCGCAGGCGTCCGGCGCCGGGGTCCCCCGCCATGGCGCCGGCGGACGGATGTGCGGAAGGTGCGCAGCAGCCCTTGCCCTGCCAGGCGTCGCGGCCTTCCTTCACCGCGATAACAGCGAGGGCAAGTGCGGCGACGGGGTCGGCCCAGGACCAGCCGAGAGTGGCGTTGAGGACCAGGCCGACCAGGAGCACGGCGGAGAGATACGTGCACAGCAGGGTCTGCTTGGAGTCCGCGACCGCGGAGGCGGAGCCGAGTTCACGGCCCGCACGGCGCTGTGCGGCGGAGAGGAACGGCATGATCCCCAGGGACAGTACGGCGAGCACGATGCCGGGAATCGAACGGTCGGCCTCGCCGGCGCCTACCAGGGCACGGACCGCGTCGACGCCGACGTACGCGGCGAGTGCGCAGAAGGAGCCGGCGATGATCCGCAGGGCGGACTTCTCCCGGGCCTCGCGGACGGTTCGGACGGTCGCGCAGCCGTCAGGCGGCGGTCATGCCGCCGTCGATGGCGAGTGCGGCTCCGGTGATGAACGGCGCTTCGTCGCTGAGCAGAAAGGCCACGAACGCCGCGATCTCCTCCGGCCGGGCGATCCGCCCGACCGGGTGCGCCGCTCCGGCCGCACGGACGGCCTCTTCCGGCGGCAGGCCCATGTTGTTGCGGAGCAAGGGAGTGTCGACGCCGCCGGTGACAAGCGCGTTGACACGTACGCCAGTAGCGGCCGTGTCGAGTGCGACCGACCGTGTGAGTCCGACAACGCCGTGCTTGGCGGCACTGTAGGAGGCCATGCCGGCGGCTCCGGTCATGGCGAGGTTGGAAGCGTTGTTCACAATCGCACCGCCGCCGGACGCCTGCAGCACGGGCACTTGGTACTTCAGGCTGAAGAAGACGCTACTGAGGTTGAGCGCCAGGTCGGCGTTCCATGCCTTGCCATCGATGCCGGTCACCGGGCCGACGGCGGTGGCCGCGCCGACGTTGTTGAACGCCCCGTCGAGGCGTCCGTGCCGGTCGACCACCTGCTGGACCAAGTCCGCGACCTCCGACTCCGCTGTCACGTCGGTGCGTACGAAGAAGGCGTCCGCTCCGCCGGCACGGAGTTCGGCGGCCAGCGCGTCGCCCGCTTCCTTGCCACGGGCCGCGAGGACGACCTTCGCGCCCTCGGCGGCGAGCCGCTCGGCGGCGGCACGGCCCATGCCGGAGGTGGCACCGGTGATGAGGACGACCTTGTCGGTGAAACGTGCTGACATCGCTGACCACTTCCTGAGTGTTCTGGCTGTTCTGGCTGTTGTGGAGCTGAGAGAGATTCAGAAGGCGATGACGAGCCGGCCGCGGACGCCGCCGGCCGCCAACCGCCGGTGCGCGTCACCGGTCTCGACGGGGGAATAGGTCCGCGCGACCCGTGGGACCAGAACGCCCGCCTCGGCGAGCTCCCGGATCTGGTTCAGTTTGTCCGTACGCCCGAAGTAGTCCGGGACGAAAGTCGACTGCACGGTGATCCTGCCGCTGTCGTCGTGCTCGTAGCCGCCAGGTTCCTCGGCGCCGCGGAAGCGGACAAATGTGCCACCGTCACGGACGGCTTCGAACAGCCGCGGACCAAACAGCGCGGCATCGGCGACCGCGTCCACGCCATCGGGATACCGAGCGCGGAGATGTCCCGCGACATCAGACCCTCTGGCCACGATCTCGTCCGCGCCGCAGCGCCGTACCAGTTCCTCGTCGGCGGGTGCGGCATCGGCGATCACGGTGAGTCCCGCGTGCCTGGCCAACTGCACCAGATAACCACCGAGCGCCCCGGCCGCCCCGACAACGGCGAGGACCGATCCCGCCGGAAGGGCCAGCATGTCGAGCGTCCGCAACGCGGTGAGCCCGTTCATGGGCAGCGTCGCCGCACTCGCGTGGTCGGAGCCCTCCGGTGCGCGGACGACCCAGCCGGCCGGCAGCACCTTGTACTCGGCGTAACCGCCGGCCGCGGTCCCCACTGGCATGACCATCGCCATGACCGAGTCACCCACGCGCAGTTCCGTCTCGGTCCCCGGACCCACTTCGTCGACCACACCCGCGATGTCCATGCCGGGAACATACGGGCCCGGAAACTCCCGTAGCCTCTGCGCGAGCGCCCCCGACCGCAGCAGCGTGTCCGCCGGATTCACCGTGGCCGCGTGAACACGCACACGGACCTCACCGGGCCCGGCATGCGGATCCGGCAGATCGACAACCCGCAGTACGTCCGGTCCGCCGAACTCGTACAGCCCAACTACTCGCACGTCACACCCCTCAAGGAGTACCCAATGAATACCAGGTACATCTCCTGTACCTCATCTTGAGTCTCCGGGACCACCATCAACGCGACAAGAAGGCACTTTGAAGTGCTCAGGTATCCCCGGAAGAACCACTCCAGGACCAAGATCGCGTGAGCCGCCGCACCTACCTGGTGAGCCGCACCTGATCCCTGAGCCATACCTGGTCACGTCAGCCGTACCAGGTCACGCTCGTATACTTACCGCCATGGCGCACCCGATCACGGAACCGGACGACACGGCCCCCGCTCTGTGCGAACAAGGCCGTGACCTCACCCGCAACGTGCTGGAACGGATCGGCGACAAGTGGTCCGTAGTCGTGATCTGCAAGCTCGCCGACACCACACGCGGGTTCAATGAACTGCGCCGCCTCAGCGGCCCCATCACCCAGCGGATGCTCAGCGCCACACTACGCAGACTGGAACGCGACGGGCTCGTCACGCGGACCGTCCGTAACACCAAGCCTCCTCGCGTCGATTACGCACTCACCCCACGCGGACTCAGCCTGCTGGAAATCGTCCAAGCACTGGCCCGATGGGCAGAGGCGAACGCCGGCGGCATCCTGGACTCAAGAACAACCTTCGACACCTCACAGGGATGACGGCGCACCGCAACGAACCCACCGGCGTTCCGACGCGACAAGCCACCTCCCGCCCACCACACGACCAACCCGTCTCCGAACACACCACGCCGCCACCCACGCAGCGCAGCCGTACGCATGGCCGACCGGCGCCGCGAACCGGAGAGCGTCGCCCGCGACAGATGTTCAGGAAACGCCGCTCGGCCGGAACTGAATACTGATCCGTGGTCCTGTCGCCCGTGTGCTCTTGGGAATCGCGTGTTCCCATGTGCGCTGGCAGGAGCCGCCCATCACGATCAGATCGCCATGCCCGAGCGGCCGCCGCACAGTCCCACCACCGTGGCGCGGGCGCAGCACCAGATCGCGCGGCGCGCCCACGGAGAGGATGGCCACCATCGTGTCCTCGCGCGCGCCCCGGCCGATCCGGTCACCGTGCCAGGCGACACTGTCGCGGCCGTCCCGGTAATAGCAGAGCCCGGCCGTGGTGAACGGTTCGCCCAGCTCGGCGGCGTAGTGCGCGGTAAGCGTGGCACGGGCCTCGGCCAGGACGGGATGCGGCAGCGGGTCGTCGGCGCGATAGAAGGCGAGCAGTCTCGGGACGTCCACGGCGTGCTCGTACATCTGCCGTCGCTCGGCCCGCCAGGGAACATCCGAGGCGAGCAGAGTGAACAGGGCATCGGCCCCGTGCAGCCATCCGGGCAGTAGATCGATCCAGGCACCGTCACCCAGCTCGCTCCTGCGCGACTCGCCCAGCGGACCGAGACGGATGTCATCGGTCTGATCGAAGAGCGAGCCCTGGAGATGCGTGGCCATGGACACCAGTGTACCCATTTAATCGAATGTACGTTCTGACGGTGTGACGGGAGACCAACACCCGCAGTCACCGACCCCGCCCCCGGAACTCGCCTCCCACCACCGCCGACGTACGCACCGGCGGCCACTGGCATAATCCGGCCGTGGATGCGAGCACAGAGGCGGACGCGGTACAGGCGGACCAGGCGGTGCCCGGCCGCACGCCCGACCGGCCCCTGGAGTGGGCCATCCGCCCCGCGGAGCCGGCAGATGTCGAGACGATCGCGGAGCTGCGGGCCACGGTGATGCGCCCGGACCTTGAGCGGTTGGGTCGGTTCGACGAGCATCGGGTCCGGCAGCGGCTGCGGGATTCCTTCTCCTCGCACCACACGTCGGTGATCCTGGCCGGCGGCGCCTTCGCGGGCTGCGTCACTTTGCGGCCGGCCGAGGACGGACAGTGGCTGGAGCATTTCTATCTCGCCCCAGGCGTCCAGGGCCGGGGATTCGGTTCGGCTGTCCTGCGGACACTGCTGGACCGGACTGATTCCGACGGCCTGCTCGTCCGTCTGAACGTCCTGCGGGGCAGCGGTGCCCGGCGGCTGTACGAGCGCCATGGGTTCACCGTGGAGGTTCAGGACCCGATCGACATCTACATGGTGCGACTGCCAGGTGCGGGCGCTCTCGCAGTATGAAGAAGAGGGCAGTGGAGTGTGTGAGGCGGATGTGTCCGTGCGGCCCTGTCACATCCTGCCTTCACCGGCATCACCCGCGCCCAACTTGGTGATCCGGCCGAGGAGTTGGCCGCTCCATGGACCGCGCCCCACGAGTCCGCGCTGCAGCACCGGCGAGGCAGGAAGCGAAAGCCGCGGGAGGGAAGAGGAGCCGACGCCGGACGCAACGCCCGCTCGTCGGCATCACGCTGCCTGGCGCATGAAGGCGAAGGGTCAGTAAGTCGGGCCTCTTCGCAGTGCGGTTGGCGACTTCTCCGCGGACACCGGGCCGGCCGTAAGACGGCGTACGAGCCGGCGCCAGTCAGTCAGTGACGGCGGCCCAGACGGGCAGAACGTCGCGCCTCATGTGCTCGCTCCATTGAGGTAGCCAAGGAGGCACCCACCTGTTGCTTCCCACCAGGTCTGCGGTCACTCGCCCGCGGCCACCACTTTGAGTTCGGCGAGCGACTCCCGCAAGAAGTCCGCCAGACCGCGCTCCTCATCGCTCTCACCGACCCAGCGCTCGAACCCGACCTTGAAGACGGCGATGCCCGCCTCCGCGGTGAGGCTCGCGGCCGGCTCCTTGACGCCGCGCCGGCGCAGCGTGGCGGCGAGCGCCGCGGACAGCGACGCAAGCTTGATCAGCTCCCGCTCGCGCAGCTCCGCGTTCGCCACGATGACGGCCTGGCGCTGCCGGGCAAACTCGTGGCGCTCCAGGAAGAAGGCGGCGACAGTCTCCAGTGTCGAGGCCATCGCGTCGATCGGCGCGACCGTGTCCGGGGTGCCGGCGAGGGTGTCCACGAAGATCTCCTCCAGCGCCTGCGAACCCCCGAACAGCACCTCGCGCTTGTCGGCGTAATGCCGGAAGAACGTCCGCTCGGTGAGCCCGGCGCGTTTGGCGATCTGCGCGGCGGTGGTCTGCTCGAACCCGCGCTCGCTGTAGAGGTCCAGCGCTGCCTGCTCCAGCCGCCCGCGCGCGTTTGGCTCCCATCGACCCATACCGCGATCCTACGTGATGGCAGCGACTGACATCAGGTGTTACGGTTGATGACAGTAACTGACATAGGCTCGTTCGCCGCACATCTCGTGCCCGGTATCCCGGTGCCCCGGCGCGGACGGCCGACTTACCCGGAGGTTCTCCTCATGCGTGTGTTCATCACCGGCGCGTCCGGCTGGATCGGTTCAGCCGTTGTTCCGGAGCTCATCGGCGCCGGCCATCAGGTGGTCGGGCTGGCCCGCTCGGACGCCTCGGCCGCTGCCCTCACCGAGGCCGGTGCCGAGGTGCGCCGTGGCACACTCGACGATCTCGACACCCTGCGCAGCGCGGCTGCCGAGTCCGACGGCGTGATCCACCTCGCCTTCAAGCACGACATCGCGTTCAGCGGCGGCTTCGCGGACGCCGCCGACGCGGACCGGCATGCCATCGACACGTTCGGTGAGGCGCTCGCCGGCTCCGACCGCCCATTCCTCATCGCCGCCGGGACGCTCGGGCTGGCGCCGGGGCAGGTCGTGACCGAGCAGGACGGCCAGGCGTCCGACCCGGTCGGCGGCCACCCGGCTGACGGCCCGGCCAAGCGGCGGGCCAACGCGCACGCGACGGTCGCCCTCGCGGACCGCGGCGTCCGCTCGTCGGTCGTACGGCTTCCTCCGACCGTGCACGGCGACGGGGACCAGGGCTTCCTCGCCACCGTGGTCGCCATCGCCCGCGAGAGGGGCGTCTCCGGCTACATCGGCGACGGCACCAACCGCTGGCCCGCCGTACACCGGTCCGACGCCGCGCACCTCTTCCGCCTGGCGCTGGAAAAGGCTCCGGCCGGCTCCACACTGCACGCGGTCGCGGAGGAGGGCGTGCCGATCCGTACCGTCGCCGAGGTGATCGGGCGGCACCTCGGCCTGCCCGTGGCTCCGGTCTCCCCCGACGACGCGGCCGGACACTTCAGCTGGCTGGCCGACTTCCTCGGCCTGGACAGCCCCGCCTCCAGCGCGTACACCCGCGAACTGCTGGCGTGGCAGCCGACCCAGCCCGGGCTGCTCGACGACCTCGGCAAGGGCCACTACTTCGCCACCCCGTCCGCCTGACCAACCGCACCCGACCAACATCGGCACTGACTGACTGACCCGACTGCCGGCCGCCAGCTCCGCGCCGGCGGCCGGTCCCCGCGTGTCCCGGTCAGCGCCGTCTCGCCGGGCCCGCGTCCACGGAATCCGCACCACCACTGTCCTTGCGCACCGCGTGTCGGGCGAAGGCCGGAAGCGCGAACCAGCACAGCAAGAACCACAACACCATCACACCCACGAGCGAGGCCGCGATGGTGTTGTCGAGCGCCAGGCGCAGGACAAGCAGCAGGGCCGATGCCATCGTGCAGAGCAGCAGTACGAGACCAGCCAGGGCCAGACGTGACGCCCACGCGACCACCTGAGGTTTCAGCCGGTGTCCAGTCAGCAAGCGGTGCAGGGACACCGGGCCGATGAGCGCCCCGACAGCGGACGCGCCCAACATGACCGTGACGGCGTAGAGGGTTCTGTCGGCGTCCGACAGCTCGGAGAAACGAGCCTGAAAGACTACGGTGAGCAGAAAACCGAAGAGAATCTGCACCCCGGTCTGCGCGATCCTGAGTTCCTGGAGGAGTTCGCCCCACAGCCGGTCGGCCCGCTGCTCGATCGTCTCGTCGCGGCCGTGACCACGGCCGCGACCACTGTCGTCCTGCGCCATCGGGGCCTCCCACCTCCAGCGGGACCTGCTCCTGAGCACCGTAAGCCGCGGTCCGGAACTTGACCCTGAAGACACGGCTGACCGGTCGAACGGTCGCCAGGTCGCCCTCCTGCCGAAACCTCCCCTACAACCCAGCGCCCGGACGCATGCCTGCGGTCCCGGCGGCAACGCGCTCTGTCTTCTCAAGAGGTCTTGTTCAGCTCCGCGTTGAGCCGGATGACGATCTTGTCAACCGGAGATTCCTCGTCGCTGCACAATCCGCGTATTCCGTCGAGGATCACCAGCCGCCCGTTGAAGAGCTCTGCCGCCGGTGATTCCCATCTTGGGTCCGCGGAGCTCACGAATAGCGCCACGTCATCCCACCGGACGAGGCGGGTGCGCCACAGTCCATGACTGCGGACCCCGGAAGTCGTCACGCGCAGACGCCGAGCCAGCCCTCGCCATGTCAGCACCACCCATGCGACACCGGACACCCAGTACAAGACGTTGAGGAAGGACGGCCGCCACTCCGCGAGGCCGCCGATCACGAGAGCCACACCCATCTGCACCAGGAGCACGTTCAGCCCCCACGTCCACCAGATCCGCATGCTGTACGGCACACTTCCTCCCAGCGCCACGCAGCCGAGTTCCAGCCTCGGGCATTTGCCCACCGCCGGAACCCGTCAAACGATGAGTGCGAGCACGATGGCCGAGTGACAGCGCACCCCACGGAGATCACGCGGCTCCAGCAACGTCCACCTCGGGAGCGGACACCGAAGAGGTTGGGCGAGATGCGCCGCCAGGGAGGAGGAGGGGCAGCGGCTGGGGCAGGCCACCACTCCCCCTCGGCCCTACGGGCTTCCTGCGACCGTGGTTCAACTCGTAGTCCAGACTGGTAGTCCAGACTCGTGGTCCCTATGCCGAGGGACGGCTGGTCTCGGGAGTACCGGCCTTCTTGCTGGCTTCAGCGTTACTGAACCGGCCCGCGTGAGCGAGGATCGCCTCCGGGTCGTCGACCGACGGATAGATCCACCGGGCGTTGATGTTCTGCTTGAGCGTCTTGGCCTCCTGTCCGGTGAAATGGATCACACGGTCCCAGCCCTTGGTTTCAATGGCGTGGTCAGCTCCGAGGTCCAGGCAGGTGTTGTAGGCGTCCGCTGTGAAAGGCACGGCCGCGGTCCCCGTCAGGTCTGCCACCACGTTGTGTCCCGCGAACTTGCCCATGGGCTGGGCGTGTTGGCAGCTCTGCATCGTGTAGTGGCCCTCTTCGACGAGTGCGGCGGCGGTGTCGCCTGCCGCGTACACGTCGGACACTCCGTTGACCCGCATGTACGCGTCCACGCTCAGTCGGCCGAGCCTGTCCCGGTCCCCAGGGATCTGCGCCGTCAGAGGGCTGGCGATCATGCCGGCCGTCCACACGACAGTGGCCGCGGGGATTACTTCGCCGTCTGAGAGCGTGATCTCGTCACGGGTCGCCGATGTCACGGTCAGTCCCAGACGTCGCTCGATCTTCAGCTCATCTATCGCACTGTCGATATACGGACGGGGTCCGGAGCCAAGCTCCGGGCCCAGAACGTCGGCGCGGTCGACGAGGACGACGCGGACTTCCTCGCCCGCGCCGTGCGGATCGGCGATGGTGTGCAGGCGCTCGACCAGAGCGGTGGCGATCTCCAGGCCGGTGAAGCCGGCGCCGACCACGACGGCCGTGTGCCGGCCTGCGAACGGCTTCCGCTCAGGGAGGCTCCACAAGTGGTGTTCGAGAGTGGCCGCGGAGGTCAGGGTGTCGATGTCGAAGGTGTACTGCGCACCCGGGAAGCCAGGGCGGATCAGCTGGCTGCCGGAAGCGAGAACAAGCTTGTCGTAGCTCAGACGGACATCCTCACCGGTCCGGCCGACGGCTTGGACGGTATGAGCCTCGGTGTCCACACCAGTGACAGTCGCCGTGACCCTTCGGACGCCGATCGGACCCAGAACACGATCCAATGGCACACGCTTGCTCTGCGGATCGTCCTCGTACAGGCGGGGGCGAAGGACCAGGTCATCACCGCCACTGATCAATGTGACGTGGATGTCCTCGCCGGCTTGTCCGGCAGCGCGGGCAGCCCGTACGGCGCCCGCAGCGCTCCATACGCCGGCGAAGCCTCCGCCAATTACCACAATGTGTGTCATTCGTCGTTCCCTCTCTGGAGACAGGGCAGCAGTTGCTGCGGTGGACGACAGACGTCTGCCGTGTGAGGGGCAGCAGCTCCTGGGATGAAACGACAGACGTCCGGCCGGTGAGGGGCCCTGTGCAGATGCTGAGCGCAGCCTCACTCGATATCTGGATGCTATATATCCTGGATAAAATTTGTCAAGGTTCTGGTTGGCCTCGTCGCTCGCATGGTCTGGCACCGCGCAACCGACTCTCGGCCTCACCGCGGCGGCTGACACCGCGGAGGGCACATCGGCTACAAGGCCGAGGACTTGGCCGGCTCTACCGGCCGCTCGTTGTTGTCATCGGCCGTCCGGGATACCGGGACGGCGCTCTGTCCTGTCGCCAACTTCCAGGCCCTGATACCCCAACGAGCACGCACGCTGGACAGCGAGGTCCGCGCTGATCCCGGTGTTCGCTGAGCCATGTCGCCGGCGCGCCTCCGTACACCCTGGTTCACCCTCGCTCAGGTGTCCGCCAGGCGGGTGACGAAGATGTGGTCCGCGGTCGTTACACGCAGGTCGAGCCGCCCGCCCGGTGAATGGACGATGACGTCGTACCCATCAGATTCGACTGAGACTCTCTGACCCGGCAGCACCTTCACGCGCTCCATCGCGCGCATCAAAGGTGGGTCTCTCTGCAGCACTTCGCCGATGCGCTCGATCTGGACCGCCGCCGAGGAAAGAGCGGCGTAGGACAGAGGCAGCAGCTCGGCCTCCCGGACACCCTGTGGCTCCGGCACGGCCCGAGTGGCGTCGCTCGGGATTCCAAGGGCGTCCAGTCCCGGGATCGGGCTCCCGTGAGGGCACAACAGCGGAGGTGTGAGGAGTCCGGCGATCAATCGCTCGGCCTCATCGCTGATGACGTGCTGCCAGCGGCTTGCCTCCGGATGTAGCTGGTCCCACGCCAGTCCGACGACATCTCCCAGGAAACGTTCCGCGAGCCGGTGTTTGCGCATGACCGAAACGGCCTTGCCGCGCCCCAGGTCGGTGAGCCGCAGCTCACGGGACGCCGTGAGCACGAGCAGGCCGTCACGCACCATACGCGCCACGGTTCCACTCACCGTGGGCGCCCGGTGCCCCAGTCGCTCGCCAATCCGGGCGCGGAGTGCCACGCGTCCCTCTTCCTCGCACTCGTACACCGTGCGCAGGTACATCTCGACCGTGTCCACCAAATCCTCATGCGGAGAATTCATCAGAGCCCTTCCATCGATGAGCCGGCCCGTCCGTATGTGGGCAGGCGCCTGCCCCGGCCCGGGCGCCCACTATGGCTCCGCGACCACCACCCGAAGAATCCAGTGCGCCGATCATGCGATCTGACGCGCCGATTTGAACCCCCATCACATGCTTAGGTAAGGCAATCTTTACTCGCAGAGCCGGAGGCGCCGCTGCGGCACAGCTCCTCGCGTGACCTGCGCGTACGCCCCGGACCGACGACAGAGAAAGGCCCTGCCATGACCAAACCGCACCTGGGTGTGGTGATCGGGACCACGCGTCAGCACAGGTTCGCCGACAAACCGGCCCATTGGATTTTCCAGCAGGCTGCCGAGCGTGGCGACATGACGGTTGAACTGATCGACCTGCGCGACTACGTCCTTCCCTTCTTCGACGAGCCGCAGCCACCGATCTTCACTCCTGCCAAGAACCCTCATGCTGCCCGCTGGTGCGCGAAAGTCGCCGCCATGGATGGCTACATCTTTGTGACAGGCGAGTACAACCACAGCATTTCCGGCGCCCTCAAGAATGCCCTGGACTTCCCCTATGCCGAGTTCAACAAGAAGCCGGCGTCCTTCATCGCGTACGGCAACACCGGAGGTGCACGGGCCGTTGAGCATCTGCGGCAGATCGCCTGCGAACTGGAACTGGTGCCGCTGCGGCGCGCGGTCCATATCGGTTTGAACGAATACCGGGGCGCGGTCGACGAAAGCACCGGCCTGGGCGAACACGAGCACCTGGCGGTTGCCGGCCGGGAGCTCCTTGACGAGATCAGCTGGTGGGCCACGGTTCTCAAGACCGCCCGTGACGAGACCTCGCCTGCCACACGGCCGACGGGCTGACGGTGTGACAGGCCGGGTTGCCCGGCCCGTCCTGGGCGGCCGGTGTGTTTCCCGCGCTCACCGCACGATACTGACTGGGAGACAGGCCCCAGTGGGCGCGGAAGCGCCTCGCCCCGTAGTTGGCGTCATGCCAGCCCACTGCCCGGCAGGCGGCGAACACCGGCATGGTCGTGGATTCCAACAGGTAAGCCATGTGTTCCGCGCGTGCCCGCCGCAGATACGCCATGGGGCTGATCCCGAACTCCGCGGAGAAGCGGCGGGCCAACTGGGAGGGCGAGATTCTGACCTGCCTGGCCAGAGCGGCCAGCGTCCAGGGCGAGGCAAGCCGCTCGTTCAGCAGTGACACGGCCCGGGCGGCATGGGTTTGGCCTGTGCCGTGCCATGTCTTCGGGGCCGCTGTGAGGGACTGATCCCGGCCGGGCCCGTGTCCTGGCGCCGGCGCGGGGACGGGTCGCGGAGCGATGAAGGAGAGGATGTCGAACAGCCGGGCCAGGCATCCGAGCAGGTTCGTGGTGGTGCCGCGGGACAACGAATCCACGACCGAGATGCACGACTCCAGCGCATCGTCAGCGACGTCGAGGGTCATCACATCCAGGTGCGCCTGGCCCGGATTCGCGCACAAGACCGGGGCCAGCGCCGGCAGGTGCGGCATCGCCCCGCCGGCAGCACGCAGGAGAGTCATGCCGATGTAGAGGTTCGACACACACATCTGCCCCCTCGGCTCGTAGGAGTGCCAACTGCCCGGCCCGATGACGACGACCCGTCCCGGCGACAAGTCCGACGGACCGTGTTCGGTGTGCTGGCGGGCCTGGCCGGAACGGACGAAAGTGAGGGCCGCGAAGCCGTGCGAGTGGGCCCGGAGCCCCTGCTCCAACCGCAGGTTCTCCACGAGTAGCAACGCGTCCCGCCCAGGCAGAACCTCGTTCTCCGTGATGAGGCGCATCCGCATCCTTCCTCGGTGACAACAACTCCCCCGGATTCAGCTCACGCGCCGAAGCAGCCAGGGTGCGACGGGCCGGAGAGCGGAATGCTCACAGCCACGACTTTCGCGAACCGGCTACCGGGAAATAGGCCTGCGGCCTGGAGTGAAAGGCGGGAGCAAGACGCCCTGCGGCAGCGGCGTCCAGACCAGTATGCACACCTCAAAACTGCCCCTTGCCAAGCAGAGCTGCGGTATTTGGGTTGGATATATCGAAAATCCGCCGAGTCGTCTGTGAAGCTGGCCAGCGCTTGGAAGCAACCCTCTCCGGTCTGCAAGTGTGGAGCCGTGGCAAGCCGCTCTTCTTCGACCAGAAGGCGGTAACGGCAGGATTCACCAGCCGTGCGGACGCTCCCCCTCGGACACCCCGAGTGTCTGCGTGCCACTGCCGCGGGCCTTTATTGGCTCCGCGGTGTCCCCAGGGCCTCCCGGAGGCGACCCGTCACCTTTCTGATGAGGTGTTCGCAGCGCCTCCGGGCCGCCCGACGGGGGTGCCCCGACTCGGCTTTGGACAGCGCGGGAGTCGCCGGGTCGGGGCACCGGGGGCCATGTCTTTCGAGATGACGCAAGGAGAACAGCATCGTGAACAGCGTCAACCGCCCGCCGTCGAACGGGTCGCCACAGCATCCGCTGACCACGGCCGCGGGTGCACCTGTTGTCAGCAACCAGGACTCGCTGACCGCGGGCCCTCGCGGGCCCATGCTGCTGCAGGACGTGTGGTTCCTGGAGAAGCTCGCACACTTCGACCGGGAAGTGATTCCCGAGCGGCGTATGCACGCCAAGGGCTCCGGCGCCCACGGCACCTTCACGGTCACCCACGACATCACCCGCTATACGAAGGCGAAGATCTTTTCCGAGGTCGGCAAGAAGACCGACCTGTTCGCACGGTTCTCCACCGTCGCCGGCGAACGGGGCGCGGCCGACGCCGAGCGTGACATCCGTGGATTCTCGGTCAAGTTCTATACAGAGGAAGGAAATTGGGACCTTGTCGGTAACAACACTCCGGTGTTCTTCTTCCGTGATCCCCTGAAGTTTCCTGACCTCAATCACGCGGTCAAGCGCGATCCCCGTACCAACATGCGGAGCGCCGAGAGCAATTGGGACTTCTGGACTTCACTGCCTGAGGCCCTCCATCAGATCACGATCCTTATGAGCGAACGCGGTATTCCCGCCTCGTACCGTCACATGCACGGGTTCGGATCGCACACGTTCAGCTTCATCAACGCTGACGGTGAGCGGTTCTGGGTGAAGTTCCACCATCGGACCCAGCAGGGCATCAGAAACCTCACGGACGCCGAGGCGGCTTCGGTGATCGCTACCGATCGGGAGAGCCATCAGCGGGATCTCTACGAGGCGATCGAGCGCGGCGAGTTCCCGAAGTGGACGCTCTACGTCCAGATCATGCCGGAGTCCGACGCCGCGGACTATCGTTTCCATCCCTTCGACCTGACCAAGGTGTGGTCGAAGAAGGACTACCCGCTCATCGAGGTCGGTGTGTGGGAACTCAACCGCAACCCGGACAACTACTTCGCCGAGGTCGAGCAGGCCGCTTTCACACCGGCCAATGTCGTACCCGGGATCTCGTTCAGTCCGGACAAGATGCTGCAGGGCCGGTTGTTCTCCTACGGCGACGCCCAGCGTTACCGGCTGGGTGTCAACCACCATCAGATACCGGTCAACGCCGGCCGCTGCCCGGTCAACTCCTTCCACCGCGACGGTGCGATGAGGGTGGACGGAAACCACGGCAGCACCCTGGCCTACGAACCCAACACCCACGGCTACTGGTCCGAGCAGCCCGCCTACCGTGAGCCCGCCGAGTCCATTGGAGCCGAGGCCGACCGCTACGACTTCCGCGCCGACGACCAGGACTACTACACCCAGCCCGGCGACCTGTTCCGGTCCATGAGCCAGGAACAGCGGCAGACGCTGTACAGCAACACTGCTGGAGCACTGGCCGGTGTCACCGAGAAGGTACGCCGCCGCCACATCGACCACTGCACACGGGCCGACCCCGCCTACGGCCGCGGCGTCTCCGAGGCACTGGCCGCCCTGGACATCTGACCAGGCCGATACGACAACCGCTCGCCAACGCTCGCCCGCCATCGGGCAGCCGGCGAGCGGCCACTGAAAGGAAGTCAGCAATGACAACACCGCCGTCACCCGTCCGCACCCGGGACGAGGAGATCGAGGCGCTCGGGCACTACGCCTACGGCTGGTCCGACCAGGACGCGGCCGGCGCCAACGCCCGCCGTGGACTGTCCGAGGCGGTAGTCCGCGACATCTCGGCCAAGAAGGACGAGCCCGAGTGGATGCTGCACAAGCGGCTGCGCGCCCTGTCCCTGTTCGACAAGAAGCCGCTGCCCAACTGGGGAGCCGACCTGTCAGGCATCGACTTCGACGCCATCAAGTACTTCGTACGCTCGACAGAGGGCCAGGCGACGAGTTGGGATGACCTGCCGGCGGACATCAAGAACACCTACGACCGTCTTGGCATCCCCGAAGCTGAGAGACAGCGGTTGGTGGCCGGCGTCGCGGCTCAGTACGAGAGCGAGGTTGTGTACCACAAGATCAACGAAGAGCTGCAGCGTCAGGGTGTGATCTTCCTGGACACCGATTCGGCCCTCAGGGAGCAGCCGGAACTCTTCCAGGAGTACTTCGCGTCGGTCATCCCGGCCGGCGACAACAAGTTCTCCGCGCTGAACACCGCGGTGTGGTCCGGTGGCTCGTTCATCTACGTGCCGAAGGGCGTGCATGTGGAGATCCCACTGCAGGCGTACTTCCGCATCAACACCGAGAACATGGGCCAGTTCGAGCGGACTCTGATCATCGTCGACGAGGACGCCTATGTGCACTATGTCGAGGGCTGCACCGCCCCGGTCTATTCCAGTGACTCCCTGCACTCGGCGGTCGTGGAGATCATTGTCAAGCGAGGCGGCCGCTGCCGGTACACCACGATCCAGAACTGGTCGACCAACGTGTACAACCTGGTCACCAAGCGCGCCCGTGCCGAGGCCGGAGCGACGATGGAGTGGGTCGACGGCAACATCGGGTCAAAGGTCACCATGAAGTACCCCGCGATCTTTCTGATGGGAGAGCACGCGAAGGGCGAGGTTCTGTCCATCGCTTTCGCGGGAGCGGGCCAGCACCAGGACAACGGCGCCAAGGCGGTGCACATGGCCCCGCACACTTCCTCCAACATCGTGTCCAAGTCCGTCTCACGCGGCGGCGGCCGCACCTCGTACCGCGGGCTGGTACGCGTCAACAAGGGCGCGCACCACAGCGCCTCAACCGTCAAATGCGACGCGCTCCTGGTAGACGACTTCAGCCGTTCCGACACCTATCCCTTCGCCGACATCCGCGAAGACGACGTGTCCATGGGACACGAGGCCAAAGTGTCCCGAGTGAGCGAGGAGCAGCTCTTCTACCTCATGAGCCGAGGCATGTCGGAGGACGAGGCCATGGCGATGGTCGTCCGCGGCTTCATCGAACCCATCGCGCGCGAGCTCCCGATGGAGTACGCCGTCGAGCTCAACCGGTTGATCGAGCTGCAGATGGAAGGAGCGGTGGGATGACAGACGCACCCGTTGTCACCGAGCCCGGACGCGCGCGTTCCGGATCACCCGCCGAGCGGTTCACCTCCCGCGACTGGGCGGACTTTCCGCAGCCCCACGGCAAGGACGAACTCTGGCAGTTCACTCCGCTGGCGCGGATGCGGCCGCTGCTCAGCCCGTCCGCCGCCACCGGCCGCATCGCTCTCCACGCCGACCAGAAAAACCCGGTGAGGTGGTCATCCATCGCCGCGCGGCATCCGGCGACCGGCCGCGTCCTCCAGCCGGCGGACCGGGTCAGCGCGCTGGCGTGGTCGCAGGCCGGCCGGGCGTGGATCCTCGACATCCCGGGCCGGCACACTCCGGAACAGCCGATCAGCGTCGTCCTGCGCGGCGAGCCCGGCATCTCGTACCACCACCTCGTTGTCAACGCCGCCGCCGACAGCAGGGCCGTAGTCATCCTCGACCACCAGGGCAGCACCACGTCGTCCGGGAACGTCGAGGTCAGTCTTGGCCGAGGAGCACATCTGACACTGGTCGCCCTGCACGATTGGGACGAGGACGCCGTTCATGTGTCCGCCCATGCCTGCTCCGTCGGCCCCGGCGCCACGCTGGAACATGTCTCGGTCAACATCGGCGGTGGTGTCCTGCGTACGTCGCCCTCCGTGCACTTCCTGGGACCGGGCGGCACCGCACACATGCTGGGTGTGGGCGTCGCCGGCGCCGGTCAGCACCTGGAGACCCGTTTGCACATCGACCACGCGTACCCGGACTGCGTCTCGGACGTGCTGTACAAGAACGTGCTCGCCGCCTCTGACGCGCGCACCGTGTGGACGGGCGACGTACGGATCCGCCCGCAGGCACGGCAGACGTCCACCTACGAGATGAACCGCAACCTGATCCTGCGCCCAGGCGCTCGCGCCGACTCCGTCCCGAACCTGGAGATCGAGACCGGTGACGTCCAGGAAGCCGGCCACGCCAGCGCCACGGGCCGCTTCGACGACGAGCAACTCTTCTACCTCCAGTCCCGCGGGATCCCGCAGGACCAGGCACAGCAGCTCGTCGTGCGCGGCTTCCTCGCCGACGTGGTGCACCGCATCGACGCCCCCTCCGTCCGCGACCGCATCATGGCCGCGATCGACGCGAAACTCAGCAGCAGCCCCTCCCGGAAGGCGACCTGACACCATCATGACCACACTCGACATCCGCGGTCTCCACGCAGCCGTCGTCGACGACGAGACCGTCACCCCCATCCTCAAGGGCGTGGATCTCACGGTCCGTTCCGGCGAGATCCATGCCGTCATGGGACCCAACGGCTCCGGCAAGTCCACACTCGCGAGCTGCATCGCCGGGCACCCCAAGTACCGGATCACCGGCGGGAGCGTCACTCTCGACGGGCAGGATCTGCTGGCCATGCCCGTCAACGAGCGCGCCCGCGCCGGAATCTTCCTGGCCATGCAGTACCCGGTGGAGATCCCCGGCGTGTCGGCGGCCAACTTCCTGCGTTCCGCGGCAGGAGCACTTCGCGGGGATCCGCCCCGGCTGCGCGCCTGGGTCAAGGAAGTGAACCAGGCGATGGCCCTCCTGGAAATGGACCCCGCCTTCAGCCAGCGCAACGTCAACGAAGGCTGGTCCGGCGGCGAGAAGAAGCGGCACGAAATCCTCCAGATGGAGGTCCTCAAGCCCAAGATCGCGCTTCTTGACGAGACCGACTCCGGCCTGGACGTGGATGCGTTGCGGGTGGTGAGTCAGGGCGTCAACCGCTCCGTACAGGCCGGCCTCGGCGCTCTGCTGATCACCCACTACACCCGCATCCTGCGCTATGTACGCCCCGATTTCGTCCATGTCTTCTATCAGGGGCGCATCGTGGAGTCGGGTGACGCGACTCTGGCCGACACCCTCGAAGGCGATGGTTACGCGCGTTTCGGCCTGCGGGATGAACCAGCGGGCGGCCGATCGTGACACTGTCCGCCCCTGCCCGGCGCAGCGTCGTCCTGCTCGGATCCACCGGATCCGTCGGAAGCCAGGCCGTCGACCTGATGGCCGATCACCGGGACCGCTTCGAGGTCAGAGCCCTGTGTGCGGCGGGAAACAAACTCGATGTTCTCGCGGCGCAGGCGGCCCGGTTGGAGGTCGCGTTCATTGGCATCGCCGATCAGACGAAGGCGGTGGAGCTCGACGCGCTGTGCCGCGCTGCCTATCCTCCTGAGGTTCCGCTGCCGGAGATCGTCGCCGGGCGGGGCGCCGCGGTCGAACTCACGGGACTTGACAGCGATGTGGTCCTCAACGCCATCGACGGATCACCGGGCCTTCGCCCCACACTGGCGGCCCTGGACGCCGGGCGCACCGTCGCGCTGGCCAACAAGGAGTCGCTGATCATCGGCGGCCGGCTTGTCACTGACCGGGCCGGGCCCGGCCAGATCGTCCCTGTCGACTCCGAGCACTCCGCACTGGCGCAATGTCTGCGTGGTGCGGACAGGCGGGAGGTCGCACGGCTGGTGCTGACAGCGAGCGGAGGGCCGTTCCGGGGATACAAGAGGCCGGACCTCACCGCGATTACCGCACAGCAGGCACTGGCCCATCCCACCTGGAGCATGGGGCCCGGCATCAGCACCAATTCGGCGACCCTGATGAACAAGGGTCTCGAAATCATTGAGGCGCACCTGCTGTTCGGTATCGCCTACGGGCGCATCGAGGCCGTTGTCCACCCGCAGTCCGCGGTCCACTCCATGGTCGAGTTCAGCGACGGATCCATGCTCGCTCAATGCTCGTCCGCCGACATGCGTCTGCCGATCGCGGCGGGTCTGGACTGGCCCCGGCGTGTCCCCGGCGCCGTCACACCATTGGACTGGACGGCCTGTCACGACTGGCACTTCGAGCCCGTCGACCACGTCACATTTCCCGCCGTCGATCTCGCTCGCACCGCGGGCATCGCGGGCGAGTGCGCACCGGCGGTCCTCAACACCGCGAACGAGTTCCTGGTCGCGGCCTTCCTTCGGGGCGAAATCGGTTTTCTGGACATCATCGATCTCGTCTCCGTGGCGCTGTACACCTGGCTGGACACACGGCACAGCGAAACGCCGGCCGACGGACTTGAAGCTGTGGAATCCGCTCAGACCTGGGCGCGCGATCACGCCCAGTACCTGGTGAAGCGCTGAAGAAGCCTGTGCTGGTGGCCTTGACCGGTGCGGCGGTTGGGCCGGTCACGCGGCCCAACCATGGGTGGTCGATGACGAACTGTGGGCGCTGATCGAGCCGGTCTTGTCGCAGGGCCGGATCGGTCGCGGGGGCCGAGGCGCATGGCCGGTCGTCCGTGTGAGGTCCCGCGTGTTCTGAGACGCCGTTGTGTTCGGCGTGCCCGGTGGACTCTGACCATGGAGGACAGGACGGAGGCCGCCTGCCGGATCTGCGGATACGACGACGGCGTGCCGCTGTTCGATGAGTACGGCGTCCCGCAGTACGTCATCTGCCCGTGCTGTTACAACGAGTCCGGCATCGGAGACGACTCCGTCTCACAGGTACGTGAGCTGCGCGAGCACTGGGTGGCCGGCGGTGCCCAGTGGTACGAGCCAAAGCTCAGGCCGGCCGACTGGGATCTGCCGACGCAGTTGGCCACCATCCCGCAGCGATGGCGCTGATCGACGCGACAACGGATCGTTTCACGTGGTGGTTCGCCGGTGGCGGACGCGGGCCGCGGCGATGCCGGCTGAGGCCGCGTGTGTGCCGGTCCCTTCTCGCGGGGGCGCTGGGCTGACGCGTATCCGCGTGTTCGTCAGCGCCGGACGGCGCTGACGATCGAGAGCGCCCGTGCGAGCGGTGCCGGCCGGCTACGTCCTCGGGCTCGACGGCCGGCCGGCACCGCTCGCAGGCGTGGCTCAGTGTCCGGAACTCCTGGAGGCGAGGGCCTGCTGATACATGGCGCCGGCCTTGTAGGAAGAGCGCACGAGCGGGCCGCTGAGCACCGCGGTGAACCCTGCCGCGCGGGCTTCCTCTTGCAGCTCGACAAACTCGGTCGGGTGGATCCAGCGCTCCACGGGGTGATGCTGTGGAGACGGCCGCAGGTACTGCGTCAGCGTCAGGAGTTCGCATCCCACCGCGCGCAGGTCGCGGAGCGCCACAGAGATCTCAGCGCGTGTCTCGCCCAGCCCGAGGATGAGGTTGGACTTGGTGATCAGGCCCGCCGAGTCCGCCGCCTCGATCACCTGCAGAGAGCGCTCATAGTCGAATCCCGGCCTCACACGGCGAAATAGACGCGGGACCGTCTCGATGTTGTGTCCGAAGACCTCGGGCCCGCTGTCGAATACCTCGGCCAGACGTGCGGTGTTGCCGCGGAAGTCCGGAGCGAGCATCTCCACGCCCGTTCCGGGGTTGACGGAGTGGATCTCGCGGACCGTCTGGGCGTAGAGCCAGGCGCCGCCGTCGTCGAGGTCGTCCCGGGCCACCCCGGTGATGGTCGCGTAGCGCAGTCCCATGGTCTTGACACTGGCTGCGACACGCGCGGGCTCATCGCGGTCCAGGGGGTCGGGCTTGCCCGTATTGATCTTGCAGAAGTCGCAGCGGCGACTGCAGGTCCCGCCGCCGATCAGAAAAGTCGCCTCGCGTGCGTCCCAGCACTCGAAAATGTTGGGACACTGCGCCTCCTGGCAGACAGTGTGCAAGTTCTGACCCCGGACCAGCTCTGTGAGTTCGGCGTAGTTGGGTCCGGGGCGGAACCTGGTCTTGATCCAGGCGGGCTTGCGTTCGATCGGGACCCGCGTATTGCGTGCCTCGATGCGCAACATGCGGCGCGGACTTCCTGCCCCGGAAGCCGGGGATACCGACGGAATGCTCACCGCGGGCCTTTCGTGTAGGCGCGACGGGCCGCTGGATACATCCACAGCGCGCAAGCGCGGGTGGTTGGGGTCGGTGAGGTGTTCATCGTTCTCCTGGGCCCGGTGCGAGAGAGCACCGAAGGCCTGGTGTCCAGCCGCTGAGAGTCGCGGCGTCTGTGCCGTGCGGGCTTTTCGCCGCAACGTCCTCCGGCCTATGTTCGCAGTCTCCTGCGCCGACCAGTGTCGATAAAATGCCAACCAGTATTGAAATCATGTGCACGACGAACACCCGCTGGTGCATGCGGGCGCGGGCATGATCGCCGTGACCTCCGCGGCCTGCATCCGATACGGCTTCCCCCGCACGTCGACGCGGCCACACTGATCGGCCTCGCGGGCGCCGGCCCGGCTTTTCGGGGGGAGACGGCGATGAGGAGTTCACGGTGAAACGGTCAGTTCGACCCTTTCACAGCAGAAAGCGAAACAGTGGGCTGGAAGAGTCAATGAGCTCGAAGCGAGGGCCCGATTTGTTCAGACGGGACACGAGTGCCGGAAATTCTTGCGGATCTCCCAGCTCAATTCCCACCAGCGCGGGCCCGGTCTCGCGGTTACTGCGCTTTACATATTCAAACAGCGTGATGTCATCATTTGGGCCCAGGACCGTGTCGAGGAAATCTCGCAGAGCTCCGGGCTCTTGCGGGAATTCCACCAGGAAGTAGTGTTTACGCCGTTCGTGGACGAGGGCGCGTTCCGCGATTTCGGCGTATCGGCTGACATCATTATTCCCGCCGGACAGGATGCACAGGACGTCTGCGCCCGGAGAGATGATGACACTCTCGCCGAGTGCCGCCGTGGCGAGAGCCCCTGCCGGCTCCGCGATAATGCCCTCCACCTGGTAAAGGGTGAGCATCTCCGCACACACCTGCCCTTCGGTGACGGAGGCGAGCTCCACGTCCCCGGAGGCGATCAGCGGAAAGGTGACCGCCCCGGCAGTGCGGACCGCGGCGCCGTCGACGAACGGGTCCACTTCCGCGAGCGGCACGGGTTTGCCCGCCGCGAGCGCGGCGGCCATGCACGCGGCCCCGGCGGGTTCGACCCCCACAATGCGTGTTCTTGGATGCCGCTCTCGCAGCCACGCCACGGTGCCGGCCAGTAGTCCGCCGCCGCCCACCGGAACCACGACGACGTCAGGGGCATGACCAAGCTGCTCAACCGCTTCCCGCACGACGGTTCCCTGCCCGGCGATCGTCCGGGCGTCGTCGAAAGCGGGCACCGGTGTCGCGCCCGATTCCAGCTCATAGGCGGCAGCGGCCTGACGCGCCTCGTCATAGGTCTCCCCGGTGACCACGATCTCGATCGCCTCTCCGCCCAGTGCGGCGATCCGGGTTCGCTTCTGCCTCGGGGTCGTACGCGGCAGATACAGCCGGCCGCGCACCCCCAGCGCCGAGCACGCGAAGGCGACTCCCTGGGCATGATTGCCCGCGCTCGCGGCAACGACCCCGGTCGTTCGCGCGTCGTGGTCCAACTGCGCGATCAGGTTGTAGGCCCCGCGGATCTTGTACGAGCGGACCACCTGTTGGTCCTCGCGCTTCACCCACACCTGTGCGCCCAACTGGTCGGACAGCCGTGCGTTGCGCTCCAGCGCGGTCGTACGGACGATATCCGCAAGCCGCGTCGCCGCCGCGTCCACCTGCGCCGCGTTCAAGATCGCCAACGCGTTCCTTCCACCGTGTGTGCCGCCGTGTGGACATCACACGGCAGACCATTTCGGACCGTGGCGCGTCTCTCGAACGCACCGTCCTGGACCCGCAACGCATCCTTCCAGCCGTTCGCTCTTCCCTTTGCGATTAAAGTGCCATCCTCTATTGCAAACGAGCCAATGCGTCGGCGGTGACTTCAGTGAGATCGCGGGCGACGCATTGGGCGGTGCACCTCACTGAGCCTCCGCCAACTTGAAATCACAGGTCAAAGAGCTGGTGTGACCGGTTCACGGGGTGCTCACGCTGGTCGTGGGCGACGGTCTGCGGAGTAGATCATCCGTCAGCGGTTGACTTCGAGGTTCGTCAGAACGAGCAGGGCGCGCAGGAGGTGGGTGGCGCGGGCGGGGTCGGTGCGGAGTTTGGTGAGGGTCCGCCAGTTCTTGAGGTGGGCGAATCCGTGTTCGACCGGTGCGCGTCCGGTGGCGAGGACACGGTTGGCGGTCTTCTGGCCGGGGGTGAGCTTGTGAGCGCGGGTGGCTGTGAAGCCGGTGACGATCACGAGGTCGCGTACGTCGTTGTCCAGGCCGCGGAAGCCGAGGTCCGCCAGTGCGCCGAGACCGGCGGCGCGCAGGTGGGCCAGAATGTGGTCATGGCGGGCGGCGGTGTTGTCGTGGGTGCAGCCGGGCCGGGCGGCGGATATCCAGGTCAGGCGGCCTTTCTCGTCGGTCAGGGCGAGGAAGTGCAGGCCGTGATGACGGTGTTTGCCGGAGTAGTTTCGTCGGTCGGCTTTTCCTGTGCGGCGCCGGGTGGGGATGAGGGTGCCGTCGATCAGGACTACCTCCCGGCCCTGCTTGGCGATCTTCTTCAGAGCGCGGTCCAGACGCGGAGCCTGCGCGGCGAGGAGGGCGATCAGCTCGTCGTGCCAGCGGCGGACGGTGGACTCGGACACGTTGTTGCCGCCGGCCATGTCGGCCAGGCGCCGGTCGTGGCGCAGCACGGTCAGGACGACCACCGTGATCCTCCCGGGCGGCAGGATCCGCCACCTGGACCGTATTGCCTTCAGATGGCGTCGCAGTAGATCGGCGAGGTGGTTGACGGTGCGCGTGGACAGCGGCAGACGGCACTGGTAATCAAGCGGGCAGCCAGCCGTTCTTCGAGTTCGTCCAGTTCCGCGCGCCGCGCGGTGATCCGTTTCAGTAGTTCGGGATCCATGCACCGGATCGTAGAAGGGCGCCCAGCCGCAGCGGGCAAGAATCGGCGAGCTGACGAGGTTCAGGCCGTGTTCGACGGGTCCGGCGATTGGCCAAGGGCGTCTCGTCGCGCCGTGTCCCACTGCCGACCCCTCCGTGGAGTTGGCCGCTTGAAAGGTTCCCCACGACGCGAAGCGATTGACAGGGGACCGTGAGCCGCCGGTCGGCCGACGCGCGGCGCGGATCAGTTGCGCGTGCCGGCCGGTGGGCCGACGACGGTGGTGAGCTGGAGTTTGGTCTCGTCCTCGCTGCCCGGCGCGGCGGTCATGATGACGATCTTGAGCTCGGTGTCGCCGTCGGTCAGGACATCGCAGTCCACCGTGACCGGGCCCACCGACGGGTGGTCGACCGTCTTGCGGACCTCGCGGTTCGCGGTCACCTCTCCCTTCGCCCACAACTCGGCGAACCTCTCGTTGCCCGCGTTCAGGTCGCGGACCAGCGCGGCCAGGCGACTGTCCCGGGGGAAGCGGCCGGTGGCGCGGCGCAGGTCGGAGACGAGGGCGGCGTCGGTGGTGTCGGGGTCCGTATCGGTGACCGGCCACAGCACGAGGGGGGTGTGATCGGCGCCCACCGGGAACCTGTCGCGGGCGAAGTTGCGCATCCACGGCGGCGAGGCCAAGGGGTCGCCCAGCAGGGCGGCCCACCCGTGGTTCCACCACACCAGTTGCCAGTCCGCCGCGAACACGGCAACCGGTACGTCTCCGAGGCGGACGAGCACTCGTTGCATACCGGACGGGAGATGGTCGCAGATCGTGCCGTCCGCCGGCGGCACGATCCGGGCCAGCCGGTAGAGGTGGTCCCGCTCGGCAGTGGACAACTGGAGGGCGCGTGCCAGGGACGCCACCACCGACGCCGAGGGTGTCGTGGCCCGCCCCTGCTCCAGACGCACGACGTAGTCGACCGACACTCCGGCCAGGTCAGCCAGTTCCTCGCGCCGCAGCCCGACAGCCCGGCGCTTGCGGACGACCGGCAGCCCGGCGGCCGACGGGGGCAGCCGGTTCCGCCATGTGCGGATCGCCGCGCCCAGTCCGGCCCCGGGGGGTGTCGTCGTCATGCCCTCCATCCTCCCGCGTCCCCGATCACATGCGGGGGCGCGAGGGTGGTACTGGTCTTCCCACCGTCGAAGCGTCCCTGGTCCAGCTCCCTCGTCCAGGCAACCATCGAAGGCATGACGATCACTTTCATCACCGGAGCCAACAAGGGCATCGGCCGCGAGACCGCCCGCCGCCTCATCGCCTGCGGTCACACCGTTCTCCTGGGAGCCCGCGACCGAGAGCGGGGTGAGGAGGCAGCCGCCGCGCTGGGCGCACGCTTCGTCCCCGTCGACGTGACCGACGACGCGTCCGTGGCCGCCGCCGCCGCGGACGTCGCCGAGCACGAGGGCAGGATCGACGTCCTGATCAACAACGCGGGGGTACAGGGTCCCTTCGGTGATCCCGGCGACCTCACCGCCGCCGACGCCCGCGCCGTCCTCGACGTCAACGTCATCGGCGTCGTCCGCACCACCACCGCGTTCCTGCCGCTGCTGCGCCGTTCGGACGACCCCGTGATCATCAACGTCAGCAGCGGCATGGGCTCCCTCGCCTTCACCCACGACCCCGGCCGGTCCGAGTCGCACGTCGTCGTGCCGCTGTACGCCTCCTCGAAGGCGGCGCTGACGATGTTGACCACGCAGTACGCCAAGGGGCTCAAGGGCATTCGCGTCAACGCCGCCGACCCCGGCTACACCGCGACCGACATCAACGGTCACAGCGGCTCTCAGACCCTCACCGAGGGCACGGACGCGATCGTCGCCCTCGCCACCGAGGAACCCGGCGCCGGCACCGGACGCTTCATCGACCGCCATGGCGAGATCGCCTGGTCCTGACCCCGGCAGTCCGGAGACTGCCGCCTCCGACCAGCGTGAGAACCTGGGGCGACCGTCACGCCAGCCCTTTGACCTGCGTCTTCAAGGTGGCGGAGGCTCACTGGCGTGGCTGCCTGCCACCGGGCGTATGCCCGAACGTGCGACGGAAGACGACGACGAACGAGCTGGCGGACTTCCAGCCGCATCGGTGTGCGACGGTCCCGACCGGGATGTCGTCCGCGAGCATCCGCACAGCGTGGTGCAGGCGTAGCTGAGTGCGCCACTGCACGTAACTCATCGCCATCTCCTCCCGAAAAAGCCGGGCCAGCGTCCGCGAGCTCGAACCACAGAGCCGCGCCAGATGTTCAAGGTCGATCGGTGCGCCCAGCTGCGCTTCTACGTGCCGGCATGCCTCGACGAGACGCGGGTCAACGGCGGTGGGAAGTCGTATCGGCTGTTGAGGAGAGAGGGAGACCTCGTCGAGCAGAACCTCCAATATGCGCGCTCGTCTGGCTGGGTCGTCCTCGGCGGTGGCCGGCGCGGTGTAGCGGATGATCAGTTCGCGCAGTAGCGGGTCCACCGCCACGACCGCTGGGTTGCTCAGGCCCAAAGGGTTGCAGTCCGCCGGGAGCCCCACTCCGTGCAGCTTGGTGGGGCCGTAGGCACGGTGTTGGTGGGTGGCGCCGGCGGGGATCCAGATGCCGCGGTTTGACGGCGCGATCCAGCTTCCGGCCGCGGTGGTCACAGCGATGACGCCGGCGCTGGCATACACCAGTTGGTGTTCATCGTGTACGTGGTGAGCGATGACAGACCTGGACGGCAGTGTCAGGACGAGCGTTGCCGTCTCCCAGTCATGGGTGTATTTCGACATTACTTGGCACTCTATCGAAAATGGGCGAGTGGGACTGCGAACATACGGGAGCGGGCAGGGCGGCGGCAAGCACCGCGTGGCACGGACGTCGCGACTGTCACACCTCAGGAAGCCACGCGGGTGAGCGCGAGAGCCGGCGCCGATCTCTTCCGGTCGAGAGCCTCGCCCTTCGAGGCGCCGCACCGCCGCCCGGGGACTCTCGGCTGCACGAACATCTCCGGGCAGCCGACCGACCCCTTTAAGGTGCATCTGAAATGCATGTTAACGTGTGCCCATGAGGCTCACCAAGTCCACCGACCTCGCACTGAGGGTCGTCATGTCTCTCACCGTCATGGGAGACGAGTCGTCGACGATCCGGAAGATCGCCGACGCGATGCGGGTCCCGTACTCACACCTGACAAAGGTAGTGGCCCAGTTGCAGCATTTCGGTCTGGTGGAGACGCGCCGGGGCCGCGGCGGCGGACTGGTGATCACCGCCTCCGGGCGGCGGGCGTCCGTCGGAGGTCTGGTGCGACGCCTGGAGGGTGAGGGTGACGTCGTCGACTGCGAAGGGGCCACGCCATGCCCACTCAACGCGGCGTGCCGGCTGCGCGGGGCACTGCGCCAGGCCCAGGAGGCCTTCTACCTCTCATTGGATCCATTGACGGTGGAAGACCTGGCCGGGTCACCGACGGGACCGATTCTGGTCAGCCTGGTCGGCAGGAACACCTGATCAGCCTGTAGCGCCTTCCACGGTTGTCGCCGATCTTCGCTTGGCGTTGTCACGCGTCGGCGGTTGGCGACGCCGTCACCAGGCGGGCTCAGCCTTGAGAAAAAACATTCATCTACGATGCATATTCTATGCCATTGAGGAGTTCCCATGCTCAGCGATGCGTCCACGGCTGTCGTCCGTGACACTCTTCCCTTGGTGGAAAGCGCCCTCGGGGAAATCTCCAAACGCTTCTACGACCGGCTCTTCGCGGCTCACCCCGGGCTGCTGCGGAACCTGTTCAACCGCGGCAACCAGGCCGTCGGCTCCCAACAGCAGGCACTGGCCGGCGCGTTCGCGTCCTTCGCCGGCACACTGGTGCACAATCCGGACCAGCGGCCCGATGTGCTGCTCAGCCGCATCGCCAACAAGCACGCCTCACTGGGCATCAGCCCGGGGCAGTATCCGGTGGTGCACGAGCATCTGACAGCCGCCATCGGCGAGGTGCTCGGTGATCCGTTCACAGCCGAAGTGGCCGCGGTCTGGAGCGATGTGTACTGGCTGATGGCCAACAGCCTCATCCGCATCGAGCAGCGTCTCTACGCACAGCACGGAGTGCTCGTCGGCAGCACCTGGAGACCATGGACCGTCACCGCTCGCACACAGGAGACCGACGATGTGACGAGCTTCGCCCTGACACCCGCCGACCATGCCGGCGCTCCCGCCTTCCGGCCTGGGCAGTACGTGTCCGTGCAGGTCCAATTGCCGGACGGAGCAAACCAGATACGCCAGTACAGCCTCTCCCGAGCCGCCGGAGAGGACGACACTCGGCACATCACCGTCAAACGTGTCCACGGACGCGGCAACCCGGACGGTGAAGTGTCCAATCACCTCCACGAACACCTCCACGAGGGCGACACACTCAACGTCTCGGCTCCGTACGGCGACCTGGTCATCAAGGACACCACCGCCCCGCTGTTGCTCGCTTCCGCCGGAATCGGCTGCACTCCCATGCTCGCCATGCTGGAGCAGTTGGCCGTACAAGGACACCGCGGCGCTGTGACCGTCGTCCACGGCGACCGCACCGCCGCCGAGCACGCGCTGCGCACCCAGCAGAAGAACCTGACCGGCCGGCTCGCCGACGGTCGCACCCACTTCTGGTACGAGAGGCCACACGGCGCGGACCCGGAGGACCTCACCGGTCTGGTCGACATCTCCCGGATCTCCCTGCCCGACAACGTGCACGCCTACCTCTGCGGCCCGCTGCCGTTCATGCGGACCGTGAGAACCCAACTGCTGGCACGAGGAGTGTCTCCCGCACACATCCACTACGAGGTCTTCGGTCCCGATCTGTGGCTCGGGACCGAAGACCGCTCCCCCGATCAGGGTGGACAGGTCGAACCGGATCACCCGGTCCAGCGCGAGGACGGCGCTGGTCATCACCAGAACCAGCCCTCCCACCGGAAGACTGTCCTGGTCTCAGCACCGGAAGATCTCTGATGCTCCACACGGCGAAGCCCTCTCCTCCGCACGGCTCTTGGTGCGCAGGAGAGGGCGTGCCGGCGAGCATGGATGACCGGCCGCGGGAGGCATCCGAGCCGAGTTGGCGTTCTCAGGCGTCATCCTCCGGTACCAGAACGACCTTGCCCACCACGGTGCCGGATTCGGCCAGCCGTACCGCTTCGCCGACCTGGGTGAGAGGGATGCGTGCGGCGACCTGAGGTGTGAGGGCGCCCTGGGCGAGCAGTGCGAAGACCTGCGTCAGGTCGGCGCGCAGCTTGGTACGGAACGTGTCGAGCCTGCGCCGGCCGGCCCAGATGTTGTAGAAGTGGGCGCTCTTGCCATTGGGCAGTGCGTTCCACAGCATCAGACGGCCGAACAGCTTGAGGACCGGGGCCCTGGAGGAGCCCTGGACATCACGGGTCGAAGCCGTGCCGTAGGACACGAGCGTGCCCTTGGGCGCGAGCAGGCGGAAGGAGTCCACGATGCCCTCGCCGCCCACGTGGTCGAACACCGCGTCATAACCGTGGGGAGCCAGTGTGCGCAGCCGGTCGTCGAGGTCGGCGGCCCGGTAGTCGACGGGCGTGGCTCCCAGAGCCTGGACGGCGTCGTGGTGCTTGGCCGAGGCGGTCCCGACGACCCGCGCGCCCGCGATCCGGGCGAGCTGCACGAGCGTGGAGCCCACGCCGCCGTTCGCACCCAGCACAAGCACGGTGCCTCCGGCGCGGACCTTGGCGAGCCGGTGGAGCATCTGCCAGGCGGTGATGCCGTTGACCACGAAGGTTTCCGCGCCGGCGGAGTCGACCGACTCCGGTACCTCGGTCAGATCACCGGCATCGACCGTGACATGGCTGGCCCAGGCGCCGGTCTTGGTCAGGACCGCGAAGCGCCGCCCCAGCAGGTCCCTGGACACGCGCTCACCCACATCGACGGCTCGCCCGATGAGGTCGTAGCCGGGGACGAAGGGGAAGGGCGGCTGGTCGTAGTACTTGCCGCGCCGCATCTGCTGCTCGGCGAAGGAGACTCCGGCGGCCTCCATCGCCAGCACCACCTGCCCCGGGCCGGCCGGCCGGGCGGGCCGGGTGCGGAGCTGGATGCCGCCGGGCTCCACGACACCGGGCAGTACGGCTTCGGTGACGGTGGACGAAGCGAACGGGGAGGCGTTTTCACTCGTGGGATCCGTGTCGGCATTGCGGCCGCTGAGGTTCTTCATGGCTCTCCTTGGACAGTGTGACTGATGGTGCGGCGAGGTGAGGTGGGAGCTGAAGGCGCTGGGCACCGGGTACCGCGAGGGCGTGCGTCGGATGCCGGTTGAGATTTCAGAGTGCGGAGTCGGGGATCCAGGAGCCGTGGATCATCGCGGGCACGCGACGGGGAAGGTGGATCGTGGCGACTGGAGGCACGGTGAGGTCGGAGGCGTCCAGGACCAATATCTTCGAGGCGTTGGCGTTCAGGTCACTGACGACGGTGAGGAGGTAGCCGGCGTCCTCACCGGTGGCGCCGTCCGCCTGGACGAACACGGCTTCGCTGGGCAACTGTCCGTTGCCGAAGGGCAGGAGCTGGCGACCGCCGGTGGTGCGGTCGTACTTCACCAGGGTGTGGTTGCCGATGCCGAGGTCGTCGGGGAAGGACAGGGCGTACTGGTAGCGGTGCTCGCGGCCGGTGAAGTTGTCGTTGATGGTCGGGAACTCCACCGTCAGGTCGTCGGTCTGCTCCTCCTTGACGACCCCTGCCGCCAGGTCGAGCGTCCAGCGGCGGCCGCGCGAGCCGGAGTTCGGCTCGGCGCCGCGGTCCGGGGCTCCGACCCACCAGTTCCAGGAGCGCTGCCACCCCTCACGGCCCACGGTGGGGCCCTCCACAACGATCCGCCCGTTGGCGTCCTCGTAGGCGTTGGCGAAGTGCATGCCGTACCCCTGGCCGATCCCGAACCAGCGGATCTCCCGCGCGCCGCCCGTCCCGCGTGGCATGACCCCGATCCGTGAGGCCTGCGCGTCGCTCCAGGTGTAGGGAATGCCCGAGTGCTCGGCGGGGTCGAAGGTGACCGAGCCCTCCAGGAAGATCACGTAGTGCTCGGTGATCGCGAAATCGTGCTTCAGCGCGGCGCTCGCACCGGGCACCTCTTGGCTGTCGAACACCTGGCCGTCGGCGGAGGCGACATGATGGATCAGGAACGGCGGGAAGGGCGAGGAGGCGAAGAAGTGCAGCTCGCCGGTGGCCGGGTCCTCTTTGGGGTGCGCGGTCATGGCGGAGGTCAGCCTGCCGCCGAAGTCGTAGGCACCCACCGTCTCCAGCTCGGCTGTCAGCTCGAAGGGCAGCGCCGCCTCGGACAGCGCCAGGAGCCGCCCGCCGTGCTCGATGACATGCGTGCCGGCGGTGCTCACGCTCAGGTCCGGCCCGTGTTCGGTCATATAGGGGGCGCCGTCCAGAGCGGGAGTGTGGACCCACCGGTTGCGGTACCACTCGGCGCGGCCCTCGTTCAGCCGGATGCCGTGGACCATGCCGCTGCCCTTGAACCAGTGGCTCGGAGTGATACCGGGCTTGGGGTTGTGGCTGTTGCGGATCAGTCGGCCGGTCAGCTCGGGCGGCAGAGCACCCTCCACCGTCAGTTCGGTGGCGGTGATCTCGTCGGCGACGGGCGTGTAGTGACCGGTCAGATAGGGCTTGCTGGCCATGATGAACCTCGGTCTCGGGAGGAATTCGACGAAGGAGAAAGATGTGCGTGGTTGACCACTCACTAAATGGCGCAAAAGATGGGCCGCCGCCAAGTCCGCGGACTGACGGCCGCCCATCCGGGCGTCGCGTCAGTAGTGCGTGATCCCGGCCGTCAGGGTGCGGGTCCAGGGCGCGGACACCGACTCGGCGTCGATGGAGACCAGCAGGTGGCAGAGCATGCCGGTGGCGAAGAACTGCTGCACCTGCTGGTCGTCGCCGCCCGAGGCGCTGCGGACGTACTCGACCGTGCGGGCGTACCCCGCCCGTACCGCTTCCCTGATCGCCGGCTCGGAGACCGCGGCCGCCTGGGCGTGCAACTGGACCAGCATGAGGTCGTTGTCGCTGATCAGGTGGGCGTACGCGTCACCCATCGAAGCGAGCACCGCCTCGGGAGTGCCGCTCTCGGCCTTGGCCGCTCCGACTTCGAGGGCCGCGCGGACCCGCACGAAGCAGTGCTCGACAACCGCGGTGAACAGGACTTCCTTGTTCGGGAAGAGGCGGTAGACGTAAGCCTGAGAGATACCGGCGGCCTTGCCCACCTCCGTGGTGGTGGTCCCGAAGTATCCTCGGGCGGCGAAGGCCCCGATGGCGGTGCGCAGCACCGTTTCCCGGCGTTCCTCGGCTGTGGACAGTTGGCGTCGCTCGGTCTTCATGTGAGTACTCAACCACTCACTCTTTTCTGTGTCAAGCGTGGAGCCCGGCGATGACGCCTGCTTCTGTGCGGGCGCGGTGCGGCAGTGGTGTGGAGCCGGTGTCGAGGTTTGCTGTTCATTCGGGAGAGTGGCCGTTGCCGTGCAAGTCGCTGGTGATGCCCGTGTAGGCGAGGTGCATCACCATGCCGGCGGCGGCGTGTTCCTGGTTGTGGCAGTGGTCCATCCAGATGCCCGGGTTGTCGGCGCTGAAGACGATCTCGAAGACCTCGCCGGGCGCGACGTTGAGCGTGTCGGTGTACCAGGGACTGCCGGTGACCGCGTCACCGTTACGGCTCAGGACACGTACCCGGTGGCCATGGAGGTGGACCGGGTGGTCCATGATGCTGCGGTTGGTGATCCGCATCCGTACGGTGTCGCCTTCGGTGACCATCAGGGTCGGCACATTCGGATAGAGCCGCCCGTTGATGGTGTTGGCGAAGGTGAAGCCGCCGTCGAAGAACCCGAATCCGTTGTCGAAGACCATCTCGAAACGGCGGTCCGCCCTGTCTGTCCCGGCCGGCTGACCGGAGGTGGGCTCGCCGTAGGCAAGGGGATCGAAAAGGGTGCCGCGGCTCAGTTCGGCCGGGGCCTTCGAGGGACCGGGATTGAGGGCCAGCCCGGCCCGGTTGGGTGTCTCGGCTCCGTCGAGGCGCAGGCTGAAGTCTTCACGCCCCATGGTGAAGGCGACATCGAGACGGCCGCCCGCGGGCAGCAGGAGGTCGGTCCGGGCCTTGAGCGCGGCGGGGCGGTTGAGGGCGTTGCCGTCAATGGCCACGACGGTGAAGGGAGCGCCGCCCAGCAGGATGCGCTGCGGTTCGTCGGAGCTGTTGATCAGCCGCAGACGTACGGGACGGCCCGGCGCGACGGACGTGCTGCGGACGGTGTCGGCGGCGTCGAAGGCGGGCACCAGATCCTGCGTGCCCTTGCCGGGCCACAGGTGCGTGAACACGACACGCTCGTACGGCTGCTGCCCGGAGGACGCGGATCCGGCGGGCGTGGCATCGGCGGGCGGTTCGACGACAAGTGCTCCGAACAGTCCCCGCTTCACGGTCTGGGCCGCGTCGCGGTGGGTGTGGTACCAGAAGGTGCCGGCACGGTCGGGTACGAAGCGGTACACGTGGCGGCCGCCGGGCACAACAGCGTCCTGAGTCACGCCGGGCACGCCGTCTTCTGCGTTGGGCACGTCGACGCCGTGCCAGTGCACGGTGACACCCTCCTTCACGTCCTTGTTGACGAGCGTCACCTCCAACAGCTCGCCCTGCCGCACCCGCAGTTCGGGCCCTGGTGAGGTGCCGTTGAAAGTGAGGGCATCCACGGTCGTGCCGGAGGCGAGCTTCACGGTCCGGTGCGCGGCGGTCAGGGTGTAACGGACGTCAGGAGTGCGGGCACGGGGGCCGGTGAGATCCTCGACATCGCGCGTACCCGCGCTTCCGCCGCTGCTGTCGTGGCCGGTGTGCTGCGCACCATGGCCCTGGTGCGCGTCCGCCGCGCTGTTCTGCGCGGGTACGGCGCCGCCGCCCCAGTCCATGGGCCCCGCCTGGTGACCGGCCGGCCGCGACAGACTGCCCTGGTATCCGAGGAAGGAGACACTGCCCAGGGCGAGCACCAGGCCCAGTGCGAGCCAGGGCGCGTGGACCGCTCCGTACCCGGTGCGCGCGGCGCGGAGGCGGGCCAGGACTGTCGATCCAGCCGCGACCGCCGCGAGCACCGCGACGGATATCAGGACCGACGCCGGTGTGTCGCCGGGGCCCGACGGCACCAGCAGCCAGTAGGCGGAGAGCAGCACACCGGCCACCCCGGTGTGTACGGCGGGCGCGAGGCCCACCGTGCCGTGGCGGGCGTTACGGCGTTCGGCAGTCACCGCCCAGGCCAGGCCCAGCACCGCCGGAGGCAGGACCACCACAAGGCGGTTCGAGGCGAGATTCCAGCCGCCGGTCAGGAGCAGGCCCGCGACCACCAGACGAAGCGCTGTCAGCGCCACGGTGCCGTACAGCGCGCGCCGCAGGCGACGCGTCGCCTGCGCCGCTCCGTCGTCGGTGGCGCGGGCGAGCCGGCCGGCCCTGCGACCGGCCATGAGCGCGGTGACCAGAGTGAGGAGAGTGATGGTCAGGTCGATGATGAAAAGTGGTTCGAACACGGAAACGGCCTCTCTGATCAAGGAAGTGGGAACGGGGACAGGGAGTGGTGGGGTGGGGCCGGTGGTCGCGACGGAGCGCGGTTCGGAACACGCCTCAGCGCTGTTCGGCTTCCGACTTCAGGTGACCGAGCCAGCTCTCCAGGGACTGGCGGAGTGCCTGCTCCATGGCCGCGGGCTGGGCCTCGATGGGTGCGCCGCTCCAGGACTCCTCGGTGCGGACGGTCACCACGCCGTCCTTCTCGTCGAACATCCATACGTGGACGCCGTCGATGCCGTGTGCGGGGCCGCCCCAGACGATGCGCTCGGCGGGCACGACCTCACGGACGGTGGAGGTGATGTCGAGGCCGTGGGTGAGCCAGTGGAAGGTCTCGCCGGGGACGAGCGGGCCGGCGAACTCGGCCTGCGAGATGTCGGGGTTCCAGGTGGCCCACGCACCGATGTCGGTGTGGATGTCCCACACCTTCGCCAGCGCGGCGTTGATCGTCGTCGACACGCGGACGATGACAGGGGCCGTCTCGTCGACGAAGTGGGTGAGGTGTGTCGTCATGGTGGTTGCTCCTTCGGGAGTGCGGATGGCGCTCAGATCGGTGGGAGTGGTGCTGTGGTGGCCAGGGATGTCGTCGCGGCTCCGCGCGGAGCGCCGGTTCACCGGCGGGCGCGGAAAGGGCGCGGAGCGGCAGCACGAAGGGCCCGTGTCGCGTCCGTTTCGTTGTGCCGGGCCGTTCGGCGGGCGAGGAGCGGGGTGAGTGCGGCCGCGGCGACGATGAGGGCGGCCGAGAGGAGGAACGCGGTCCGGTAGCCCTCGGTGAGTGCTTCGGCGTGACCGATGTGGTGGGTTTCGGCCGCCGCGGTGGTCGAAGCGGCCAGGGTGCTCAAGACCGCCAGGCCTATCGAGCCGCCGATCTGACGGCTGGTGTTGACCAGGCCGCCCGCCAGACCGGAGTCCGCGGGCCGGACGCCGGTGACGGCCGCGGCGGTGAGTTGTACGAAGGCGATTCCCAGGCCGAGGCCGATGACGACGACGGGCCCGAGCAGGTCAGCGGCGAAGCTGCCCTGTGCGGAGACGCGGGTCAGCCACAGGAGTCCGACGGCCTGACTCAGCAACCCGGCGGCGAGCGTCACATGCGGCCCGAGGCGGCGGGCGAGCCGAGGCGCGAGGAAGGAACCGGCTATGTTCGCCGCGCCGAGGGGCAGTTGGGACACGCCGGTCTCCAGTGGGCCTGCGCCGAGGACCTGCTGGTGGTAGAGGGGCAGGAAGAAGAACAGGCCGATCCACACCGCACCGAGCAGGGCCATCGCTCCGTTGGCGGGCACGACCAGCCCCTGGGAGAACAGGCGCCGGGGCAGCAGAGGGGTGCTGTGGCGGCGCTCCACGAAGGAGAACAGCACCAGCAGGACCGCTCCGCCTCCCAGCGTGCCGAGCACAAGCGGAGAGGTCCAGCCGGACTGGCGGGCGGTGGTGAGTCCGTAGACCAGCGCGACGAGCCCCAGCGTCACGGTGAACGTACCCGCGAGGTCCAGCCGGTTGCCGGGCCCGCCGGACGCCGCAGTGGCGGGCACCAGCACGGCGACCGCGGCGGCCACGAGGACGGCGCCGATGCTCGACACGTAGAAGATCGACGGCCAGCCCAGCCCTTGCGTGAGCAGCCCGCCGGCCAGGACCCCGGCCGCGCCGCCCGCACCGGAAACCGCTCCCCACACCCCGAGCGCTCTGCCCCGCCCCGGCCCCGGCGGGAAGAGGCCCATGACCAGGGCGAGCGCGGCCGGTGCCACGGCAGCGGCGCCGAGCCCCTGAAGCGTGCGGGATGTGATCAACAGACCCGGTGTCGTGGACAGCCCGGCGGTGAGAGAGGCCGCGGCGAACACGGCGAGCCCCGCGAGAAGGACCCGGCGCCGGCCGAAGAGGTCGGCGGCCCTTCCGCCGAGCAGGAGCAGTGCTCCGAAGGCCAGGCCGTACGCGTTGACGACCCACGACATGCCGGCGTCCGACAAGCCGACACCGTCCCGGACGGACGGCAGGGCCACATTGACGATGGAAGTGCTCATCGTCACGACGAACTGGGCCCCGGCCAGGACGGCGAGCGCTGGTCCGCCCGCTACGGTCGGCTTCATTCAACTTCTCCTTGCGTGGTTGACCACTCACTAAAGCGACCAAGGTGAGGCAGCCTTATGCCGTCAGGGACGAAGGGGCCGTCGACCCCGAGGTGCTTTTCAATGCGGCGCTTCACGGACCGTTCGACTATGGCTGCGAGGGGCCGCGACCAGGTGGCCGCAGCCCGACGGGCGGGCAGCCTCTCTCGATCCGTTGGACTTGCTCGTCTGTGAGTACTTAACCACTCACTCATTCTGAGTGTCAACCGCATGGTGGTCTTGATCAAGAATGCGTCGATGACCGACGAAGGCGACCGGGCCCATGTATTTCGTCCAAGGGCTGTCCCGTAATCCCTGGTGGATCAGCGCGCGGCGTCAGACGCGGTGGATCGCAAGACGGAGGGGCGCTCACATACTGGACGTATTCGGGCGTTCCGACAACGCGGCGAGGCGCCGTGGGGGTCGTCGCGCGCCCGCCGGGGATTACGGGACAGCCCTCCGCCGGGCGAGATGTCTTCGGCATACAAGAAGGACACCGGTGCGTCACGGCGTTCGGCGTCCGGTCCAACGCCATGAGTGCCGAGGTACAGATATGCAACCATGTATCGAGGCACGTACAGCGAACATACCGTGTGAAGCAACACCTTGTTACAGGGAGTCATGGCCGGGTCGGCGCCAGACCGGCGCTTCCGGCGGAATGACCCCAGGTGGCTCCTGCCATGCTCTGTCCGTCCATGGCGGAGCACCGTTTCGCAGCCGTCTGAGGCAGCCGGTGCCGTCAGGAAGATCCTCTTTGAACGAACAGGACAAGCAACAGTGGACAGAGCCGAATTGGCGGCCTTTCTCAGAGCACGGCGAGCGGCGCTCCAGCCGGAGGACGTCGGACTGCCACGCGGGCGACGTCGGCGTACCGGCGGTCTGCGTCGAGAGGAAGTCGCCGCGCTGTGCGACATGTCGGCCGACTACTACAGCAGGATCGAACAGCCGCGGGGACCTCATCCCTCGGAACAGATGCTTGCCGCGATCGCCCGCGGTCTCCATCTGTCTCTTGAGGAACGTGATCATCTGTTTCAGCTCGCCGGCCACGCCGTTCCTCAAAGGGTGCGGCGCGGCGATCACCTCAACCCGGGGATGATGCGCATCCTCGACCGGCTTGAGGACACTCCCGCGCAGGTGGTCAACCACCTGGGCCAGACGCTGAAGCAGACGCGCATGGCGGTCGCGCTGTTGGGTGACGCGACCGCCTTCACCGGACGGGCCCGGAGTCTGCACTATCGGTGGTTCACCGATCCAGCCTCCCGGCTGATCCATCCCGAGAGCGACCGCGCCGCACAGAGCCGTCTGCTGGTGGCGGATCTCCATGGCGCGTATGCGCGGGACGGCGGTGACTCGCGCACCGCCGACCTCGTCGACGCACTGCGGGCAGCCAGCCCTGAATTCGCCGCGCTCTGGCGTGAGCACCCGGTACTCGGACCGTACTGCGCGCCCAAACGCTTCCAGCACCCGAAGCTGGGAGCGCTGGAGCTGCACTGCCAGACGCTCGTCGACCCCGACCAGTCGCAGCGACTTCTGGTGTTCACCGCGGTACCGGGCACGCAGAGCCATACAAGCCTTCAGCTCCTCTCCGTCCTCGATGGCTGAGGGCCGTCCCGTAATCCCTGGCGGATCAGCGCGCGGCGTCAGATGCGGGGCGCAGGAAGGCGGACGGGCGTTCCCATGCTGGGCGTATGGAGGTGTGCCGACAACGCGGCGAGGTGCCATAGCCGTCGTCGCGCGCCCGCCGGGGATTACCGGACAGCCCTGCGGTCCAGCGACGGCGGAAGCCGGCCTCGGCCGTCCCTTCCTACGCGTTTCCGATCCGTGCGGTCACGCGCATGAGCCACATGGTCAGGTGGCGGGCCGGGGGAAGGCCGCGCTCGCAGACCACAAGGCCGAGCACCTCCCGGGTCATGGGCCGGCCATGGGCGCGGCAGGAGAGCGTCCCGCGCGGCCCGCGACGGCCAGACCGTCGGCGAACAGCTGAAGCAGACGCGGTCCCATCTCGTCGGCGGCCTGCCAGCTGACGCCTGGCAGCGGCCGGCCGAGCTGTGCCACAACTGCCAGCACTTCTCCGGCGGTCACGTCGTCGCGCACTCGCCCTGCCCGCTGAACCCGTCCGAGCTGTCGCCGCGTCGCAGCCACCACGCGAGCCCGTGCGCTGTCCGCGATCTGATCCGGCAGGCAGAACAGGGCAGCCGGCCGCTCACGCGCCAACACCCCCAGGAAGCCCCGGAACACCACGAAGGGATCGCTCCCGGGCACCTGTGACTCCGCGGCCAACACCGCGTCAGCGATACTGTTCGCGACGTCAGCCAACAACTCCTGACGGCCGTCGTAGTGTCGGTACAGCGTCGCGTTGCTGACGCCCGCCAGACGAGCAATGCGGTCCAGCGACACATGGGACCCCTCTTGAGCGAACAAGTCCCGGGCGGCCGCAAGGATCCGGCCGTGGTTGCGCACCGCGTCCGCCCGAGACCCACGACAGCGCGTCCCGCACGCCGGCCGCACCCTGTCCCCCGCCATGACCAACCTCCACCCGCTCGCCGGCGTACTGAGGTCAGTGCCGGCCCGAAGTGGCATACCGGCGTTGTCGTCTGAACCTCAGCGGGCCGGAGTCCGGCCCGCCCAACGTATGACCGTGTGACCGCGAAAGCCGTGACACCGCCGTCGGCGGCAGGCACCGAACGGCAGCGGCATACGCCAGATCGTACGGGCGAAAGGCGGCTCCTCGGCACCGTGTCAAGCAAGTTGCAACCTTACATAACGTGTGACACGGTGCTGTTCGGCGTTCCGTTGACCGCGCAACGTTGTGACGCAGCTCTCAAAGACAGCCCGCGCGAGCACAGGAACAGGTGCCGGCCCATCCTGTCCACATGTCCTGTGCCGCGAGGACGGTCATCGCACAGAGAAGCTTCCGCTACGTGGACGGCACGCCGGTTGTCACCCGAGCAGCACGACAAGACCCGGAAGAAGCTGATGCACGATGAAAGACGGCATGACCGCGTGGCTTCCTTATCCTCCAGGGGAGATTCCCGGCCTGCCGGAGGGACTCTCCTATCAGTACTGGGACGGTTCCGACTCGCTGCCTGGTGACCCGAACGACGTCCGGTTCCTCGTCGGGCCTCCGGCGCCCGGTGTGAAGTACGCGTTGAGCCATGTGCTGCCGCGGACGGCCAATCTGGAGGTCCTCCAGCTCCTCAGCTCGGGATACGACAACATGGCGCCGCTGCTGGACGCGATGCCGCCCGGCGCGCGGCTGGCCACCGCGCGAGGAGTCCACCGTGAAGCCACCGCCGAGCTGGCTGTCACACTTCTGCTGGCCCTCCTGCGCGGTCTTGACCACTTCATCGGCCAACAGGCAGACCATGAATGGAAGCTGAAGATCTTTCCCACGCTGGTCGGCAAGCGCGTCCTGGTCGTCGGCTACGGGGCCGTGGGCACGGCCGTCGCGGCCCGGCTCAACGCGTTCGGATGCGAGGTCGTGCCAGTGGCCCGGGCCGGGCGCACCACTCCGGCGGACCACGTGCACGGCGTGGCAGCGCTGCCCGAACTGCTGCCCACGGCGGACGCGGTGGTGCTGTGCGCACCGCTGACAGAAGCGACGCGCGGCATGTTCGGAGCGGACTCCCTGGCGCTGTTGAAGGACGGGGCGGTGCTGGTGAACACCGCCCGCGGTGAACTCGTGGACACCAGTGCCGTAACCCGAGAGGTGCGCGCCGGCCGGCTGCGGGTTGCGCTCGACGTGACCGATCCAGAGCCCCTGCCCGCCGATCACCCTCTCTGGAACCTCCCTGGTGCGCTGATCACGCCTCACGTGGCGGCGTTCACCGACGCGTTCCGGCCGATGACCATGGACTTCCTGCGGCGGCAGCTCCACCGCTACGCGCACGGAGAGGAATTGGAGAGCGTCATCCCCATCACGCGGAAGCACTGGGCCGGTGATCAAGCTGCCTAGGCATATGGCCACAGCCTCGCGAGGCACTCACGCCGAGGCCGTCGGGCCGGGCACTGACCTGGCACAGGTGCTGCACGCCTACGAGCGTGAGGGACACCAGGACCCTGCTGCGGCGTGGGAGTCGTTCACCGCCGCATGGAACTGGGCCGCGCCGCTTCCCGCCGCCCTTCCCGCTGACCACGGTCGCCTCACCACCGCCCGTCCCGTCCCGGGCGGCTTCTCACTGTCGGGGGTGTGGCGCATACCGTCGGATGTGAAGCAGGGACGGTGGCTGGCGCTGCCGCTCACCGACCGCTGCCAGCAGCCCCGGAGCGACACGGTGGAAAGAGGACCGGACGTCTTCGTGGTCTCCTCGAACGTGCTGCCGCACTCGCAGCGCCGTCACCGCGTCACCGGCGGCACGGACACGTACGAGCCGGCGTTCCGGCTGGACAAGGTGTATGTGCCGGGCGGATTCGCCACCAGCTCAGCGGGCACGCCGCTACGGACCGAAGACGCTGCCTTCCTGTGGACGGCGGTCACCGCCATGGCACTCGGCTCCGCCCGCCGTCTGACCGGTGCGCTGGCGGCGCTGGCCCAGGACGAGGCGGCCTTCCCCGTCGCGGCGGCCATGCCGGCCGCTGCCGCGGCCGCTGAACTGGCCGCCGCGCTGCACGACGAACGACTGTGTCTGGCGGTGACACTGCGGTCGTCCGGTGCTTCCAGCGTGGCACCAGGTGCCGCGGTGTCCTTCGGCCACTCGCTGACCGCGCCGGTGCGGCGGACCAGTAACATGGTCCACGAGGTGGTCGCGGCAGCGTACGAATACGCCGCGCCCTTCCACAGAAGCAGCGGTCACCACCCACTGGTGTCCCTGATCGAGAGCAGTACGCCGGTACTGCAGTGCATGCGGTTCGCGGTGGAGCTTCTGCCGCCCGGCGACGCAACCTCCACGGCGGAAGGCCCGACATCGTGATGGTCGTCGCATACCAGGGTGAACCGGGATCCAATTCGGCGACCGCTGCCCATGCCCTGTATCCCGGGAGCAGCGAGCTTGCCTGCAGGAGTTTCGAGCAGGCCCTGGAGGCCGTGACGCTCGGCACCGCCGAGGTGGCGGTCATTCCGGTGGACAACTCCGCGGCCGGGCGTGTCGCGGACGTGCACCATCTTCTGCCGGAGTCAGGCCTCTTCATCGTCGCCGAGTATTTCCTCGCCATCCGTTTCGACCTCATGGCCGTCCCCGGCACGTCGCTCGATCAGGTGGAGTGCGTGCGCAGCCATGTACACGCACTCGGACAGTGCCGGAAGGTGCTGCGCGAAGGCGACTGGCGCACACTCGTCAGCGACGACACGGCGGGCGCGGCCCGTGAAGTCGCGGAGCTGGGCGACCCCCGGCACGCGGCGCTGGCCCCGCCCGCCGCGGCGCGGCTCTACGGTCTGGAAGTGCTCAGGCCGGCGGTCGAAGACGATCCCGACAACACCACGCGCTTCGTCGTGCTGTCCCGGGACGCCGCTCTCTCGCCGAGGACGGACGAACCGACGATGACGAGTCTGTTCTTCTGCGTACGGAACATCCCAAGCGCGCTCTACAAGGCGCTCGGCGGATTCGCGAGCGGCGCCGTGAACCTCACCAAGATCGAGAGCTACCAGATGGGTGCCGGGCTGAATCCCAGCCGCTTCTACGTCGAGATCGAAGGACACCCTGACGAGCCCCGCGTTGCCCTCGCTCTGCAGGAACTGGGCTTCTTCTCGTCCGAAGTACGCATCCTCGGTGTGTATCCGGCGCATCCGCACCGGCTGAGCAGCGGGCACCGCCGAGCGGAGTGAATTGGTGCTGTCGCGTGGAGCGGACCGGTAACGCGACAGTCACTCCTCCTCGTTGCTCTCCGTCACGTGTTCGCCGACGCCGTCGGCGACGGCTGCGGACAGCAGGGCCGGCAACAGTCCGGGGAAGCGCGCCTCAAGGCTGTCTCGGCGCAGGGTCACAAAGCAGCGAGTGCCTTCCTGGCGGGTCCGCGTGACGCCCGCTTCACGCAGCACCTTGAGGTGATGGCTCAGAGTGGACTTGGCCACGGGTGCGCGCAACTGTCCCCACCCGCGTTCGGCGTCGTCGGACAATATCCGGACTATGCCGAGCCGCGTCGGGTCACTGAGTGCGCCAAGCAGACGCGGCAAGGTGATCTCGCTCTGGGAGGGTGGTGACGAGGGAGCCGGCATGGGAAGCAGATTACCGCTCGTTCGGTGTCTTACGAACGTCGGTCCCCTGAAGAGGAACGGCCGTCGTTACCACTGTCCGCGGCACCGGAACATGTTGCACCGCGGATAAGAGTGCGACGCGCATCACACTCGGCTTCCTGTCACACTTCACCTGGGTGTCCCGGTCAGTAGTGGTGTATCCGCGACATGGCTAGGAGATCACTGTGGAATCGCGTCTCAACTACTTCGGCAACCCTCTCGCCGCGAAGGTGCTGAAGCACATCAACTCGGCCGGCAAGGCGGTTTCGGACTCAACGCTGCCGACCGTGGTCCAGGAACTGGTGAAGATCCGCGCAAGCCAGATCAACGGCTGCGGCTTCTGCACTGACATGCACACCAAGGACGCCGCTCTGGCGGGAGAAACCCCGCAGCGCCTCCACCTGGTCGCGGTCTGGCGTGAGGCCACGGTCTTCACGGAAGCCGAGCGCGCCGCACTGGAACTGACCGAGCAGGGCACCCGCCTCGCCGACGCCGCTGGTGGTGTCACGGACACGGTCTGGGCAAACGCCGCCAAGCACTTCGACGAGGACCAGTTGATCGCGCTGATTTCCCTCATCGCCGTCATCAACGCCTACAACCGCATCAACGTCATCAACCAGCAGCCTGCCGGGGACTACCAGCCTGGCCAGTTCGGCTGACCGGCCCCTGTCCCGGCCGGACACGTACGGTCCGGCTCCACGCCGCGCCAACCCGCGGCGGGAGTCGGGCTACCGGCGCCAACCGGTCCCACTGAACCATGACTTCGCCGCCTCGCAGCCCAGGGGTCGGCGCGGGCGGGCCGTACACACACCGTCTCCGAGCGGTCCGCACATGGCGCGGCCCAGTCACCGCGTGCGCTCGGCCGTCGCCGCCCCACCGTCAAGCCGGTCTCGCCGCCGGGCGCTCCTGCCTGACGCCCCGGCTCCGCCTGCCTGTTCAACGAGCCGCACGGCAGTACCGACAGTGCCGACAACGCCTGGCTTCCCAGGCCAGAGGCAGGTATCGCCTCGCGAAACGTCCCGGGGCCGCGACCCGGGCTCCGGCCCGTGACATCACCTTCCCGTATGTTCCACACCTTCTCACACGCTGGCACACACATACGTCTGCTACGTTGTTCTACGTCCTACGAACATCGAACAAAGGGAAGCAATGCCCAGCTCTACACCCCTACACTTCGCGGACCGCGTCGCAATCGTCACAGGGGCAGGATCGGGCATCGGTCGTGCCACTTCGATCGCCTTGGCCGAGTCAGGGGCACGCGTCCTCGGCGTGGGGCGCCGGAAGGAAGCCCTGGAAGAGACGGCTCGCGCCCACTCCAACATCGCGATCCTGCCGCTCAACATCTGCGAGGAGGGCGCTGCAGACACGGTCGTTGCCACGGCCGTGGAGTGGTGGGGCCGGCTCGACGTGCTCGTGAACAACGCCGGCACCACTGCCGTGATGCCTCTGGCGGAGACGGACCGAGCCGTGATCACCAGCCTGTTCGAGCTCAATGTGACGGCGCCGAGCATGCTCGCCCATGCGGCCCTGCCGCACCTCCGCGACTCGTCGGGTTCCATCGTCAACGTCTCAAGCACCTACGGACACCGCCCCATGGCCGGAGGAGCCCACTACGCCGCCACCAAGAGCGCCGTGGAGCAACTGACGCGGAGCTGGGCACTCGAACTCGCGCCGGAAGGCGTGCGGGTCAACGCGATCGCTCCCGGCCCCACCAAGACCGACGTCCTGGCCGCGACGGGCCTGCCCCAGGACACCATCGACGAGATGTTCACCTACGAACGTGACCGCATCCCCACGGGCCGTCTCGGCGACCCGAAGGACGTCGCGAACTGGATCCTGCGCATCGCCGATCCGCTGGGCACGCACGTCACCGGCCAAGTGCTGACGATCGACGGGGGACTTGAACTCGTCTGATCCGCTGTGCGGCAGCGGCGGTCCAGGACCGCCGGCCCCGGATTCGCCGCCGGCAGGCGGTCTGGAAGGTGTCACACACGCCGGGGGTGCTCGGTCTCTCCTGTGGGAGGCGTGGCCGCGGGCAGCCCGCGAGAAGCCGGCGGTTCACGGCCACGAGAATGGTCCGCGCATTCCCTGTCAGCGCGTCGTCGCGCAGCCACCGTAAGAAAGGGATGGTTTTCATGTCGTACCCCCAGCAGGTGTACTCGGGAGATGACGGCGAGATCAATGCGAATTTCCGGCCGGCGAACACTCCGCCGAATGTTGGCAAAGCCGGCGGTGATGCCATTCACTACCTGGCGAGCACTACCTCCACGCGAGGCGAGTTCGGGCTCTACCGAGTCGAGATGAGCGCGAAGGCGGGCGGCCCGAAGACTCATTTCCACAAGACCATCTCGGAGTCTTTCTTCATCCTCAACGGTACCGTTCGTCTTTTCGACGGCGCACAGTGGATCGACGCGCGGCAGGGCGACTTCTTGCATGTACCGCAGGGCGGACTGCATGCCTTCCGCAACGACTCCGACGCGCCGGCTGAAATGCTGCTGCTCTTCACACCAGGAGCACCGCGTGAAGAGTATTTTGAGGGGCTTTCGCAACTAGCACAGGCCACGGATGACGAGCGCGCCAAGTTCTTCGACAAGCACGACTCGTACTTTGTGGAGTAAAGACGTCGCCGGCTGTGGAGAGTCGGACGTGCCGGCCACGGCGTTCGGCTGGTGAGTGATTCAACACGGCTTTCGGTGTGACGAGCACGAGTTCGGCGCAGGACAGGATGGGACAAGGCCGCACGGGCCCGCTTCGTCATCGCTCAAAGGACCCGCGCGGCTGCCTCCCTGTCACGGCCATGGCTCCCTCGGGAAACAACGGCGTGGGCCACGGCTTCTCAGTAGAGTCTGGCCATGGCATACACCTTTCAAGTGACTGTTGACTCGGCCAACCCGCACTCGCTTGCCGACTGGTGGGCTGATGCTCTTGGCTGGGAAGTGGAGCCGGGCGACGAGACGTTCATCCGCCGGATGGTCGCCGAGGGCCATGCGAGTGAGGACGACACCACCACCCACCAGGGCATCCTCGTATGGAAGGCCGGCGCCGCGATCCGTCATCCGGAGGGCCTGGACCGCGCACCGCGTGTCCTCTTTCAGCTCGTGCAGGAGCCCAAAGTGGTCAAGAACCGCGTCCACCTGGACGTGCGCACCGGTTCCGACGATGCCCAAGCCGTGGTCGAGCGGCTGATCGCCAAGGGCGCCACGTTCCTGCACCACGGCAGGCAGGGACCCTCTGTATGGACCACACTCGCAGACCCGGAGAACAACGAACTCTGCGTATCCCAATAACCCAGGGGGCCGGACGAGCGACGCCGTCAGCCAACGGTCAGGCATCACCAAGCGTTCTCCCTTGTCGACCACGTCGTAACCGGCAGACACTCCCCTGTGCGTGGTGACCGCCCACAGTCCGTCTCAGGGCATACCTGAGGCATCTTCTGACGCATCGTCACATCCGCTTGTCCCACCGGGCCGATCCGGTGGGACAGCCGCGCTCGTTGTCCAGCGCGACGGTCAAGCCGCGGCAACGCCGGTCAAGCGGGCGAGCCATCCTGACGTCCGTACGAATCAGGTCAAATCGGCTCGCGGCAAAGGCCGTTGTCACAAGCGGCACGGCCATTCGGTCGTAGTGGTGGGACCGGCCGGCGCACGCCGTACTTCGGCACAGCGGAGGTCAGCCGGCTGCCGCCAGGACGCGCGGTCCATCGAGAAGGGACATCCCCATGTCGGACGAGTCGCTGACGGTCCTGGAGACCGATCCATCCGACGGAGTGGATCCGGACGAGTTCGTCAGAGCGGCTATGAAGTGGCACTTCGGCCCTGCGACAGGCTCCCGGTACTGGCTCTCTCGGGTCGAAGACCTCGCCTTCGACCCGATCCACGACGTCAAGGGCGTCGAGGACCTTGCCTTTTTCCCCGACATGGCCGACGAGCTGCGGGAAGTACCGGTCGCGGACCTGATTCCGAAGGGGTACGGTCCTCGCGCCGGGCTACTGAACGTTTTCGACAGCGGCGGCACCACCGGAGCGCCCAAGCGCGTGATACAGCTCGCCGACTGGATGCGGCGCAGCGCGCGACAGGTGGACAGCCGGCTGAGAGCTCATGATCTTCCGGTCGGCGCCCATTGGCTGACCGTCGCGCCAACGGGTCCACATCTCGTCGGCGACGTCCTGCAGCGCGCGGCGGCGGGACTCGGCGGCACAGGCCTGACCATCGACATGGATCCCCGGTGGGTCAAACGGCTTGTCGCCGCAGGAAGGACCGACGAGGTCAACGCCTACACCGATCACCTGGTGGAGCAGTGCCGTCGTGTACTGCGCAGCCAGAATGTAGAGGTCATTGGTGCCACTCCCCCGCTGCTGGAGCGGTTCGCCCGTGAGGACGAGCTCGTCGAGATCATCAACAGCCGTGTCAAGGCCATCATTTGGGGCGGTACTCACATGGACCCCGACACCCGGGACCTGCTGCGCACCGACGTCTTCCCCGATGTGCGGGTCATTGGCATGTATGGCAACACCATGATGCTCACCGCTCTGGTGGAGCGAGCTGGACTCACCGCATCGGATCCGTGTGTGTTCGACCCTGTATCCCCTTACGTCTTCCTGTCAGTTGTGGATCCGGATACCGGAGAACCGGTGGCTCACGGCGAGCGGGGTCATGTTGTGGTCAGCCATGTCAGCAAGTCCATGCTGATTCCCAACAACGCGGAGCGCGACACGGCGCTGCGTGTCCGCCCCGCCGGACGCCACGCCGGTGACGCCGTCGCGGACGTCGCGCCCTTGCCCTCCGTCAAGGGCGCGAAGGTGATCGAAGGGGTCTACTGATGGCGGTCATGCCCGTCGCCGCGCCTGTCCATCTGGACGCACTGGGGCCCCGAGGGGCCTACCGGACCCGTCACCCGAGTCCCGTGACGGACGTCTCCGGTCGGGAGGTGGCACGGCTGAGCCTGGTGCCGCCGGTGTATGTCACGCGGGCGATGGCCGCTTTGCGGCGGGCCGAGCCGGTACCGGCCGCCGAGCTCGACGGCGTACTGGCGACGGCAGGAGATGCGTTCGTTTCCGACACGATTGACGGCTTGAGCGTGCGGGAGTACGAGTATCTCGTCAGCCGGACGTCAGGTACTCCCATCAGTGTGGTCCGGGCCGCGACCGCGGAAACGGCACATTTCCTGCGGCAGGCACACTCGTCCGCTCAGCAAGGCAGACCGCGGGGCGCGGCGGCCGGTGGCTGGGACGGTCCGGCGGTGCGCAGCGGGCACGCCGTCTGGGTGCGTCAGGGTGAGGTGTTCGCCGTCAACGCGTCCGGCAACCATCCCGGCGTGCATCGTCTGTGGCTGGAGGCACTGACTCTGGGCTACCGGGTTGCGGTCCGTCCTTCCCAGCGGGAGCCGTTCACCCCTTACCGGTTGGTCGGGGCGTTGCGTCAGGCAGGCGTGCGCGACGACCAGCTCGTGCTGCTGCCCACTGATCACCGGACGGCCGACTCCGTCGTGCGGGGCGCCGACCGTGCTGTGGTGTACGGCGGCGACGACGTGATCGCGAAGTACGCGCACGATTCCCGGGTGCTTCCTCAGGGTCCGGGCCGGACGAAGATACTCATCACCGCGGACACCGACTGGCGCGAGCATCTGGACATGATCGTGGGCTCGATCAGTGCCGAAGGTGGCACGGCATGCGTCAACACCACCGCGGTGCTCGTCGAGGGAGATCCCGCACCTCTTGCCGAGGCGATCACTGCCCGCCTGGCCGCGCTGCCCAGCCTGCCTCCGCAGGACGAGCGGGCGGTGCTGCCTGTCTGCCCGTCCGGCCGGGCCGGTGCTGTCAGTTCTCACCTCAGGGAAGTGGCCGCGGGAACACGGGCCTGGCTGGGAGGAAACGGCGTAGCACACGATCTCGGTGACGGCAGTGCTGTTCTGCGACCTGCCGTCCACCAGGTCGACCACGCCGATGCGGGACAGCTACGAACCGAGCTCGCCTTTCCCTGCGTGTGGCTGGCTCCCTGGAGCCGGGAAGACGGCATCGGACCATTGCGGCACACGCTGGTTCTGTCGGCCCTGACCCGCGACAGCGCTCTCCTGGACGCTCTGCTCGCCGAACCGACCATTTCCAACCTGTATATCGGTGGTCATCCCACCTGTCTGATGGCGCCTGGCGTACCGCACGACAGCTACCTGTCGGACTTCCTGATGCGCAGCAAGGCCGTGATCGGGCCAGGACCGTTCTGACACTCGATGAACCAACCCGAGCTTGCCGCTCGGTCATCGAGGTCCGCGGGGCGAGTGGTTTCCGGCGATGCCGTCGGCCATCACCCGCGCCGCGACTGGTGGGGCCCATGCCTCATACGGGTTCACACCGCTTGCCGGTTCAGCGAACACCGCGTTGGGTGGACCGTCACGACCGTTCCCAGGTGCGATGGCCTTGTTCACGCATTCTTTCTCGTGAACAAGGCCATGCGTCGAGCCCTCCCACGGAGCGGGTCTGCTTCGGTCGACCTGCCTGATCAGGAAGCCGCAGGTCAGTTCACGGGGCGCGGAGCACGCAGAGCGGCCCGCTGTGCCAGTTCCTCCTCGTCGACCAGCGTGAGCATCGGCTCACCCGGCTGGCACAGCATGGTCACGACGAACCGGCACCGGGCATCCGTCCGGGCGTTGCCGTCCTGGTAATGGATCACGTCGCCGCCCGGCTCCCAGAACGTCTCACCGGCCTTGACCACGCGTTCCGGCTCTCCCTCCAGCTCGAAGCGCACCTCGCCCTCGATCACGTACCCGAACGCCGGCCCCGAGTGGCGGTGCGGCGGAGTGCCGGGGTCACCGGGCTCCCACTCGACCAGGATGGTCATCGCCGAGGCGCCCTCGGGGATGGACAGCGGCTTGGCGTCCTGCAGCATGGTCGCCGCGGACTGCCACGTCTCGGAGCGCGGCTTCTCGTTGTTCTCGCCCGCTGAGTCCTTACTAGACACGGTGTTGCACCTCCGAAGTTGTTGTCCTGCACGGGCAGCCGACCGTTTGCCGCCAGATGGTGAGGTCGGTGTACCAACATCTCTCGCGGCGGTAACAGCGTCCGTGCGTTCCAGGCGGCTCACACGACCGCCTCGAAGTGAAGACCGAATGCACCCTGCTTCTGTGACAGATGTCGCCGCTCCAGAGAGCTCCGCTCGAAGCGCGCGCCTGGATCCTCCCGGCGCGGGTGGCCGCAGCGTTCAGTGGGCGCATCGTGACAGCCCAACTCAGTGTCACAACAGCGGTGCGCGTTCTGTCGTATGTAGTGCGTGTGGCTGACTTCGCCGTCACCAGGACGCCAACGGGGTCGCTGACCCCTCGATGGGAAGGGATTCAGATGAGAGTCGTTGTCGCAGGGGCCACCGGGCTGATCGGCTCCAAAACGGTGGCCAGGCTCCGTGACCATGGCGTGGAAGTCGTGCCCGTTTCACGCCGAAATGGCGTTGATGTGATCACCGGGACCGGTCTCGACAAGGCCTTGCGTGGCGCTGAGGTGGTGGTGGACGTCACCGATGCGCCCGCGCGCACCGAAGAAGCCGGCCTGCGGTTCTTCCGTACCGCTACGGCCAATCTCCTGGCCTCGGCCGGCTCGGCGGGCGTCGAGCACCACGTGGTCCTGTCGCTGGTGGGAGCCGAGCGGCTGTGGTCGGGCTACTGCCGCGCGAAGCTGACGCAGGAGGACCAAGTACGGCGCTCTCCGATCCCTCACTCGATCGTGCGTGCCGCGCTGTCCTTCGAAACCCTTGAGGCCATGGCGCTCGCGGACACGCACCAGGACGAGGTGCACGTCGCGCCTGCTCTGATCCGTCCTGTAGCGACAGACGATGTCGCTGCCGCGGTCGCGCGTGTCGCGGTGGGACTGCCGCTGTACGGCACGCTTGAGGTGGCAGGACCGGAAGAGTACGGCCTCGACACGCTCACGACGAAGCTCCTGGCGGCCGGGGGCGACACGCGTGGCGTCGTCTCCGATGGGCGCGCCGGGCTCTTCGCCGAGGGATTGCAGGAACGCACGCTTCTCCCAGGCATGGACGCCCAGATCGGTCGCACGTCCTTCGGTGAGTGGCTCGCGCAGCGCTGACGCGCGCGGATGCGCGGCGACTTCTCCCTGCCTACCTCTTCTCGACGGCCGCCGGCAGCATGTTCGTACCCGCGACGCCGTCCGTACTTCCTCTCCCCACGCCTTGGCAGGAAGGCCTCGACCAGCTACGCGGCGGTGACTCCGAGGAAACGAGGGAATGGCAGGCGTCACTCGACGCCTGCATCAGGCACGCCGGGCCGGAGCGCGCCTGGGCGGTCAGCCATTCTCCGCGTTCCAGCCCAGATGGAGAACAGCCACATCGTCCGCCAGGCCCCCGAAGGATGCCGACTTGGACGCGGCGCCATGGACCAAGGCGTCAATGAAATCCTGCCCTTGCAGGTGTGAGTGCCGAGTCGCCAACCGCAGCAGGCCCTCTTCGCCGAGTCGTGTCTTCGGGGCAGTCTTTCCTTCGAACAGTCCATCGGTGAAGAGGACCACACCGTCATGCGGTGAAAGCGGGATATCCGTCGCCGTCCAGTCTTCGCATCCCGGAAACAGGCCCAGCGCGATTCCGGCAGGCGGCTCGACCCAACTGATTTCCCCGGACCTTCGCAGCAGGAGCCCTGGGTGCCCCGCGCTCACCGCTCTGACCGACAAGCCTCCCGGAGGGAACACCAGCGACACAACCGTGCTGTATGTGTCGTCGTCCGCTCTTTCGTCGGCCAGGATCCTCTCAAGGATGCACAGTTGCTCGAACTGGGTTTTTCCGCAGAGAACAGCAGTCCGCCACGCCACCCGCAGGTGAACCGCGAGAGCGGCTTCCGCCGCTCCGTGTCCGGAGACGTCTCCCAAGATCACGTGCACAGTCGAATCCTCGGTTTGCACAATGTCGTAGAAGTCACCGCTCAGCAGCGCGTGCGTCCGGCCTGGAACGTAGCGCGAGGCGACCATGAAGTCGTCTCCACGCAGTGCGGGCGTAGGAAGGAGACCTCGTTCCAGAGATGCTTTTTCCTGGGCAATCAGCGCGTTGGCCTCTATCGCAGCTATGGTTGTCTCCCAGAATTTCTGCTGCGCGGCCTGCCGGGGCTCAGTACTGAATCCGAATGCGTCAATACGCTTCGTGTCCACGTGGTGTTGGCATCCCGCCCCCAGACGCCGAGCTTCATTCGTCGATGTCGTGCCAGTGGTAAAGGTTGCAGCTGCGTAAGGCATTGGCGTGGTACCCCACCTTCATTCACGTGTTGCCGCCTCAGGTTCGTAAAAACAGACAGGAGAGGCACTGGATCTGTGACAGGAGAAGGGCCGGAGTCCAGCGTGACGGTATTCATACCTGCTCGGTCTTCCGACTGTTTCCCACTTGGATTCGTATGCGCTCGTCCCCTTCGGAGGCGAAGGCTCGACCACTCCGCAGCGGCGCCCGGCTTCGCTTCGGCGGCCTCGTCCTGGGACCGCGGTCGGCCACCGCGCGGGGCCGGCGGGCCTGGGAGAGCACGCGCCCGCGCGGAGCGGGACAACCCGCACGGGGCGGCGCGCGTCCCGCTGTGACGGCTTGTAGCATGGTGATCCAGAGCTGGAGGACATCTATATGCGCGCCGGGGATGACGCAGACTCGCTTGACCAGGCAACGGGGGAATTCATCGCAGCGCGTCCCCAACTGTTCGGGATCGCGTACCGCGTGCTCGGCAGCACTGTGGAAGCCGAGGACATCGTCCAGGAGGCGTGGCTGCGGTGGCAGAACACCAACCGCGCCGATATCCAGGAGCCGGCGGCGTTCCTGGCGACGGTCACCGCCCGTCTGGCGATCAACCTCGCCCAGTCCGCCAGGATGCGGCGTGAGTCGTACACCGGGCCCTGGCTTCCGGAGCCGGTCGACACCAGCGTGGATCCGCAGTTGGGCGCGGAACGGGCAGAGGCACTCGACCTGGCGGTTCTCTTCCTTCTGGAGAAGCTCAACCCGGTGGAACGGGCTGCTTACGTTCTGAGGGAAGCCTTCGACTACCCGTACAAGCAGATCGCGGACATCCTGGAGACGAGCGCAGCCAATACGCGTCAGCTGGTGAGCCGTGCCAGGAAGCATCTGGCTGCGGAACGCCGGGAGCCGGTCAGCTCTACCGCGCACCGGCGGCTGATGGAGGTGTTCCTCGCCGCGGCGCAGACCGGCAGTCTGTCCGTGCTTGAGGATGTTCTCACTGCGGACGTGGTCAGCTACTCCGACGGCGGAGGAGTGCGCGGGGCATCCAAGATTCCGGTCGTCGGACGTCCGCACGTCTCCAAGTACCTTGCCGCCTTCGCCCCACGTTTCTGGCCTCAGGCCGACATTCGCTGGGTCGAGGCCAACGGCAGGCCGGCCGTCCTTGTCTCGGCCGATGGAAACGCGGTGGCTCTGTTGTCCGTCGACGTGTCGGCACGCGGCATCGAACGCATCATGTGGGTCATGAATCCGGCCAAACTCGCTCCTTACGTGGCTTCGCTGGACAACTGAGGCGGCCTTTCCACCGGCTCCGCGCCTGAGTGCCCGGAGTCGGGCCGGCGTTCCCCACCACGGTCCAAGCAGCGGCCGGCCCTCCTCCCGGCCTGAGCAAGCCGTCCGTCTCCTGCGCTTTCGACTGACACGGTCGGGATGTTCTGGGCTGCCCGCACCCTCGATATCGTCACACAGCGCAAGGATGCCGCACGTTCCGTATTGGAATGCCCGCTCGACGAGGGCGGAGTCGCGCTCAAGCGGGCCGCTTGTCAGCGACTGTCACAAGGTGGGTGACTTGTCGGTCAACTAGCTGTCCGGAACCCGGGATTTCCCTCACGATACGAAGGCGCATGAAATATGGCATTTGACACAGTTGGTTCGGCGAGGTCTGCCCATGGCCGGGTCTCTCGCATCGCGTGTCGGCGTAAAACCACACCTCCGGCGGACACCGGCCTTCCCTCATCGATGTCGGCTGCGCGCCCGGCCGCGTACGGCGACATTGACGGAGACATGCGGTGACCGAGCAGATCCCGCCGCCCAATCTGTCCACCGACAAGGACTTCGACGGAGAGTACTTCGCCCCCATCTACACCACGACGGTGACTGTGAGCGGTGGGACAGCGAGTCACGGACGGGCCTCGGGGAGAGCACGCTCGGCCGACGGAGCCTTGGATCTCAACCTGCGCATGCCTGCCGAACTGGGAGGAGACGGCCCGGGAACGAATCCCGAGCAGTTGTTCGCCGCCGGCTTCGCCGCCTGCTTCCACGGAGCACTGAGCCTGGTGGCACGACAGGCCGCGCTCGATCCCGCCGCGCTCTCCGTCGAGGCGACCGTGGCGTTTGGGCGGGATCCGGCAGACGGTGGCTATGTGCTGCGCGTCGACCTGGTGGTCAAGTGGCCGGGCATCGATCCTGAGATCGCCGCTCCGCTCCTGGCGAAGGCCGATTCACTGTGCCCCTACGCGAAGATGGTCCGGCAGGGAACTCCGGCCACCATCACGCTGGCTTCCTAAGGGCTGTCCGGGCACGTCAGCGATCGTCCGATGCTGACGAACACGCGACCCCGTCCGGCCAAGGACATCGGCTGCCTGCGGGGCTGTATGCCGTTTCACATTGTTTCCGTAGCCGTCGTGTGCCGCGTGGCAGCACACGACGGCTCTTCCCGAGGACCGCCCAGTCGCCGACCGGCACCGTGAACGGCGGCTCGTTCGCTGATGAGGCAGCGAGACCTCGGCCGCCCGCGCTCTGCCTTGTCAGGAGGGGAACCACAGGTCGGCGTCGGCGGCCTCTTCCTTGCGAACGCTGAAGAGAGCGATGTCCTTCTTGTGCGAACTCTGCGGTGGCAACTGAGCGATCAGTTGGTGATCGCCGTCATGGACGAACGGCTCGCCCCGCTGTCCCGAGGACGTCTCGAAGTACTCGGCGTTGATCGTTGTGTACCGCGCCCAGTGCTGTGGGACATCCTCCTCGTAGAAGATGGCCTCGACCGGGCAGACCGGCTCACACGCATGGCAGTCCACGCACTCGGATGGGTTGATGTAGAGCGTCCGGTTGCCCTCATAAATGCAGTCCACGGGGCACTCGGTGAGGCAGGCTCTGTCCTTGACGTCGACGCAAGGCAGTGCAATGACGTACGTCATCTTCTCCTCTTTCCTCCGGCGGAGACGGTCAGCGATCAGCCGGCTTGCGGCAGGTGGTCTTGCGGCTGGAGGTATGACCGTGAAGCTGACGAAGTTGTGACAGCCCGCGCGTATCCCAACCGGGCCGTCGCCGGAGTTGTCACAGGATGAAGGACCGCGCGGTCTGATGGGTGACCTTCCGACATGACTCGCGGAATGCGACATCTGAGATGAGGAACCCTGTGAATACTTTCGTGATCGTCGGTGGCGGTCTGGCCGCGGGCAAGGCGGCCGAGGCACTACGGGAGCACGGTCACAGCGGCCCGCTCGTCATCATCGGCGACGAGCCCGAGAAGCCGTACGTGCGGCCGCCGCTTTCCAAGGGGTACCTACTGGGTAAGGAGGAGCGCGATGCGATCTTCGTGCATCCTGACGAGTGGTACCGGGAGCACGATGTCGACCTGCTGCTCAACACGCGTGCGCGCGCGGTCGATCGGCGGGCACGGAAGGTGGAACTGGACGACGGGCGTGAGGTAGGCATGAGTGTCAACGTGTGGGACGTCATGGACCCGATCCGTTCCCTGATCACCTCCGGGTCGGACATCGACGACGGTCTTCTCTCCGGCCCGGACGTGCCTGTGGAGCACCTCCTGCCGTGACGCCCCGGCGCAGGCGAGAGTGCGCCGGATCGCCCACCGTCTCCCGCCTTTTCTGGTGTCAGTGGGCGGGAGACCGCCACGGATTCACGGCCGCACATACAACGGAACAGTGTCACAGATCCCGGGACGGCCTGGTCGTAGTGAGTGACAACCCAGGCGATCGGAGCAGACCGTGGCTATCACCGAACAACGTCTTTCCACCATGGTGCTGGTGATCGGCACCGGAGGTGCTGGGCTGCGAGCGGCAATCGAACTGGCTGAGGCCGGTGTCGACGTCCTCGCGGTCGGCAAGCGCCCCAAGGAAGACGCCCATACGGCGCTTGCTGCCGGAGGAATCAACGCGGCCCTGGCCACCATGGATCCCGAGGACAGCTGGCAGCAGCACGCGGCCGACACTCTCAAGGAGAGCTATCTGCTCGCCGACCCTCGCACCGCCCAGATCGTCACTCAGGGCGCCGCCCGAGGCATCGACGACCTGGAGCGATACGGCATGGCCTTCGCCAGGGAAGAGGATGGCCGGATCTCCCAGCGCTTCTTCGGCGCGCACAAGTTCCGGCGGACCGCCTTCGCCGGCGACTACACCGGTCTGGAGATCCAGCGCACCCTCATCAGGCGCGCGGACCAGCTCAATATCCCCGTACTCGACGGCGTCTACATCACCCGGCTTCTCGTGCATGACGGCACCGTCTTCGGTGCCTACGGCTTCGACCTCACAGACGGAACGCGCTACCTGATCCACGCAGACGCCGTCATTCTCGCCGCGGGTGGCCACACCCGTATCTGGCGGCGCACGTCCTCACGGCGCGACGAGAACACGGGCGACTCCTTCCGCCTGGCCGTGGAGGCCGGAGCCCGCCTGCGCGACCCTGAGCTGGTGCAGTTCCACCCTTCCGGGATCATCGAGCCGGAAAACGCGGCCGGCACCCTGGTCAGCGAGGCCGCTCGCGGTGAGGGCGGGATCCTGCGCAACGCGCTCGGGGAGCGCTTCATGACCCGCTACGACCCTGAGCGTATGGAGCTGTCCACCCGCGACCGCGTGGCGCTGGCCTCCTACACGGAGATCAAGGAAGGTCGGGGAACTCCCAAGGGCGCTGTGTGGCTGGACGTCTCCCACCTGCCACGGCGGACGATCATGACGCGGCTCCCCCGCGTCTACCAGACGCTTCTGGACCTCCAAATGCTGGACATCACCCGCGAACCGATCGAGATCGCGCCCACCGCGCACTACTCGATGGGCGGAGTGTGGGTGCGTCCCGAGGACCACAGCACTGATGTGCGTGGCCTGTACGCGATCGGTGAGGCGTCGAGCGGGCTGCACGGCGCCAACCGCCTCGGTGGGAACAGCCTCATAGAGCTGCTGGTCTTCGGCCGCATCACCGGCCAGGCGGCCGCCGCCTACTCGCAGTCACTGACCGCGCATCCGCGGTCGACGCCGGCCATAGCGCACGCTCGCGCGGAGATCGACGATCTTCTCGCAGCCGACGGACCGGGCAACGTACGCGCTCTGCAGCGCGCCATCCGCAACACCATGACCGAGCACGCGGGAGTCGTACGCGACGAAGAGGGCCTGCGTGCCGGGCTGGCGGAGCTCGCGGCGATCGAGAAGGGAATGGAGGACGTCGGCGTACACCCGGACATCGCCGGCTACCAGGATCTCGCGCACGCCTTTGATCTCAAGTCCGCCGCTCTGGCGGCCCGGGCCACCCTCGAAGCGGCTCTGGAGCGTCGCGAGACTCGTGGCTGTCACAACCGCAGCGACTACCCCGACCAGGATCCCGCTCTGCGGGTCAATCTCGTGTGGTCCCCGGCGACTGGTATCACCCGCGAGAGCATTCCGGCCATTCCGGACGAGATTTCCTCTCTGATGGAGGAGGTGTCGACCGATGGAAAGCTCGCGGAATGACCTCGTACACATCCGCGACGGGACAGCCCTGAGGCGCCCAATGGCGGCATGCCCGTGCGGTCCGCATCAGGAAAGAGCCTTCTCGATTCCTGCGAACGCCTGTCACAAGTAGCGCCGCTGTCCTGTCACTTGTAGTGCGGCTCAGAGTTTATTCGGTACCAGTGAGAGCTCATCGCAGGATGCGCGCCGCACCATGAAAACCTCCGAGAGGAATCCGTAATGAAGGTCGTAGTGATCGGTGGAACCGGGCTCATCGGTTCGAAGCTGGTCGGCAGGCTCAACGAGCACGGGCACGAGGCGGTCGCGGCCGCGCCCAGTACCGGCGTCAACACTCTGACGGGCCAGGGTCTGGCCGAGGTCCTGGAGGGCGCGTCGGTCGTGGTCGACGTGTCCAACTCTCCCTCGTTCGAGGACGAAGCCGTCATGGACTTCTTCCGCACCTCGACGACCAACCTCCTCAAGGCGGAGGCCGAGGCCGGCGTGACGCATCACGTGGCGCTGTCCGTGGTCGGCACCGAACACCTCCAGGAGAGCGGATACTTCCGCGCCAAGCAGGCTCAGGAAGAGCTGATCAAGGAGTCCGGCATCCCCTACTCCATTGTCCACGCCACCCAGTTCTTCGAGTTCATGAAGGCGATCGCCGGCGCTGCCACCGAGGGCGACACCGTGCGTCTCGCTCCCGTCAAGATCCAGCCTGTCGGCTCCGACGACGTGGCCGCGGCTGTCGGCCGCGCGGCGGTCGGTACGCCGGTCAACGGTGTGGTGGAGGTCGCGGGCCCCGATGAGTTCCAGCTCGACCAGCTCATCCGTAACGGACTCGCCGCCAAGAACGACCCCCGCACGGTGGTCTCGGATGTGCACGCCCCGTACTTCGGTGCCGAGCTGAAGGAGACCACGCTCCTGCCTGGTCCGGACGCGCACATCGCCGAGACCCGGTTCGTCGACTGGCTCGCGAAGCAGCAGTAAGTCCTCTCCTACGGGTGTGGCCCCTGCCTGCCGGCAGGGGCCACACCCGTACTCCGGCCGCGGGTTCACTCCACCGCACGCACAGACACCGCGTTGGCTCTCCTTGCCGGGACGAGCCGTTTCAGTCTGCGCCGTTCTCTCTGATCTGCGCAGGCGACCATTCCGGTCGCAGCGACGGCCCGGACCGGCCCGCGCACGCTCACCCGAGGCCGGCAGCCGCTCAGGACGGACGGGCGGGCCGGCGTCTTCACCGCCCCGCCCTGGCCCCGTGACGGCGGCAGGACGCTGTGGCACGTCATGGAGAGGCAGGCGGTATTCGGCACGCGGGAAACAGCTCCGGTACCGGCCGGGCGAGAAACGCGCTTCGCGCTGAATCCGTCCGCGCGGGAAGAGCCCTCGTCCTGAAGGCTGGAGCGTGGCCGGTGGGTCGCTCGGCGGCGATGTCCTTTACTGGGTACGAGGTCGTCCTCAGGGCTGCCCCGTAATCCCCGGTGGATCAGCGTCGCTGCTTGCTGAAGACTCCAGGTATTCCTGCGCGGTCGGCTTGGCGATCTGCGTGCCTTCACCGTAGAGACTCCGGCTGAGTCGGGCACGCAGGCGCTGAGTGAGGCTGGATCTGACATCCGGGCCCCCCGCGTTTCCCGTGGAGCCGGGACCGATCGGCTTGTATTGGTCATGCTGCGTAAGGACGTGCAATTGTTCTTGACTGAGTGGCTCGTGCACCTCGATGAACTCGCCGTTCGGCAAGCGCTTGATGATGCCCGTCTCGCGGCCGTGCAGTACTTTGTCGCGGTCTCGGCGCTGGAGGCCGAGTGCGAACCGATTCGCTATGACGTAAGCCATGAGAGGCACGATGAAGAGACCGACACGAACCGCCCAGGTCACTGATTCAAACGAAACGTGAAGGCGAATGGCGATAATGTCGTTCGCGGCACCGATCAGAGCCACCAGATAGAAACTGATCCATGCGACACCAAGTCCCGTTCGCACCGGGCGGTTGCGTGGTCTGTCGAGGAGATGCTGCTCACGATCGTCGCCGGTCACCCAGGACTCGATGAACGGGTACGCGCCCATGGCGAGGAAGAGACCAACGCCCGCCAACAGCGGAATCAGGTTGTCGAGAGCCAGGGTGTGGCCCCAGAAGTCGATTTCCCAGCCGGGCATGACGCGTAGCAGCCCGTCTGCCACGCCCATGTACCAGTCGGGCTGCGACCCTGCCGAAACCTGGTCGGCACGATAGGGGCCGTACAGCCAGATGGGGTTGATCTGGGCTACCGAAGCGATGATGAAGATGCCGCCGACCACCAGGAAGAAAAATCCTGTGGACTTTACCGCGCGTACCTGAAGCGGCAGGCCTACAACGTTCTTGTTATTACGGCCCGGACCTGGATACTGCGTGTGCTTGTGATGGAGGACCAGGAACAGATGGACGGCAAGCAGCCCTACCATGAGGGCAGGGATGAGCAGAACGTGGATCGTGTTGAAGCGCGCCACCAGATCATCGCCTGGAAACTCGCCTCCAAAAAGGAACATCGAGAGATAGGTTCCGACGATCGGGATGGAAAGGATCGTTCCGTTTACGACCGCGAGTCCGGTCCCGGACAGAAGGTCATCCGGAAGGTCGTATCCCGTCAAGCCTCCGAACATTCCCAGGAGCAGCAGTAGGAATCCGAACAGCCAGTTGAGTTCGCGGGGCTTGCGGAACGCGCCTGTAAAGAATACGCGCAGCATGTGGACGAGCATGGCGGCGACAAAGACCAGCGCTGCCCAGTGGTGGGCCTGCCGGATCAGTAGGCCACCACGCACGTCGAAGGAGATGTGCATGGTCGAATTGAATGCCTCCGACACCATCTGGCCCCGCAGCGGTATGTAACTGCCCTGATACTCCACTTCCCTCATGGACGGATGGAAATACAGCGTCAGATACACACCCGTAACGATGACGACAAGGAAGCTGTAGAGGCAGATTTCGCCCAGCATGAAGGACCAGTGATCCGGGAAAACCCTTCGTGCGTTTGCCTTGACCAGGCTGTACAGACCCAGACGTCCCTCGGCCCATTCGGCAATCCTTTCCCCCTTGTGTCCTCGCCGCACTTCGTTTTCCTGACTCCCGTCACCCATGCCCCTACCACCGTTCATAAATCGCTCAAAAAGGTTGTGTCTGCTCTTGCCGATTTCGCATCTCTCAGCCTCGCCACGGTCTCCTCCGGCGACAGGCGGAGAATTCAGCGCGGCAGGGTGGGTGTCCTGCCGGTGGCGGATTGAGACAGCGGGGCATCGAGTCCGTTACGGAACCCGTCGCGGACAGCTCGGCCGGCGCCGTTCACTGCGCGCTCGGACGATGTGCGCCATGTCCGCGCGCGAAACACCGAACGACGGCTCAACCGGTTCGGATCACAGTGGATGCCGACCTCGTGATCCGCCTCCGAAGCGAGCCGGCGCGGGAACAGCGAGTCGGCTGCCGTCACCGCAAGCTCCTGAGCCGCAGGCTCAAGAACGGTTACCTCATCGCTGCACTCCTTGGGTCAGCAGGCTCCAGGACCGCTTCCACCCATATGACCGGGCATGAGGCGTGGACGTGACACGCATCGGTCCGGGTCGATTCGTTCCCAGGAGCCTCGCCCGCGCGTGCACCTCCGCTGGGCGGGACAGGGGCCAGGTCGAGCCAGGCTGTTCGGCAGCGTGTCCGCCGAAGAACGCGCAAGCGCGCGAAGCATCCCCGGAAGGGCCCCGGAGAGGCCGTGGTTGGCGAGCCGCGAAAGCTGGAAACCGTCACGCCGACGTGGTGACCGTGTCCTTGGCCTGGCGGTCCTCGCGTCGCCTCGTCGCACGGCGTTCGCTCTCCGTCATGCCGCCCCAGATGCCTTCCACCTGTCCCACACGCAGGGCCCAGTCGAGGCACTGCTCCACGACAGGGCAACGGCCACACACGGCCTTCGCTTCGTCAATCTGTTCAAGCGTCGGACCGTAGTTTCCTATGGGGAAGAACAGATCAGGGTCTACGTGGAGGCAAGCTGCCCGTTCGCTCCAATAGATGACATGGTCTCCTCGTTCAGAATCCATGGGAAAGCAAACCTCCAGGGTTCGTGATTCAGCAGGAGGCCCCGGAATCCGATCATGGTCTTTCTCGTCCGTACGAAGAGTTGTCGGGGGCCGTCACATGAGACCGAATAACCGGCGTAGGTGTGACACGTAGCGGGGTCCGCGTGGCGTTGAAGGGGACGATCCGCAGTGGATCGTGTGGCCGGGACGCGGTCGCGCGGCTGGTCACGCTGGTACGACGGCGCGGCGGTGACGCCCCGCGGGCCGCGACTTGACGGCTGCTCCGGACCGGTCGGGTCCGTCGCCGGCACGGACCTCCTTGGCAAGGTCCGTGTGAGGCACGGCAACGTGCGGCAGGAGGCGGCGGCCGAGTCCTCATGATCACGCGCGGAAGCTCATGTCACAGGATCCATGCGTGCCCGGTCTAACGGGTTAAGCCAGGAAATGGAAGAGGTGTACCTTGCGCGAGGACTCAGCCATCGGCCGCTGCGGCCCCCTACCCGGGCACGAGGGCGTGCATGATGGCATCCTCCTTCGGGACGCCGGTATCGCTGAAGCCCTCCTGAACTTCGACAGGGTTGATACGCGCGGCCGTGTTGTGTGGTGCCGTGCGAGAGGGAGGATGCGGTATGGACCACGCTGACGCGGTGCCGATCGCGGAGTTGCTTGACGAGCGTCGGTATCTGCTGGACGTCGCCTACTGGATGCTGGGCAGCCCCGGTGAGGCGGAGAGCGTTGTCGATGAGACCTACCGCCGGTGGTACGAGCTGTCCGACGCGGCGCGCAAGCAGATCACGGCGCCCCGGTCCTGGCTTGCGAAGACCGCGGGCGGCATCTGTCTGGGCCGACTCGCCCTGCCTGACCGGGACGCGGCCGACCAGAGGAACGGTGCGCGCACGGAGACGGGAGACGCCACGGCAGCGCAGGCGAGGCTGGAGAAGAAGGAGGAGGTCAGTCGAGTTCTGCTGAATGCCCTGGACTCTCTGTCCCCGGCCGAGCGGGCGGCGTTCGTGCTCAATGATGTCTTCGGCATGACTCCCGATACGGTCGCCGACATCGTGGGACGCACAGAGCCGGAGTGTGTCGCCCTCGCCGACCGGGCGCGCCGCTGCCTTCGGACGCGGCGCTCACGTCTCACGACGCTGGAACAGCACGAGGCCGTCGCCCGTGCGGTGGGTCAGGCCTGCGCGACGGAGGACGTCAGGCTGCTGGCGTCGCTGCTCTGCCCGGACGCCACGGCGTTCTTCGACGGCGGCGGCAAGGTCCGGGCACTGGTCAGGCCCGTACACGGCAACCAGCAGGTCGCACGCAGCCTGCTGACACTCCTGGGCCACCGCCCGCGCACCACACTCACCACCCAATCCGTCAACGGCCGCACCGGTCTCGTCGCCCGCTACGACCACCGGGTCGCCGCCGTCATCAGTTTCGACATCGCCGACCACTACCACGTCGCACAGGTCTGGGTCGTGCTCAATCCCGACAAACTGCAGTTCTGGAACCATCCCCCCGCCCCGATCAACCCGAGCGCACAACAGAGCCCGTCACAGCGGAACGACGGCCGGTCCTGATCAGTCCTGAGAGGTGTTTCCAGAGGCGTTGGGCATGGCGGTAGGTGGTCGACGGCGGTACTCCCGCAGGAGCACCGCACGCGATCGCTCCGCCGCACGGGTGCTCCACGTTGTCGTCCCAAGGCATCCTGGTCACACTGCCGGAGTCACAGCGTTCCCGGCAGAGAGCCACAAGCCGCCGCGAAGCGGAAGCGCGAATGCAGGAACGCGGCGATCTTGCTCGGGTTCCATACCCACATCAGCTTGTGGATGCCTTCCTTCGAGGCGGCTATCGTCAGAAACGTGGCGGGCTCGCCATCTCGATAAATCATCATGCCTGTACGGCCGTTGGCGTTGACGGATCTGATGTCCGCACCCTGCCAGAACCGTGGATAGGCCGTCGCCAGGTTGGCCACGCGTGCACGGCCCAGCACGGGTATACGAGCGGCGCCCCGGATACCGTTGCCGTCGGACAGACTGACGACATCGGGGGCGAGGAGGGCTTCCAATGAGGCCACATCACCAGTTTGAGCTGCTGAGACAAAGGCATTCAGAAGGCGTCGGTGCTCCGCCGTGTCGACGCTCTCCCGCTGCTCGGCCGACAGATGCTTGCGAGCACGGCTGACGATCTTCCGCACGTTGACGAGGCTGAGTTGGAGGATTTCAGCGATCTCGGGATAGGCGTAGTCGAACGCCTCGCGCAGTACGTATGCGGCACGCTCGGTGGGACTCAACTTCTCCAACACCAACAGCAGAGCCAGCTCCAGAGCCTCCGCACGCTGCGCGCCCACCTCCGGGTCCGCGCTCGTGTCAATGGGCTCGGGCAGCCACGGTCCGATGTAGGTCTCCCGACGCACCCGCGCCGACTGCGCGACATTGATGGCCATGCGAGTCGTCGTGCTCGAAAGGAAGGCCACCGGGCTGACCACCACGGAACGGTCGGTCTTCTGCCAGCGCAGCCACACTTCCTGGACCACGTCTTCAGCCTCGACCGCGCTGCCGAGCACGCGGTAGGCGATTCCGAAGAGACGTGCCCGGTGCTGCACAAAGACGGCAACAGCCTCTTCAAGACTACTTGTCATGGGGGACGGCTCAAGATGCATGGTCCTGCGGTCTCCGTTCCTCCGGTCGCGGCTGTCAGGGGCGGGGCCACGCGGCGACCGCGTGGCCCCGGACGGCTCCGACAACCAGTCCCAGGACACGCTCCCGGAAGCCGTGCCGCTGCCGGGTGTCACGCGCCACAGGGTGTGTTCGGGTGGTGCGGGAACTGTGGTCACTGAAAGTCACGGCTGCTCCAATCGCCTCTGCTCCATAGACCGGGACCGGCCCGTTCCTGTGACAAGGCTGGGGCAGCGGATTACTGCCGACCGCCACGTGACAGTAGGTATCAGACAGACACACAGTGTTTTCACGGGCTTCGCGGCCCAATCATCAGATCAAATCGCACCTCTGAGCAAAGGGTTCATATAGTTGGTAAACGCACGTAGTCCCATGCCGAGATCGTGGAACGCTTCCCAGCGATGCCATTAAAGCATTGCCACGTTGTTGATCAGTGGGTGGTCGTCCCACGTCCGACAAGGGCGAATTAGTCCCGCGGCAACGTTTTCGCGCCACCGGCACGGAGTCATCCTCGCAAGACCGGCCACATCGTGACGATGCGTGTCACGCTCACGGACGCTCCGGTAACACGGTGCAGCGGACCATGACCTCCAGCCTGCCGAAACGGCAGAGCGTCACACGGCCGGATGATCGCGAGAGCGGCGGCCTCGCCGCCGGGACGGCCGACAGAACACCGTCACATCGCGGACAGCAAGTGTTTCCCATCCATTGCGTTTGCCGCGAACAGTGGCAATAATTGATGCCATAGTGTTTGGTGCGTGTCGGCCATCCTCGGCTTCCGCGGCGGCTCTGCCGTTCCTGCCGGCTCTGGTGCACTCAGATTCCGGATGAACCGCCGCATATGAGGTTGGAGGGATGCGCCTTCCCTCGTCCAGACCGAGCGGCACCGTGGGTGAGCCGGGCGCGGCGCGAAGGGCTGAGGATGAGAGGAACACATGGTCTCTGTAACCCACGCGGCGCATAACATTGAAATCGCCGTTGGGAGCCTTCGAGAGGACCTCGCTCGCCTGCGGGTCCAGAAGCAGGCGCTGGAAAGAGAACTGGCCGCGGTCGTGGCACATCTCGGCTCGGTGCAGCGGGCCCTCACCGCCCTTGAGACCCTGATGCGTAACCCAGCCGATGCGGCTTCGACAGGCATGGCCGGTGCCGGGGCGCTGGAACGGGGCCAGGCCGCGACGCCCGTCGAACCGCGAACACACAGCGCCCCCGCCGAGCCCGTGGACGTCATTGCGAAGTCCGCGCTGCGAGCTCAGAAGTCGGAGAGCGGCGAGGACACCGAACGTCCCGCCGTCGGCACCGACTCGGACGGGCAGAAGAAGTACGGCAAGCTCACCGAGCAGATCATGAAGTACTTCGCCGAAGTCGGCGACGCCAACGTGCGGGCCCGTGATGTTGCCGCGGCTCTCGGTCGCGACTCCGACAGCGGAAGCATCAACGGCGTCCGCAGCACACTGGACCGTCTTGTCGGTACGTCCCGGGTCCAGCGAACCGGCCGAGGCATCTACCGCGCCAAGCGATCCTGAGGGCTGTCCCGTCATCCCTGGGCCCTGTCTGACACATCCCGCCTGGCCTGCGACGCCTGGCACGCACGCTCACCGCGTTGTCGGAGTCATCCGAGTACGTCCAGTACACGGATGATCCTCCGCCTTGGGACCGCACGCACCAGACGTCGCAGGCCCCGCCCCCCGGGCGGACGGCGCTATGCGTCAGACACGTCCCAGTGGATCAGCGCGCGGCGTCAGATGCGGTGCAGGCCGCAAGCGGCTTGATCCGCGCCTACTTGGCATCCGGCGCGCACCGGCCGACGCATCCGTCGGGCCCGCTGTGGCCCAGTGTCAGCGGCCAGCCGGAGCAATGGTTCCCGGGCGCCGCTCATCGGGGGGATCGCATGACGCCCGGGAACCGCACCTGCGGGCTCTAGTCGCAGGTGTGCCGCGTTTCGGACACCCCTTCACGGATAGTGTTGTACGGCGTCCGGAACACTGTGATCAGCCTAGCAAAGCTTTGCTGTCCCACCGACCATACGTTGGCATTGCGACGAAGACAGTGTTGATAACGGTGACAGAGGCGGCCACCACCTCGACATTTTGGCTCTAAATGAGGCAATCACTTCGGGATGGGAGCGGAAAGAGCGGCGACCTCGCCCGCGATTCCCAAACAGTGTTATGACGAGTTTCACAATGTCTTGAGTGATCTCTGTTGTTGGCGCAGCATCTGGAAGTGTGAACGCCTCCCCTGAACCAACGCCTCGTCAATCCCCCGCCGAAGACCGGGAGTCACCTCTCTCCCCCGGCACTCACACGGTTGCTGTCCGGCACGGATCGTCTCTCGTCGAGCAGCGCTACCATGTCGCCGGTACCGGCCCGGTGTGCGTCGCCCACTCCGGAGGGCCCGGCATTGGCTGGGACTATCTGCGTATGCCCCTGCTTGAGAAGGACCTGACCATGGTCTACATCGAGCCCGTCGGCACCGGCGCATCCGGCCGGCTGCCCGACCCCCGCGAATACAACCTGGCCACCTACACACACTTTCTGCACGCGGTGATCGAGCATCTCGCACTGCCCGAGATCGCCCTGCTCGGCCATTCGCACGGAGGGTTTGTCGCTCAGCGGTACGCGCTGGACCATCCGGAGCATGTCGCATCCTTGATCTTGTACGACACCTCGCCGGTGACAGGTGAAGGCTTCTGGTCTGTCGCGGTTGCCAACATGGAACGGTTCGCGCGGCGCCATGTCGCCGAACACCCCGAGGTGGCCACCTACGTCGCCGGTCTCACCGCACGGCTCGACCAGCTCGGCGACGACGGCGCGACCGCGGTGCTGCGCTCCATCTCTCCGGCGTACTTCTTCGACTACTGGGGACGCGAGGACGAGTTCGGCCCTGCACGCGAGATGCTGCGTATGTATGCCGAACCCTCATCGGGCGAAGGACCGCCGTTCGACGTCCGGGGCGAGCTGGCCGGCGTCAGCGCGCCCACGCTGGTCCTGGTCGGAGACGCGGACTTCATCTGCGGGCCGCACTGGGCACGGATGATCCACGACGAAATACCCGGAGCGCGGCTCGCGGTCCTGGACGAAACCGGCCACCTGGGGCACGTCGAGAATCCAGAAGGATTCGCCACGGCAGTGGCCACGTTCCTCGCCTCGGTAAACGGAAGCACTGAGTGAGCTGACGCGGCAGCGGAGCGATGGCCGGGCCGACGGCCGGGCCATCGCTCCACGCCCCGGAAGGACGTCCCCGGGTGTCCACCGGCGTCTGAGACCGTCTCCACGGTCTGGATCAGGCACCGGCTCGGCGAGGAGCCCAGAGTGACCGCGCCCGTCACCGTGGCAGTGCGGTCCCTCCGGGGACTGCTCCGTCGTCGGCGAGTCCGGGAACAGACGGGAACCGAGCAGCCCCGGTGGTTCAGCTCGACGTCCCCATGATCACAGCGACGCACAGCCCGATCATCGCCGCGGTGATCAGGACCATCGCGGTCAGCGTTCCTCGGAGCCATCGCCCGAAGCGGATATGGTGGTCGTCTTCCACCACACTGATGGTGTCAGCGATGTGCTCGGTCACCATGCGGGCAACGTATCTCTGCTCTTCGAGATACCACCGCTCGATATCAATTTTCTGCTCCTGGGTCAGCCCCGGCGCTCGTGCGGTGAAATCCGCTACGCGCCGATGCGCTGCTTCCAGATGAGCCTCCCAGTACAGGAATTCTTCAATGTCGGTCAGGCCGCGTGCGGCCTCCTCGCTCGCGTTCACGGTGTACTCCAAAGGGGAACAAGAAACCCAGTCCCGGCGATACGGGGTCCGGTGGGAGCGCGGTGGGAGCGCGGTGGGAGCGCCGGGCGGCCGACAAGTTCGTACGCCGTGGAGCAGCCACCGGCAACGCCCTTCACCGCGCGGCGGAAGTGGTCCGATGGTGCCGCCGGGCGGCCACTTCGCGGCTGAGCCCTTCCGTCATGCTCATGCGGCCATGTGGTCACTCGCCCGGCTCTCGCCGGGGTGCTGTGGCTTGCCGCTCGTGACAAAGGCGTCCCGTGGATGCTGAACGGAGGCGAGAGAGACGAGATCCCGGCCGAACAGTGCGGCGGTGAGCCAGACGGTGAGAACGTGGACCTTGCGCTCCCAGGTGGGTACGGCCAGGACGTGATAGCCCCGGTGCATCAGCCAGGCGGGAAGTCCCTTGATGACGATGTTCTTGTACTGGAAGATGCCTCGCCCCAGGCCCAGCGTCGCCACCACTCCCAGGCTGCTGTGACGGTAGTTCCGGATCCTCCCTCCGTGCAGGCCGGCTGCGATGTTCTTCGCGAGGCGCTTGCCCTGCCGCACGGCGTGCTGGGCGTTCGGGACCGTGTGCGCCCCCGGTACCGCTGAAGCCAGGTCAGGAACGGCCGCGTCGTCTCCGGCCGCCCACACATCCGGCACGGGATCGCTGTCGGTTCCCACACGAAGGTCTGGTCGGACCACGACCAGGCCCCGTTCGTCGACCGGCAGATCCGTGTGGTTGTGCACGACCGGGTTCGAGGCGTTGCCTGCGGTCCAGACGATCAGCGCCGAATCAAACTCCTCTCCGCTGGAGAGCACGACGTGCCCGTCTTCGGTGGAGACGAGCTGCGTGTTCAGATGGACGTGCGCGCCGCGGCGTTCCAAAGACCGCACCACCCAGGCACCGGGCCTGTCTCCCACCTCGGGCAGGATACGGCCCCGGGCCTCGACCAGGTGGAAGGACAGTTCGTCAAAGCTCAGCTCCGGATAGGACTTGAGCATCGCGGTCGCCAGCGACAGCAGTTCACCAAAGCCCTCGACGCCGGAGAACCCGCCGCCAACAAACGTGACGGTCAGCAGCTTTCGCCGCTGAGCGCCCGGCGGCAGTGACGCCGCCTGGTCGAACGCGGTCATCAGCCGGTCACGAATCGCCACCGCCTCCTCCACGTGCTTCAGGCCGATCGCCTGCTGCGCGAGACCCGGTATCGGAAAGGTGCGGGTCACGGCGCCGGCAGTGACCACGAGCGTGTCGTAACGGAGTTCGTAATCGGCTCCGCTCGCAGGCCGGACGGCGATCGTCCGGTCCGCATGGCGGATCTCGGTCACGCTGCCCGCGATCAGCCGGGTGCGGCGCAGGTGCCGCCGCAACGACACCGCGGCATGACGTGCCTCGACCGATCCAGCCGTTACCTCCGGGAGGAAGGGCTGGTAGGTCATGTAAGGACGCGGGTCGACAACCGTCACCCGTGCCTCGCCCGTACGCAGCGTCTTCTCAAGGCCCCACGCCGTGTAGAAGCCCGCGTAGCCGCCACCGACAATCACAATCTCACGCATGATTCCCTCTGTTTTCAGGTCGACACCAGATAGACCGTGTGGTGCGGGGTGGTGTGACACGCCACGGCGGTTCTGACGCGCGGTGTCTGAGTGGTGCGTGCGAGAGGTCACTGGTGGATGAGCCGCCGGACCAACTCCGGGATCCACTCGACGTACTCGATCTCTGCACCGTCGGCGTGGCGGGCGTAGAGAAACCGGCCCGTCGGGCCGCTCGTCGTGGGAGTGGTGATGGTGGCGTCGGCGGCCTCCAGGGTCGCGGCAAGGTCGTCGAGGTCCTCGACGACCACGGTGGCGGAGGCATGCGCGTACTTCGCACGCTCCTCGGCCGGGCCCGCGATGACGAGGAAGTCGCCGATGGCGGCCAGTTCCACGGAGTGGAACGCCAGCCGCAGCTCCGGCCGCGCGCCGGTGAGCTCCGCTAGGAGCGGCAGAGCACGGTCGAGGTTGTCGGTCCACAGACGGGCGTAGGTCTTCAGGATGCTCATGAGCGGCTCCATACCGAGTCGGCCACAGCCGGCGTACCGGGCGGGCCATTGGTCTCTTCTGGTTACTCAGAAACCGTAGGTGAGTATGCTCTGACGTGGAAGAACGCACTTTTCGGCGAGAGAGGAACCTCGTGGTTACCAAGCAGGTCGGACACGCGCCCGAGGACGGAGACGTGACGCGCGCCGACTCCCTGGCCCGCGAGATCTTCTCCGGTGTGGCCAACAAGTGGGCGCTACTGATCATCAACGTGCTGGGAGAGGAGACCCTCCGGTTCACCGAACTGCTGACCGAGGTGGGAGGCATCAGCCACAAGATGCTCACCCAGACCCTGCGCAGGCTCGAACGGGACGGGCTGGTGCGCAGGACGGTGTACGCCGAGGTGCCACCACGCGTCGACTACCGCCTCACCGAGGCGGGCGCGGCGCTGCGCGACACGGTCAACGGCATGTGCGAGTGGACCCGCCGGTACCTGAGCGAAATCGAGGCGGCCCGAGGGCGCTTTGACGCGCGGAGCAGCCGTACGGCTCAGTGAGTCCTGGCTGGCCGAAGAACTCCTGACGGTCACGGCAGCAGTTGCCGAAGTGGCTGTACGGCCTCGACCTGGGTCGTCCATGTCCTTGAGGAGGGCTTCACCACCAGCCTGTGCGCCGTGCTGCTGAGCGCCGACGGCTACAGCCGAAAGTATTCGCCGGCGAAGCCGTCGGCGCATCTGGAAGAACGCCACTCACTTCCCGAGCCGCTTCGCCGCCGAGGCGCGCCGGGCGAACACCTTGTCCTGGGAGTCCCGCATCTCCCGGAGAGCAGCTTTCCGTTCCCGCTGTGCGAGCCGGTCCAGATAAAGGTGGCCGCGCAGGTGATCGGTTTCGTGCTGCAGGCACCGGGCGAAGTATCCTCTGCCCTCGATCACCAGGGGATTGCCGTCCTTGTCGCAGCCCCGGACGAGAGCACGATCGAGGCGGGGGACCACGCGGTAAGGGCCGGGGACTGACAGACAGCCTTCGGGTTCCTCCACCAGGCGACGGGCGTCAGCGGATACCTCCTCAAGAACCGGGTTGGCGATGTGCCCAACGTGGCGCACACCCCACTCATCCGTGATGTCCCACACGAACAACTGCAGATCCACATCCACCTGGTTGGCGGCGAGTCCAGCTCCCTCCGCCACCTGGTTGGTGGCGGACATGTCATCGATCAGCCTCGCCAGCTCCACGGTGCCGAACTCAGTCACCTCCCGGCACCGGCGGCGCAGGATCTCCTCCCCGACCACGGTGATCCTGCGCACCGCACCACGCTCCGCCTCCGGCGCGAGCCGTGGATAGGACTCGACGGGTTTGCCCTGCACACGCACCCGGCGATCCCGCACCGTGTCACCGAACCGAACAGCCACGAACCATCAACCCCATCCACGCGGTGTCTTGGCCACGGACCCCAGTTACCGAGGGATCTGACGGCTTGCCAATGGCTTTGCAAAGTAGCAGACTTTGCAAAATGAGTGATGGAAACCATCGAGTCGAAGCCGCAGAGGCCCTGCAGGACCGGGCCCGCCGACTTCTGCCCGACCACCCCGTGCGCATTGCCCTGCTCGACCTGCTCGCTGAAGCCGGCACCCTCACCTCCACCGAGGCCGCCGTCCGCCTCGGACACAGCTCCGGCCTGTGCTCTTTCCACCTGCGCCAGCTCGCCCGGTACGGCCTCATCGAAGAAGCGCCTCACCAAGGAGGCCGGGCCCGGCCGTGGCGGCTGCGATGGGACACACCCCACCACACCGGCAAGGAAGAGCCGGAAGAATTCACCGCCCTCGCCCGCGGGCTGGAGGACGAGAGCTACCAACACTGGCTGGCTCACCGGAGCCAGGCGCCGGCGGATTGGCAACAGGACGAATCCTTCAGCACCGTGCTGCACCTCACCCCGTCCGAGGCTGCGGAACTCGCCACCTCCATCCGCCGCCTGCTCGCCCGCTACCGCAACCGGGAGGACCACCCCGCCACACGCTCGCCGAATGCCGTAGCCGTAGCCGCGGTCACCCGACTGTTCCCGCTTCTCGCCGAACATCCGGTGCCCCGCCGCAGCCCACGCCAGGCCGCGTTGAAGGATCGACCGACTCCTGAACGAGATCAATAGACAATCATCCTAGCTCTGTTCACGAGAACGGGTTCTGGCTCAGCTTCTGTGGTGCGGCCACGCGAGTGAGGGGGCGAGGAACGGCTGGACCAATCCCGATGGCGAAAATGAACCGGCGGTCAGTCTTCAACCTCTGCTGCCGACCGCTTGCTGAGGAACTGCTTCGCTACCTCAACCGCTTCTCTGTTGAGTTCCTCGAAAGGGACTCCCCAGCTCTCCTCCCAGCCGTCCAGGTTGTGCGCGCAGTGGACAAGGGGTTCCAGCTCTTCGGGGTAGCCGAGGTCGTAGGCGATGTCTGCCCAGATGAGGTGGGTGCCGGCGGCGGGATCCAGAGATCCGTCGGCGATCTGCCCGGCGACCCAGTAGGCCATTGCCCACTTCGCGGCCCGAGGGTCAGCGGGCGGGTGGAAGAGCAGTCCCAACTCCTCCAGCACTTGGTCGAAGAGTGCCGAAGCCTCGGGCTCTTCGCTTCTGAGGAGACCGGCCAGCATAGCGAGGGAGGGACTCTCAACCCCGGCAATCAGCGCGTTCAGCCCTGCCTGGATGAGCTGGTCAGACCCGACGTGCCTACCGAATGCCCTCTCGCGCGCGATGTGGCTGAGCTGTTTGAGGGCGTCGTCGCGGGTCATCACAGTCTTCTCGATCGGCATCTGGGAGAAGGAGGCTCGCACATTCGCAGACGGTGCTGCCATCGAGTTCCTCTGCCTGGTTCGGTGATCAGGGCATGAGAACCCTTTTCCGCAGGAGGGCGAAGCCCGCGCGACCGAACATCTGACGCTTTAGCATCTTGATGCGGTTGACATGCCCTTCGACGACGCCCGAGCTCCAAGGGAGGGTGAGGCCGGCGATAACGCGTCACGGTCGCGGTCGATGCCCGCGGCGAGGGTGTGGAGGCTGGGTAGGTTCCTGTGTGACGGCGTCGAGCCAGTCCGACAGTCGCTCGCCCTGGCGCTCGGTGAGCATGGTCGCGAAGGACCGGACGTGGCTGGTGAGGGCGTCGATTTCGGGGCAGTTGGCCCGCACGTTCTTCAGGTGGAGGTGTTCGGTCTCGGAGAGGGCTTCCGGGCAGCGGAGGATCCATCCGGCGACGGCCCGGGGCGAGGGCGGACGGGCTGTCACGGGCCGCGGCGAGGTGTGCTTCTGGCGGAGGTAGGCGCGAACGCGCTGGTAGCTGCCCTGATAGCCGAGCGGGCCTCAGGTACCACAGAGGGTTCAGCTGTCACTCGCAGTGCTCGGATCACAGAAGCTGAGCCAGAACCCGAGAACGGGCCGCGGTTCGACGTCGATTTGAGAGGCGGTGGGCGGTCGCAGCCTGGCCGGAATATTCACGAGTTTCGACAATACCTGGGCCTGCTAAGGCGTTCCCGCTGACGAGAACGCGGGGCCGGTAAGAGCCCGCAGCCGGGCAGGAGCGCGCCGTGCTGGGCCGACGGTTGCACCTGCCACCAGCGGTCCGCCTCAGCACGAGCCAACTCGGCGTCGTACTGACCCGCGTCGAAGTGGAGCTCCGGCGGGAGATAGCGCGCGGAGGTGCGCGCCGCCCACGGAACCTCCCGGTCCGACCACCGCACGATCTCTCCGAACCGCTGCACGGCCACGGTCAGGAAGCCGCGGTACCCGCCGGTGCAGTCGGGTTCCTCCAGCTCCAGGCGGCGGGCCTCTCCGGCCGCTCGGTGAGGATCTGGGCGAAGGAACGGACGGCCTTGGTCATCCCCCGGAGAGGCGGTCCGGTCGCCCGTCTCGTCCGACCGGTTCAGGAAGGCGCGCCGGTCAGGACCTCCACCTTGCCGGTGTCGAGCGAGTAGTAGGCGCCGACCACAGCCAGGTCGCCCTTTCCCACAAGTGGGGCAAGGTCCTGGTTGGAGCGCAGATCGGTCGCGGTCAATGTGACCTGGGCGCGGGCCATGGTCTCGACCGGGTCGGCGCCGCCTTCCCGCACTGTCTGCTCATACGCCGGTCGCAGAGCCTTGACGATCGCCTGCAGGTTGCCGGGCAGCGGTTTGCCGTCACGAAAGGACTTGTAGGCCGCCTCGACGGCGCCGCAGCGCTGATGCCCGAGGACCACGATGAGCGGGGTGCCGCTCGTCATGGGCCCGTACTCGACAGACCCAGTGACCACCGGGCCGATCGCTTCCCCGCCCGTGCGCATCACGTAGAGCTCACCCAGCCCTGTGTCGAAGAGGAGTTCGGGCGGCACTCGGGAGTCGATGCACGCGAGGATCGCTCCGAAAGGCTCCTGCGCCTGGGCCACGAGCTGACGCCGGGTCGGATCCCGGTCGGGGTGGTGAAGGTCTCCGCTCACCCAGCGCTTGTTGCCTTCCATCAGTCTCGCGAACGCCGCGGTGGACGTGGTCGGACGCGTGTCCGGCGAAGCGCTGGTCGCAGACGTGGCGGCGCTGGTCGCTGACGTGGCGGCGCTGGTCGAACACCCCGCGAGCGCGACCGTGGCGGCCGCAAGTCCACCAGCGAGCAGAGCTCTGCGATCCGGACGTTCTGCTCTGTCCATCGGTCATTCCCTTCGATGCCGCTCAGACGCGTCCATGCATCTTGACCAGGGGAATTGTTCATCGTGGTGTGCGTGACTTCGCCGCAGGCACAAGCGGGCGCGGGCGACTTCGCCACCGACGGCCCACAGAAACGGGCTCGGGTGGCGGCTTGAACGTCTGATACCGAGGCCACTCTGCCCGAGTGGAGTGCTGACGGGCCGGGTGCTGTCCGTTGTCGTGAACATCGCGATAGCGCGTGTTGATGTGCGGTGCGCCACCATCGGCACGCTGATGTACGCGTCGTTCCTCACCGCGCCCACCGCCGGCCGCCGGCTCGGCCCGGCGGTCCTCGATCGGTTCGGGCAGGTCATCGTCCCGCGAACAGCCGCCGCCGTCGCCGCCGCTACCGGCGTTGTCCTTTCGCACTCGGACCCTCCACCGGCCTGGCGTTCGCGGGAACACCACGGTGGGGACGGGCGCGGCGCTCGGCCTTCCGGTCAGCATGAGCGCCGGTGCCGACGACCCCGCTCATGCCGCCGGCCGGGTCGGCGTCATCACCTCGATCGGATACCGCGGCTTCGCCGGTGGCCCGCCGCTCGCACCCTACGTGTCGCGTTCGTCAGCTTGAGTCGGAAGAGCGCAATACGGCGGTGGATCCCCGGTTGGCGAAACCGGGGATCCACCGCACCGTTGACAGTCCGCCGTCATCAGGAGCGTGGCGGGCAGACCTGCCAGGTCGGCCTGGCCCGGCATCGCGTGGTCAGGAACCGTGGTGCTGTCGCCGGCAGGCCCACGCTGAGGCATTGCTCGGCGAGCAGCGCCATCACCGACGGAGCCGACCGGTGTCGGAGCCGTCGGGCCATGAGTGGCGGGCCAGTTCGAGGTTCCACCGGTGGCAGTGGGCATCGACGATCACGGCAGCGGCACCCGCGGATCGAGCAGTCCTGCCGCACGGAGGTCTGTCCACAACTGGTCGGGGAGCGGCAGCCGTGACAGATTCACATTGTCCGCGACCTCCTCGGGGCTCGCGGCGCCGACCAGGACGGTCGTCACCGCGGGATGGCCGAGTGGGAACTGCATGGCAGCCGCCCGCAGCGGCACGGAGTGCCGGGCGCAGATATCCCTGATCCGCAGCGCCCGGTGGAGGATGTCGTCGGGCACCGGGCGGTAGTTGTACGGAGCGCCGGGACGAGGATCGGCGAGCAGTCCGGAGTTGTACACTCCGGCCGCGATGACGTCCACTCCTCGCTGGACGCACAGCGGCAGCAGGTCCGAGAGGGCCGGCTGCTCCAGCAGGGTGTAGCGTCCGGCGATCAGTACACAGTCCAGGTCCGTGCGTTCTACCAGCTCGGCAAGGAGCCGGCTGCTGTTCATCCCCGCACCGACGGCCTTGATGACCCCCTCCTCCCGGAGCCGGACGAGGGCCGGAACGGTCTGGGAGACCGCCTCGTCGAGATGGTCGTCCGGGTCGTGCACGTGGACGATGTCGACCTTGTCCACTCCGAGCCGCCGCAGACTGCCTTCCAGGCTCCGCAGGACGTCGTCGCCGCCGAACGCCGGCCGTGGTGGTCCGCCCTCGCCGATCGACCACCCCACTTTCGTCGACAGCAGGAACGTTCTCTGCCCGGTGGTGGCCAGCGCGTCACCGACCCGCTGCTCGGAGAGCCCGTCGCCGTACTTGGGCGCCGTGTCCAGGAGAGCGACGCCCGAGTCGATCCCGGCGCGCACGGTCGCCACCGCCGTCGCGGGGTCGACCGGTCCGTACAGGTCGCCGATCGGGGCGCACCCCAGCCCGAAGGAGGCGGGTCCCGGTGCCTGCGCGGCGCCGGTCATGCGCTCTGGCCCGCCCGCCACTGCTCGTACTCCTCCCGGCTGTCGGGGCTGAGAGGGTAGTAGTCCGACAGGCGCGCGCCGCCGTCGATCCGCAGTCGGCTGAACTCCTCCCACTCCTCGTGGTCGGACGCGCTCCGCACCACCTGCTCGGACTTGGCGCGGGGCACGACGACGGCGCCGTCAGCGTCCGCCACGACCATGTCGCCGGGCAGGCAGAGCACTCCGCCGGCTGCGACCGGTACGTCGTACGCCCAGGGGAAGAGCTCGGACTGGGAGGCGTAGTGCGGTGTCGTCCCGGTGCACCAGATGGGTACGCCGAGGCGGCGTACCCGCTCGGCGTCGCGGATGCGTCCGTCGACGACGATTCCGGCACCGCCCTTTTTCTTGAAGTAGCGCACCAGCATGTCGCCGAAGCAGCCGGTGAACGCGCTGCCGTAGGCCTGGACAACGAGGACGTCGCCGGGCTGGACGGCCTCAAGTACCGCCCACAGAGCGGTGTTGCGTTCGACGTACTCCTGACCCAGTCCGCTGGCGACGTCCTCGCGCTGCGGCATGAACTGCAGGGTGAGGGCGGGGCCGGTGATTTTCAGGCCGGCTTCCATCGCGGTGGGCCCCTGAACGAAGCTGCGCCGGATGCCCAGTTCGTGGAGTTTGGCGCACGCCGTCGCGGAACTCACCCGGCTCAGGCCCTCGACCAGGGCGCTGTCGGGGCGCGCCCAGGGTTCGCCGCGGACCGGCAGCGGCCAGATCGCGGGCGCTTGTCCGGCGGGTGCCGCGGGCGCGGTGTGCGCGGCGTCGGAGGTGAGTGCGGTGGTGGACGGGTCAGTCACAGGTGGCTCCGGGAAGGCTGGGCGGGAAGGTGATGGGAGGGACGAAGTGTGTTCAGGCGCAGGTCGAGGACGAGCCGGATCTCGTGTCCGGGCGGCAGAGTGATGTCCACGCTGTTGCCGCCGACGTCGAGAGAGCGCTCGGCGTGTTCTGGTGCGGGAATGCGGTAGTCGTGCGCGTCTCCGGGGTACGCGTCGTGGGACGCGGCTCCGGCCCAGCGCGCGCTGGTGATGAGGTGCTCGCCGAACGTCCCCGCGCGCAGGCGCAGTCGGCGTGTCTCCAGGACACTGAGATTGACCAGCCGCACGGTGGTACCGGTCGGGTCGAGGGATTCGACGAGTGCCGCCACGTCGGCCGGCAGTCCGGGCCGGCTTCGGTCGAGGTCGGTGTAGCGCAGCCGGGCCAGTGGCAGTCCGCCGTTGTAGATGGTTTGCGGTGCGCCCGTGGTGAGTTGGGTGAGGACCTCGGTGACGACGGGGTTGAGGCGCTGCCACCAGTGCAGGTCGATCTCGTCCGGCGCCGCGTCGTCGGCGGCGATCAGAGCCATACGCCGGGCGACCTGGGCCAGTGCCAGTCGCAGCGCCTGTTCCGGGTAGTCGGGGTTGTCCCCCGCCAGGTAGGCGAGCCACGGCGGTTCGTGGCCCGCTTCCTCCTTGCCGCGGAACGCGCGCACCGCCCGCCAGTCGTAGCCGGCGACGTCACGCAGCGCGTCCAGGCGGGCCCGGTCCTCGTCCTGCATGCCGTACCACCACAGCCAGGTCCAGTACGCCACCTGGGCGGGCTGGTAGTCGAACCATCCCTGGAGTCCGATGCGGGTGGGCAGCAGGCTGACGGGATGCTCGGCCTCCTCCTGGAGGAGTGGCTTCCAGGTGTGGTCCTGGCTGGCCTCCTCCTCGCCGACCAGGCCGGTGCGGCGTTGGTCCCAGACCTGGTCCAGCGGACGGCGGGCCAGGTCCAGAGGTGCGAGGTCGCCGCCCACCATGCAGGCGCTGATCGCGCCGACCAGTGCGGCGGCGCCCACCGAGTGCACTCCGTGCGGCCAGGTCCAGCCGTAGTGGCCGCCGAACCAGCGGCCGCCGTGGTACTCCCCCACGGTCCCGGAGAGGCCGACGTTGTCGGGCATCGCGCCGCCGGCGGAGGAACGTGAACGCCAGGCGTCCACGTAGTCCGTCACCCAGGAGGAGAAGCGCGGGTCGTGGTCGTACAGCCAGGCGTTGACCGCGAGTGCGGTCGCTGCGAGGTTGACGGCGGTGTCCCCGCGGCCGAGGCGGTCGCGCATCGCGTGTCCCATCCGGGTCGCGAGGGCGGGATCGTCGAGGTCCTTCCAGGTCGTGATGCCGGGGACGTCCTGAAGTGGCAGGCCGTAGACGCGCATGCCCGGCTGGTCGGATCCGAAGCCGTCGTCCCACTGCGGGCCGAGGCCCGGGCGAGGACCGTCGGCGCCGTTGTGCGGCGCCCGGACGACGCGCGCGTGCTCGTCGTAGTTGCCGGTTGGGCTGCCGGGCAGGTACTGCTCGGCGAAGCGGACGGCGCGGCGTCGGAATGTCTCGTCGGCGGGGTCGGCGGCGCAGATGCCGTAGAACATCAGCAGTGCCTCGCCCTGGTGGAACCAGTCGTATCCCCGCTCGAACTCATCGGTGGATAGGCCGAGTTCGGTCAGTTGGACGGTGACGCCCTCCCAGTGCAGTTTGACCGCCGGCAGCAAGTCGTCGGCGCCGCCGAGCTGGTAGAGCGCGGGCCAGTTGAAGAACGCCTCGTAGAAGTCGTCGGCGCCGTCGCGGTCGTCGATCGTCCCTTGGTGGCGCAGGCGGCCGTCGGGTTCGGTGCAGCGGTCGCGGAAGGTACGCCAGGCGGTGTCGAGGTCGTCGAACAGCCGGCGCTGCAGGACCGCCCAGGACGGCGGAGGTCCGCTGGGAGTGGTGGCGGTGATGGCCGGCACGCCCGCCGTGGCGTCGGTCTTCGGGTCGGGAGTCATGTCAGCCCTTCGTCGCGCCGGTGGTCAGGCCGCTGATGATGTGCCGTTGCATGATCACGAAGAAGGCGAGCGCAGGGGCGATGGCGAGCAGCAGGTTGGGGAAGACCACGGCGTAGTGGGTGGAGTATTTGCCGACGGCCGCGTACACACCGGTGGTGACGGTGTAGAGGCCGCTTCCGGGGCCGAGGATGATCTGCGGGTTGGCGAAGTCGTTCCAGACACCGAGAGTGTGCAGGATCACCGCGGTGGCGACGACCGGACGCATCAGTGGGAACACGATCAGCCAGAAGGTGCGCAGCCGCCCGGCGCCGTCGACCGCGGCGGCCTGGTCGAGTTCGCGCGGCACCGTGCGGATGTGCGCGCTGTACAGAAACACCGAGACCGGGAGGGTCAGCGTTGTCTCGAACAGGACGAAGCCGGGGATGGTGCCCATCAGGCCGAGGTACTTCAGGACGTAGACGACGGGGATGAGCAGGACCTGGCTGGGCACGAAGGTACCGGCGACGAAGAGGAGCAGCAGTGCCGTGTGCCAGCGCGAGGTGCCGCGCGCGATGACGTACGAGACGGGAGCCGCGATCACGAGCGACAGCACATTGACCAGGACGACGAACAGCGCCGTGATGCCGTACGCCTTCGCCACGTTGAAGTCGGGGTTGTGCAGCGCGTCCCGGAGGTGGGACAGGCCGAGCCGTGACAGTGGGAGCCCGAACGGCGAGGTGCGGATGTCCTGTTCCGGCTTGAACGCGTTGACCACGAGCATCCACAGCGGCACCAGCATCACGAGTGCTCCGACGGCCAGCGCCGCGGCCCCGACTGCCCGCACGCCCCAGTCCGTCCTGCGGGAGCGGACCGGCGGGCCGGCGACCGTGCGGGGCGGTTGCCCGGCGAGGTCCGTCGGCGCGGGAGTACTGGCGGGAGTACTGGTGGAGCGTGCCAGAGTGGGTGGTGGCTGGTGGATCATGCGGATGCTCCTGCGTCAGCGCGGCGTCGCAGCAAGGTAACGGCCAGGGCGGCGATGCCGGTGACCACGGTCAGGACGACCGACTGGGCCGAGCCGTAGCCCAGCACGTTGTTCTGGAAGGACTCGGACAGGATCAGATAGGCGGCGGTCTGCGTGCTGCCCGCCGGTCCGCCGCCGGTCAGGGACAGCACCAGGTCGTAGGAACGCAGCAGGGACACCAGGGTGAGCACGATGTTGACGGTGACGATCGGGGCGACCATCGGCAGCGTCACACTGCGGAGTGTCCGCCAGCGGCCGGCCCCGTCGATGCGCGCCGCCTCGATCAGCGAAGCGGGCACGGTCTGCAGGCCGGCGATGTACAGCACCATGGTGAAGCCGAATCCGGACCAGACGATGACGGCGATCAGACTGGCCAGTGCCCAGCCGGGCCTGGACAGAAAGGGCAGCCCGGCGTGCCCGGCAGCCCGGAGAACGGTGTTGACGGCGCCGTTGGTGGACAGCAGCGCGGACCACAGAAAGCCGATGATCAGGGCACTGATGACGTACGGGTAGAAGAAGACCGTCCGCAGCAGTGTGTTCAGGCGCCCCGGCGTCGCGATGGCCAGCGCCACTCCGAGCCCGGCGAGGTTGATCACGACCGTGCCTGCCACGGCGACGACCGCTGTGATGCCCGCGGCGTGACGGACCTCGGGATCGTGCAGCAGCACGCGGTAGTTGTGCAGACCGACCATCGCCGGATGTGCGGTGTACCCGTCCCAGTCGGTCAGGCTCAGATAGCCCGACAACACCAGCGGCACCAGCATCATGACGGCGAACAGCACGACCGCGGGGGCCGTCATGACCACGCCGGCCAATCGGTCCCTGGTACGGGAGGAGACGGGCCACGCCCGGCGTCGTGTCACCGGACGCGGTGAAGGAAGGATGCTCACTTCGGCTGCGCCTTGAGCCAGTTGTCCACGTTCTTCAGCGCGCTGCCCGGGTCCGCGCCGGTGTACAGGCTCTGGATCTCCTTGTTCTCCTCATCCTCGAATCCGGCGGGCATCTGGTATTCGCCGCCGCCGACGATGGCCTGGCTGTCCTTGGAGGAGTCGAGCAGTCCCTGGACCTGGTCGGCCAGCGGGGAGAGACGGTACGGGTAGCCGGTGCGGAAGGAGGTGTCCTGCCGCAACTGGCTCTCCACCGCTGTGTGGTCGGTGGTCAGGAACTGCACCAGCTTGGCCGCGGCGCTCTGGTGCTTGCCCGCCTTGAAGATCCGGTAGTTCGCTCCGGGAGTGACCGCGAGCCGAGGCGTGCTCGGGCTGGTGAGCTGGGGTGCGGCGAACACGCCGACGTCGAAGTTCTTCTTCGCCTGGTGCTCGGCGGCGACGAACCAGCATCCCATCGGATACATCGCGGACTTGCCGGCCAGGAAGTCGGACTCCGCCTCCGGGTACTTGGTGCCCAGCGCGTTCTTGTCCAGGTAGCCCTTGTCCAGCCAGGACTTGTACAGGGCCAGCGACGGTCCCAGGTCCTTGCTCAGCTTCCTCTTGCCGTCGGCTGCCTGCAGGAACCAGTTGGGGTCGTCGGCGGTCAGGGTCGCGTCGAAGAGCATCATCACCTGCGCCTGGGTAACCCACTCTCCTGCCGTCTGCATCGGCAGATAGCCGGCTGTCTTGAGCTTGGCCATGTCGGCGGTGAGTTCCCGCATGCTCTTGGGCGGCGTGCTGATGCCGGCCTTGGCGAAGGCGGTCTTGTTGTAGAAGATCAACGACTGAGCCTGCTGCCCGATCGCCACGTCGTACAGGTGGCCGTCGAGCCGCTGCGCGTCCGCCATCGGGGCCGCGGCCGCCCACGGCAGTTCGGACAGGTCCCGAAGGTAGGGAATGACCTTCGCACTGTGGGAGCCCTCCACCACATCGGGCGGATTTCCCGCCGCGAGCAGTTGCGGGAGGGTGGTGTCCACGGCGCCGTCCGACGACGTGGGGGTGTCTATCGCGACCTTGATCCCGGGATTCGCCTTCTCAAAGGGCGCGACCAGCCCCCTCCAGTAGGACTGGGTCAGGTTGGGCGTGATGTTCACCAGCATCCGCACCGTGCCCGTGGCGCCCGACGTCGGATCGCTGCCCTCGGCGGACTCGAAGCCGCCACTCCCGCATCCCGTGATCACACTCAGGGCAAGCACTGTCGCCCCCACCACACCGATGGCTCTGCTCCGTGTCATCGCATCCTCCGGCAGATTCGCTTCTATCGATAGACGATATGATGTAGCCGGAAACTCAGGTGTCAAGAGCCAGTAACAAAATCGAAGCGATCATCGATAGGATGTCCAGCGGTCTAGTCAACAAGGAGGCACCATGGCAAGCGCCATCGGACAGCCGCTGACGCGGGTCCTGCTGTCCGACCAGGTGTACACAAGGGTCCGCGGCCTGATCATCAGCGGTGAACTCAAACCCGGTGACCGGCTGGTGGAATCGGAGATCGCACGTCAGCTCGCGGTCAGCCAGGCGCCGGTCCGCGAGGCGGTCAAGCGCCTGGTGCACGAGGGTCTCGCCCAACACATCCCGCGCCGGGGCAGCTTCGTCGCCTCGGTGGAGCAGGACGACGCGCACTACGCCCGTGCCGTACGGGTGGCCATCGAGGAGCTCGCGGCGCGCACCGTGGCCGAACAACGCCCCGACGCCGCCATGGACGCGCTGCGTGCGCAGGTGGAGGCGATGCGCGAGGCCGCGGCGGAGGGCGACGTGGGACGCTTCCGTGACGCTGACATCGGCTTTCACCGCCTCGTCTGCGAGGCCAGCGGCAATCCGTTCCTGCCCAAGGTCTGGGCCGTGATGGAGCCCAGCCTGCGGGCCCTGCGCGTGGTCTCAGATCCGCTGTTCACCGGCGACTGGTCGAAGATGGCCGACCACCACGCCGAGCTGCTTTCGGCCCTGGAGTCCGCGGACCCGGACGCCGCCGCGGCACAGTTCGCCGCCCACGCCCGCGGCGACGACGGCATCATCGCCGACGACTGAGCCGACCGGAGCCCCGTGCCGCTGCCCCGCAGGTCCCGCCTGCGGGGCAGCGGCATGTCCGGGCCCACACGCTCTCGGGATACCGGACCGGCCGGTCCGGTGGTGAGCCGTCCCGCAACTACAGATCTAATCGATAACATACGAAGTCAGGACACCGCTCGACGAGCTGGCTAGCATGCCCGATCATCGATAGTCGATTGGATCAGATCAACGATGAGACGGCGTCGCCCGCCACGCGGCCGGGACCGGCGCCGCCCTCGGCGACTTCAACAGCGGCGACCGGGTCACGTACTCGGCCGTCGGCTTCGGCACCGGCCGGAGCATGTTCGACAACTATGTCAACCAGTCGACGCGCGCCAGCAACAACTGTGACGCCACGTCATCCGAATGGACGGAGTGGCGAGAACAGCGCGAGCCCATACGCAGACGAGTAGTCCCGTCCGTCAGTCGAGAGACGGGCTGTACGTACGGCCGATCCGGCGGATCTCCTCCAGCGGGTACGGCGTCTGCCTGCTCTCGCACTGAAGCTTGCGAATGAAGTCCAGCATCACCGCGGCGAGCGGTGCGTGTCGGGAGAGGATCGCCGCGGCCTTCTCTGGGACTCCCGTGGGCCGCTCGCCCAGGGCATACGCCCGCACCTGCGCCTCGCGCTCGTCTCTTCCGTACCCGTACAGAGCGGCGACCAGCCAGTTCACCAGGTAGGTGACGGTGTAGCAGCGGTCGTAGGTCTGATGCCGGTCGAAGAAGTCGGCGTGGTCCCGCGACAGTTCGAAGCGGGAGGAGATGGCGAGGCCGTAGTCCGCGAAGTAGAGGCGCCTGCCATCGGTGAGGATGTTCTCGAAGTGGGCGTCGAAGTGGAGGAGTCCGCGGCTGTTCATGAACGCGGTTCCGGCCTCCAGCTCTTCCTCCACCATGGCGCAGGCCCGGTCTGCGGCCTCGTCGCCCGTGGAGAGCTGAGTGCCCAGCCACTGGTGCAGGTTCCGCGGGATGTACTCCAGGAACAGCGCCACGCTCGCCGAGGACCGCTGGAGGGCCTCGATCCGGCGACGCACCTGCGATCCGCCTCCCCAGTAGGCGACGGCCCGTTCGACATCGGCGAGTTCCTCGGGCAGCGGCGTCGAGTCCGGCAGTACCCGCCAGTGATACATCAGAGGAAAGCCCTCATATGCGCCCGCGAGCACCCAGTTCGTCGTCATGGTGTGCACGGCGAGCTCTCTCCAGGCCCCGAAGCCCGGTCCACCGATGCCGTACTGGCAGAAGACCGGAAGCTCGAACAGGTTCGCCGTGGAGCGGACGTACTCCGGTTGCCTCTCCAGGTCGGTCAGGGGCACCCGCTTGACGAAGACCGGTGTTCCGGCGACCTCCAGCAGGGCCGACTTCCCCCCGATGCCGGAACCGATCGGCACGGCCGTGTCCACCAGCTCGCTCAGCGCGTGATCGCTGCGCAGGGCCAGGAATGTGGAGACGGCACCATGGCCGGTGAGACGTGTACCACGGGACATGTCACGGTACTTCGCCGCTGTCTCCACTTGGCACCGACCTCGATCCAGCAACGGCCGCGTATGCCCGCCGTGCGCGGCCACGCCCTTCACCGGACCTTATGCGGTCCGGCGCTGCCCTTCCAGTTCCCCGGCTTCTCCGAGCCGGACGGCCGGCTGAAGCCCTGTCGCCACGCGCCTCACGGACACGCCGGTGTCCAACCGGCCTGCCGCGACGCACCGTTGGGAGGGCCGAGCGCGCCGCGGCCCGGTCTGGTGAAGCGGAGAGCGGCCGGCCACCCGGTTACCGGGCCTTCCGCATCCAGTCCTGGTAGTGCGTGGGCGCCAGGTGTGCGTCCGGTCCCGCGATGAGCACGTCGCCGGTGACGGCGGCGAACATGCCGGCCTGGTCGTCGGTGACGACAGTCCGTCCGTCGTGCCGCGCCGCCAGAGTGAGCCTGCCGAGCTCGTCGAGCGGGAAGACGTCCGGTCCCGCGGTGTTCCGGATGCCTCCCAGCGGCGCGCCCGTGGAGACCTCGACGACCGCGTCCACCACGTCCGCGGCGGCCATCGGCTGGAGGCGGGTGGCGGGCAGGCGGACGGTGTCACCGTCCGAGGTCCAGGACAGGACCGCGTCCATGAACTCGAAGAACTGAGTGGCGCGCACGATGGAGTACGGCGTGGGACCCTGCCGGAGCAGCTCCTCCTGCAGGGCCTTGGCCCGGTAGTAGTCGAGCTGGGGCACCTGGTCCACGCCGACGATCGAGAGGACCACCTGGTGCCGGACCCCGGCACGCTCTCCCGCGGCCAGCAGGTTGTTCATGGACGTACGGAAGAAGTCCAGGGACGCCTCGTCGAATGTCGGCGAGTTCGCCAGGTTGATCACGACGTCAGCGCCTTCCAGCACCTGGTCCAGGCCCTTGCCCGTGATCAGGTCGACGCCGGTGGACAGTGCCGCCGGGACGGCCTCGTGTCCGGCCGCCGCCAGCTTCCCGACCACCTGTGAGCCGATCAGTCCGGTACCGCCGATGACTACGAGTTTCATGGTTCTCACCTTTCACGGGCATGCCACCTGACACCCCGGGTCCGCTGAGGACGGCGACCTCAACTCGGATATTTCTTGTCCGTGATAATAGTCGTCTTTGTCCGGGTTAGCCGGAGGGCCAGGGTGAGGGCATGAAGCTGTCAGGAGGGGTCGAGTGGGCGTTGCACTGCTGCGTGGTGCTGACCACGGCGACGGACCCGGTGCCCGCCGCCCGGCTGGCGGAACTGCATGATGTCTCCGGCAGCTATCTGGCCAAGCAGTTGCAGGCGCTCTCCCGCGCGGGCCTCGTGACACCGATCCAGGGCAAGGCGGGCGGATATGTCCTGACCAGGACCCCTGAACTGATCAGCGTCCTCGATGTCGTCGTGGCCGTCGACGGCTCCCGGCCCGCGTTCGTGTGCACCGAGATCCGCCGGCGCGGCCCGTTGGCGACACCCCGGGAGGCCTGCACCCGGCCGTGCGCGATTTCCCGCGCGATGGCCGAGGCCGACGCCGCCTGGCGTGCGGCCTTGCAGGCGATATCCGTCGCGGACCTCGCCCGGAGTGTCGACGAGGACTACGGCCCTACCGCGCTCGCGGGCATCCGCACCTGGCTGACCGGACAGAGCGACGGCGATACGGCGGTTCCCGCTCACTGATCACCGTGACGAACGGACCCGACACCTCCACGGTCAGCACTACTGAGCCCGTCAGACCCATACGGCACAAAGGTCTTGTCCGCGCGGTGTGGGCCTGACCGATTCGTTCAAGACGGACTCGGCAGCGGCTTCGTATCGTCGTGGCCATGGACACCAGCGCTTCAGCCTCGCGGCACATCAGCACCTATATCGATCGGCCCTCCCACGAGGTCTACGACTATGCGTCGAACCCCGCCAACCTGCCCAAGTGGGCCCAGGGACTGGGGAACTCCATCGCCAAGATCGATGGGCAGTGGATCGCGGAGTCGTCGCCCATGGGACGAGTCGTCGTTGCCTTCGCGCAACGGAACGAGTTCGGTGTACTCGATCACGACGTCACACTGCCCTCGGGCGAGATCGTCCACAACCCGGTGCGAGTGATCGTCGACGGCACCGGGTGCGAGGTGGTGTTCACTCTTCGCCGACGGCCTGGGATGAGTGACGAGGACTTCCAACGCGACGCGGATGCCGTATGCGCCGACCTCACCACACTCAAGCAGCTATTGGAGCGCGCATAACGAGCTGCGAGGACGACATCAACCGCGCTCTGGCCGTTCTGTCCCTGGAGGCCCGGATCGCACAAGGTGGTGCCGTCACGATCCGGTTGAGCCACACCCGGTACAGCGCACCGCCACGACGCAAGCGACTACGGCGGACGCGGCCGCCCGGTGTGCGGGCATCACACTGCGGCGCGGTGTGTTCGCGGCCGTCCCGGGCGGGCCCACCCGGGGAGCAGGGACGGCGGCACCGCCACGCGTCCGTCGTGCAGCCGGAGTCGGTATCAGGCCGGCCGCGGAACCGCGTCCCGGTCTCAACGCTTCGCCTTGTGCGGGCAGATCACCAGCAGGCAGCTACGGACCCGCACGTCGTCGATGACGGGACCGGCCGCGCCCGGACTCGTACCGGCGAAGGTCAGTGTGACGGATGTGCCGAGCAGAGTGGTGAAGACCGCCGTCCGCCGGACGTATCCCATGTCGCGCCGGGAGCGGTTCGTGATGTCGAAGCTGAAGTTCTGCACGGTCGCGCCATTGACCCGGAGCGCTCCGGTCTTCAGGACCGGGCCGTAGTCCGGGTTTCCGGCCAGCCAATAGGTCACGACGTACGAGGTCAGCGGAAGGGTGGTGATGGTCTGCGACACACTGCCGGGCTCCACGCCGTTGAGGTCGAGGGACTGGTACCCGTCGGCCGCGTCCCACTGGCGGTCGGAATTGAGGTTGACACTGTCGCCGCCCACCGTCCAGGGGCCGATGGTCTCTCCCGCGACCGGCTCGGTGAAGGTGACCGGATACGGCACCACCGGTGTTTCGAAGCTGCCGTCGGCCAGGTCCCCGGCGGCCATGGACAGGGCCACGGGATCCGAACCGGCCGTGTCCGCCGCGTGTACGGGCCCCGCGACGGCGGTGGCCGCGGTGAGAAACAAGGCGCCTGCGGACAGTGCGGTGGCACAGAGGCGTACTGATGGCATGAGGTGAACCTTTCGTCTCGCACAACGCCGAGCGGCGAGCCCTTGGCCCAGGCCCCGCTCGGAGTGTGCCGACCCTTCCGCGCGGCGCCAAGAGCCCCGTGGCCCGGCCGGAGCCCGGTCACCGCCGCCGGTCGTGGCATCCGAGCCCGACGGGCGCGCGATGGTTTCCGGTCGCGCCCCGGAGGACATGACGGCTGATCAGGCCGTCGGCGCCGTGCGGCCTCGATCGTGCCCGCGATCCCGGGAAGGGAGTGCGCCGGGGCTTTCCAGCGTTTCCGCACTCCAATCGGGCTTGCGCGGTCCCGCCGAGTACCGCCTGGCGGATCGTCCCGGCGGCTTTGAAGGCCGGCCGATGTCGCCGGGCGGTTCCTGTCCGCCTGCCCCGTCGCGTCCGTCGTGCTCCTAGATGTCCGTCATATCCAGCCGTCGAGCGAGGCCATGAAGCCGTCGAAGTCGTCCCGGTGGATGGTGTGGCCCGCGCCCTTGACCGTACGGATCTCGAACCCGCGCCGGTCCAGTTCCGCCGCGTCCGCCGCGGAGATCATCACGCTGGGATCGGCGAGCTGCACCAGCGAAGGAACGACCGGGCGCTCCGGCAGCAGATCCGCCCCGTACACCGAGGCGATGCCGTACGCGGTCTGCTCGTCCCAGGCGGCGAGCGCCGCCACCTCGTTCGCGACGTCCTCGCTCGTCCAGCGCGGGTTCAACGCGACGATCTCCGCCTCGGACAGCGACTTGCCCCGGGCGAGGACCTCCGGTCCGAAACCGCTTCCCGGACCCGGCAGATGCCACGCCGGGTCGGAGTAGACCGCGCGGCGCGGGGCCAGCCGCTCCACGGCGAGCGAGAGGGCCAGGGCCCCGAGCGAGTGGCCGATCGCCACCTCGGCGGCGGCGGGCAGTGTCTCCACGAGGTCGTCGGCGAAGAGCCGCGCGCCGTACGGGCCGCGGTCCGCCGTACCGTGCCCGCGCAGGTCCACCGCGATCACCCGCAGTCCACGCGCCGCGAGCGCGGGTCCGACCCGGCGCCAGGTCCGGTGGTCCGTCATGATGCCGTGCACCAGGAGGGCGACCCGGTCGCCCTCACCCCATGTACGGGTAGGAAGCCGCACCACATCCCCTTCCACACGGATACGAGAGATACATCTGGATCATCAGAGCCATCCTGCCCCGATCACGCGCCGGTGAGGGGCCGTTCGCCGGATCCCGCCATGCACACGCCTGGTGCGAGCGGCGAGAGCATGACGGCATCGGCCCGGTTCGGGTGTCCGGAGGCGCTCAGCCGTGCGGAAGGCCGAGCAGTGCCTCGCGCACCCGAGGCGCCCGCAGATAGTTACGTACGCGGTGGAAGTCGAACGCGTGGATGACGGTGTGTTCGTCCACCGCCACTCCGTCGAATTGGAGCCCGACTCCGCGCGGCGGGACCGCGACGATGTCACCCGGGTCGGCGAGATTCACCCACCGCCGGACACCGGGCGGCCGTCCTCCCCGCTGACCGAGCGGTGCCGGGTCCAGCCGAGGGAAGACCGCGTGCGGCAGCGCCAATGGCGATCCCAGTGTCACCAACAGCTCCACCGGCGTCTCCGGATGCGCCCACAACGCCTCGTACGCGACCACGGAGCCCAGGGAGTGAGCGACCACCACTTCGGGCCGGTGCGCCGCGATCGCCGCAGCCACCTCGTCCCGCACCGCGCCCCGGACCGACCCGCTCTCCTCCCGCAGATAGGTGGCCACCTCCCGGAAGAACGTGGCCACGAACCACTCGACCCCGGCCCGGCCGGGAAAACGCGTGCGCGCGAGCCACGACACGGCCTGCCGCAGCGGCCAGGTGCCCGGCCCCGCCGGCACACCGCCCCGCGGCAGCAACTCGGCGAGCCAGTCACGCACCATGTGCTGTTCAAAGGCGTCCAGCCCGTCCAGGCCGGTCGGCCCGCCCTGGTGACGGGCCGCCGGGCGCAGCAGATGCGCGTAGTACGCCACCGCGAGGTCGTGACCGCGCCCGTCGTCCGGCCGTCCGCCGCACGTCCGGTCGCCATGCGCGCGCGCCGGATCCGGCCTGTCTCCCAAAGCGTCCCGCCAGACGGCGGCGAGGTTGTCCGATGCCTGCCGCGCGGTCTCGCCCGGCCGGTAGTTGCCCACTCCGTGCACGCCCAGTATCCGTGTCACCGCGCCGCAACTCCCCGCTCCAGCACGACCAGTTCCTGGCCGGTGCCCGCCACCAGCGCACCGTCGCCAGTGATCACGACCGCGCTGACCGGTTCCGGCATCGCGTGTACGACACCGTGCCCGCGCCGCAGATCCCAGATCCGTACGGTCCTGTCCACACCACCGGAGACCGCCACCGGACGTCCGTCCAGCAGTCCACAGGCGACCGCGGTCACAGCCCCGTCATGGCTGCTCAACGGAGGACCCACCGGACGACGCGTCACCAGGTCCCAGCCACGGACAGTCCCCTCGCCGTCCCCGACGACAGCGACCGGCACGCCGTCACACCGCACGCAGCCGACCGCCGTGACCTCGCGGTCACCCTCCCCCGCCGCGACCCGCAGAGGGTCGCCCCACTGTCCCCGCGCCACCAGGTCCCACACCCGCAACGTACCGTCCCGCGCCACACTGACCGCGGCCGGACGGTCCTCGACCACCGTGCAGGCGACAGCCGTGATCCTTCTGGTGTGACCACGCATCGGCCCACCGCTCGGAGCCTGGGCCGTCAGATCCCATATCCGCACGGCCCGGCCGCTCCCCACCACGGCGACGGGCCGGTCGCCGACCATCGTGCACGCCGCCGAGATCATGCTGTCGGCGTCACCGCGCAGCGGACGGCCGAGCGGCAGGCCGGTGGTCAGGTCCCACATCTGGATCCTGCCTCCATGACTTCCCGTCACCGCGACAGGATCACCGCCGACCACGGCACAGACCACAGCGCTGGCGCTGATGTGCTCCGACAGCGGTACGCCGCCCGGTCCGTCCGCCGCCATGTCCCACATCCGCGCTCCGTCGTACCCGGCCGAGACAACGACCGTACGACCGGCCGTACGGGCCGAGGCCAGGGACGTCACTTCCCTCGCGTGCCCGATCCCCGCTCCGGACACCAGCGGGCTCCGCTCCAGATCCCACACCCGCACAGTGCCCTCACCGCCGGCCTGGACCGCCACCGCGCGCCCGTCGAGCCGGGTGCAGGCGACGGACGTCACCGCGTCGACGTGGGCGGTCATCGGTGCTCCGAGCGGCCGGCCCGCCGTCAGGTCCCATGCCTCGACGGAGCCGTCGAAGCTGGTGGTGACGGCGAGCGTGCCGCCGTCGAGCCGGGCGCAGGCCACCGCGTTCACTCCGCCCGCCCGGCCGGTCAGCGGGGAGCCCACGGGGCCGCCGTCCGTCAAGTCCCAGATCCGCAGCGCGCCTTCGCCGCTGGCGACGGCCACCGGACGCCCGGCCCGCTCCGTGCAGGCCACCGCGTTCACACCTCCGGCGCTTCCGGCCAGCGCGCTGCCGCGCAGGCCGCCGCTGTCCGCCACGGTGTCCTCCAGCTCCCACAGCCACAGCGCGCCGTCGCCGCCGGCGACGGCCACGGGCCGGCCCGCGACCTCGGCGCAGGCCACCGTCCGGAACGTGTCGCCGTCCGAGGCGCTCGCCATCGCGCACCGCCGTCCGGCGTCCAGGTCCCAGACCTCCACCACACCCCGGACCCGCGCGGCGTCCCTGCCCGCGGTGACGGCGACACTCCGCCCCGCGATCCGCGCGCACGCCAGGGACCGGATCCGGCCTGCGCTGCCGGTCAGCGGCTTTCCCAGCGGCAGACCCGAGGCCAGATCCCACACCAGCAGCGCGTCGCTGTCGGCGCTGACCGCGACGGGCCGTCCGTCGCGCAGCCGCGTGCACGCCACCGCGAGGACCCTGCCGGTGTGGCCCGGCAGCGGGCCGTGTGCCCGGCGACCGGTCGCCAGGTCCCACACCGACACCGTCCCGTCCGCGCCGCCGGTGACCACGAGCGGCCGCGCCTCGTCCCGCGTGCAGGCCAGCGCGTCCACGGGCCCGGCGCGGAAGGAGTTGCGCAGTGCGGTGCTGACCTGCGTTCCCGTGGCCCAGCGAGGACGCCAACGCGCGGGCTCCAGCGGTTCGGTGAGCGCGGCGAGCAGCGCGGGAACGCGGAAGCGTGCCGCGTCCACGGCGAGCAGTTGGCGCCGGGCCTCGGTGTCGGTGTGCCGGTGGCCGCCGACCGAGGCGCGGTAGACGTCGGCCGCGGCCCTGGCGTGCGGAGTGCCGGCGAGGGCGCAGGCCGCCAGTACGGCGTCCGGGTCGCCGCGCACCAGCAGTTCCGGATCCGTGAGCAGTTCGTCGGCCCGCCCGGCGGCCGCGGCGTGCTCGATGGCGTGCCGGTACAGATACGGTGGCGCGGCCTGCCATGTCCCGGCCGCGTACGCGGCTCCGCGCGGTGCGCGGTACGGAGCGGTGAGGCGGTCGAGGACGGTGCCCTCGTCCAGCGGCGCGGCCTGCCGCAGGTGGTCCGCCAGTCCCTGATGGAAGAGCCGGTGGAGCGTGGTGCCGTCCCGCTCCGGCTCGGTCCGCAGATACGGGCGGAGGTCCTCGTGGAGCAGGTTCCGCACTGTGCCGGGGTCGGCACCTGCCACGGCGGCGACCAGTTCGGCCGGCATGCCCTGGCCCTTCGCGTACGCGAGCACGGTCAGCAGTGTGCGGTGCAGCGCGCCGTCCGGCCGGGCCCGCAGGTCCAGTTCCAGTACCTCGGGCAGGGTGCCGGGGACACGGCTGCCCAGTGTGCCGGCCTCCGCCACGGTGGCCGCCGGGCCCACCGCGGCGAGGTAGCGGACAAACAGGGAGGCCACCAGGAACGCGCCCCAGGGCCGCGACACGTCCATCGGCCTGGTCAGCCGACCGGCGACGACCTCGGCCAGCCGGTCGCGTACGGCGCGGCGTGGCGCGGAGCGGTAACCGGGCAGGTCGGAGAGCACACCGGTGAGATGGGCCGACAGGTCCGCGCGGAGTTCGGCGCGGCTGACGGTGTCCAGGTCGATCACATGGCCCTCGGCGGCGGCGCGTTGCCGTAGCCGCGCGAAGTCCCGCCAGGGCCGCATCCCCACCAGCAGCCGGCACGCGGGCCGTCCGTCAGATCTGCGGGCGTCGGCGAGGGGCAGCAGCAGCCGGGTGGTGAGGCCCGCCGGGTCCAGGGCTTCGTCGACCGCGTCCACGACGACGGACGGCGGCTCGTCCAGCGCCGTCACGGCGGCGACCAGGTCCTCGGGTCCCGGCGCGCCGTCCGGGGATCCGGGCGGCACGAGACGCAACTGCCGTGCGAGGGAGGCGGCGATCTCGGGCAGGGCGCGCTGGCGCGCGTGCAGGGCGACCAGGCCGGGGCGGTACGAGGGACAGCCGGCCGGATCCTGTCCCTGCAGGCGGGCGCGCACGTGCGGTGCGGCAGCCGCCGCCTGCGGGTGGGCCGCGCACACCAGCGCGCCCAGCAGTGCGGACTTGCCCGCGCCGGGGCTGCCGGTCACCACGCAGAGCGCGCTGTCACCGCCGTCCAACCAGCCGACCAGGCGCCGCAGTTGGCCGCGCCGCCCGGTGAAGTGTGAGCCCGCCCGGTCCGCGAAGTGTGCGACGTCCCGCGACTCGGGGCCGCGCGGGCCCGGTGTGTCAGGAGACGTGCGTCCGCCGTCCGGCGGCCGGACATGCGCGGCCGGCCGGACATGCGCGGGCTGTTCGACGGCGGGCGGCAGTGGCAGCGGTGCGGGCAGGTCGTCAACGAAGCCGCGCAGCGTACGGTCCAGGGTCTGCCGGGCGCGCAGCGCCGGATCGTCGGTGTAGCGGGGGTTGGGGAAGAAAGGGAGTTCCGGCTCCGGCAGTGCGGGATCGAGCGGTGTGGAGCAGACCGTCTGCGACAGCCGGCCGGCCCTCTCGGCGTCCGGTCCGGAGACGCGCAGTCCGATGGCACGCGCCACCACGGAAAAGGCGACATAGCGCTGGGAGGGGTGGGTGTCCAGTCCGGTGCGGGCCACTTCGGCCAGTACCTCGGCCACGGCCTCGCTGAACCGGCCGTCATAGGCGTACTCGTTCCGGTCCGCCGCCGCGATCACCCAGGCGGAGGTGTCCCGGCCGGCCTTCTCCTGGAGGAAGGGCAGGCGCGCGGCCCGGCCCGCGTGACACAGGTCCAGCAAAAACAGCGTGGGTCTGCGGAGCTTCTCCACCGTCGACAGCCACTCGCTGACGTTGGTGCCGTTTCCCACCCGGGTGCAGGAGGGTACGACGTCCAGCCGGTCCCGGTCGCCCTGCGGGTCGACGTCGCCGTGGGAGAGGACATGGACGATCCGGCAGCCCTCCTCCACGGCGTGTCCGACGGCGTCACGCAGCGCCGCGGCGTCGGGGTCCAGCACGCGCGTCACCTCGTACCCGAGGTCGCCGAGAGCGCCGGCGACGCCGGGCATGACGTCGTAGACGAAGTCCAGTGGCGGCCAGAGCGCCGCTCCCGTCGGAGGCTCCTCGCCCGCGGACACCGGGGACGCGAAACGCCCCGCTCCCACCAGCAACGCCTTCCACCGCTCCATGAGCGCACCCCGTTCGCCCGCGTCGCGCTACAGCATTGTCCGCGCCCACCGGATGAGCAAATTCCGTACAGCCGCGCCGCGTTGCTCCTCGCCGCGCCGGACAGGAGACATACGAGACGTATCAGCTCCGGCCGCGGAAGGTGCGCCGCGGGTCGGCGACCCGGCGGTCGGGGATTTCCCAGGGAATGAAGCGGCCGCCGTCGTGGTGCGCCCAGGCGCGAGATCATGGGCAGGGCGTGCTCGGGGCCCGGCCGGCACCGGGGCCGGAGCGCTCAGCGCCCGAGCAGGCGGACCGTCTCGTCCCAGAGACGGTCCGCGTCGTTCGCGTCGAGGGCGTAGGCGGCCACGCCGCTCATTCCGGCGCCCGGTTCGGTGACGACGGCCTCGGCGGAGTCCTCGAAGTAGCGTCCGCTCACGCCTCGCACATGCGGAGAGGCGGCCAGCAGGACAGAAGTGGCCGCGCCCTGTTGCGGGGTCTTCCAGCCCGGAGGAACGTCCAAGCGGCGGCCCTGCTCGTCCATCGCGCCCACGAAGCGCAGTTGCGCCACGTCGAGGTGGCGCTGGAGGTTGGTCATGATGCCGCCGGGGTGGAGCGCGTTGGCGGTGATGCCGTCGGCGGCCCACTTCTTGGCCATGGCCACGGTGAACAGGATCGCCGCCGTCTTCGACTGACCGTACGCGGACCAGGCTTCGTACGGCCGTGAGGCGAAGTGGATGTCGTCGAAGACGACCGGAGAAATGAGATGGGCGGCGGAGCTGACAACGACGACCCTGGCCCCTTCCGCGGCGGTGAGTGCCTCACGCAGACCCAGGGTCAGGGCGGCGTGGCCCAGGTGGTTGGTGGCGAACTGCGTCTCCCAGCCCTCCGGGGTCGCGGTGAGCTCCGGCAGCGCCATGACCCCGGCGTTGTTGACGAGGATATGAAGCGGGCCCGTCCAGTCGGCGGTGAAGGCGTCGATGGTGGAGCGGTCCGCCAGATCGAGGAGGGCGACGCGCACGTCGTCGCGTCCCGTGGTGGCGCGGATCTCGGCGGCGGCGCGCTCGCCGGCGTCGGTGTTACGGACGGCCAGGGTCACCTGAGCGCCGGCCGAGGCCAGCGCGCGGGCGGTCTCCAGGCCGATCCCGGACGAGCCGCCCGTGACAACGGCGCGCTTGCCGGTGAGGTCCACGCCGTCGATCACCTCCGCGGCGGTCGACTGCGCGTGAAAGGGAGTCGTGATACGGGACATCGCTGAACTCTCCATGGATCGGTGTGTGGTGGGGAAGGTGGGGAAAGGCGGAACGGGCCCGGGCGGCCGTGGTCAGTGCGCCGCGCGGCAGATCAGCCGCACGGCGCGCCTGATCCGGTCGCGGAACTCCGCGCGATCGGCGGCTGTCTGCTTCCAGGTCAGGGCGGCCGAGAAGAGGACGTCCATGACGTCGTCGGCGGCCAGTTCCTCGCTGAGCAGGCCGGGCGGCGCGAGCGAGTCGATCTGCGCGCCGATCGTCGTCCTGGCTCTTTCCTGGTAGTCGTGGAACATCGAACCGAGCTGCGGCCCGCTGTTCTCCAGCAGTTCGCCGAGGTCTCTGGCCACCTGGGTCTCGACGTACTGGCCCATCAGCGCGTCCAGCGCCGCGACGATCCGCTCCTCGAAGCTCAGCGTCCCGTCGGCGAAGCTCGCCTCCATGGCCTGCTGGGCCCGTTCCATGACGCCCTGCATCGTGGCGCGGTAGAGCTGCTCCTTGTTCGAGAACCGCAGGTACAGAGCCGGCCGGGAGATGCCCGCCGCCTTGGCGACCGCCTCCATCGATGTCTTCTGGAACCCGTAGCGCCCGAACAGACCGAGAGCCGCCGCGAGGACGGCATCGCGCTTGGGGTCGTCGTACTCCATCTCCGTACTGGTCACACCTGACACATTAGACAGTCGTCGGTAATTTGTCTAATGTGTCAGGTGTGAGGCGCCACCGGCGGGAGCCGGCGACATCCCTCGCGCTCGGCGTGACCGCGCGGACGCTCCCGGGCAAGCTCACCGTGACGGCCGGCCCCTCTTCGCCGCGGCGGCGCATCAGAACCCGCAAGGCCAGGCTTGTCCGTTATGAGCGGGGGCTCGCTGGTTCAGCGGGCCAGCGGGATGAACTCGGGCTGGTCCAGCAGGCGCAGCCAGCTTCCATCCGGCTGGCGCCGGACCACCTGGGCCCGAGCACCGGCTCCGTCCCCCGGCGGAGTCGAGGTAAGGGCGATGCCGCCGCTGATCAGAGTCGGGAGGGGCTGTTCCAGCTCAAAGCGCGGTCCGCCGGCCAACACCCTTGCCCACAGCGCGCGGATCGCCTCCCGGCCCACTGTCTGCTCGCCGGGCGGGTAGGCCATCGTCGCGTTCTCTTCGTAGAGTGCGGCGACTCCGTCCGCGTCGCCGGCGTTGGATCGCTCGACGAACAAGCGGGTGATGTCTTCGGGGCGCATGGCCTTCTCGTACTCCGGCACAGATTCCTCCTGGTGTCCGACCTTCAACGTCTCCAGTCTTCGACAGCCGTCAGCCAGAAGTCCAACAGATACATCTTCTGCGAACTAGAATCCACAGTCATGGATCTAAGACAGTTGGAGTACTTCGTCGCGGTCGCGGAAGAGGAGAACTTCACCCGCGCGGCGGAGCGGGTGAGCATCAGCCAGTCCGGCGTCAGCGCCCAGATCCTCAAGCTGGAACGGGAAGTCGGAGCCGAGCTGTTTGACCGATCCGCGCGCGCTGTCACCCTCACCGTCGCCGGGAAGGCGGCCCTCGAACACGCCCGCGCCGCGCTCGCCGCCGCTCAGGCGGTCGGCCAGGCGGTGGGCGAGGTGACAGGCCTGATCCGAGGTCGGCTGACCGTCGGGATGGTCATCGGCTGCACTCTCACGCCCTTGTTCGACGCGCTCGCCGCGTTCCACAGCGCGCATCCCGGAGTGGAGATCTCGCTGCTGGAGGACCGCTCCGACCGGCTTGTCGAGGAAGTGCGAGCCGGCACCATCGACCTGGCTCTCATCGGAACCGCGACTGCCGCGCCCGAGGGCCTGGGCGCGCGGACGATCATCAGCGACCGGCTCGTTGTCGCCGTCCCGGCCGGGCATCCGCTGGCGGAGCCGCGGCGGGTCACTCTGCGGGAGGTGGTCGACTACCCGATCGTGTGTATGCCGTCCGGTACTGGCCTGCGCACGGTGTTCGACGAGGCGTGCGCGGCACAGGGCCTGCGACCCGCGATCGCGCTGCAGGCCAGCGCCGCCGATGCCATCGCTGACCTCGCGGTCCGCGGGCTGGCCATCGCCGTCCTCAGCGAATCGATGGCCGTGCCGTACCGCGATCGGCTCACCGCCCGCACGATCGATGACCTCGAAACACCGGCCTTGCTCGCCATGATCTGGAACAACACACACAGCCCCGCAGTGCGTGCGTTGCTGGTGCAGAGCCGACATGCCTTCGCCAAGTGAAATCCTGGCCGAACGGCCACCGTTGAACAGGCAGCAGGCTGCTGGTCCCGGTGTCCGTCGAGGCAGCGGGCCGTCTCGACGGCCGGAAAGACGCCGAAGGCGTCGCCGAGATCACGCACGCTACGTTCGAGCGGATCTGGCTCACGGCCCGCCACCGACCGGGTGGGACTCGCCGAACACGCCCTAGAATTCGAGCTCGACGTAGTCGATGTCCGTGAACTCCACCAGCAGATCGTGGGCGCGCCGGCCCCGGTCCTTGAAGTACTGCTCCTGGAGACCTTCGGCGGCGATGCGCTGGAGTTCCCGCTCCGCGGCGCCGGCGGTCCGCGCGTCGAAGAGGCGGGCCGCGTACACGGGCGGCAGCGACTGTGTGATCAGCCGGATACGGCCGTCATCGGTACTGCCCGGCGCCGCGGTGAAACCGAACCGTGCGCGGGTCTCGATGACGATGCCGGTGGCGCTCGCGGCCCTCTTCTTGGCCCGCTCACGCACCCGGGGCTGCCAGTCCCGGCGCACCTCCGTGACCATACGGGCCGCGAGGTCCCGGCGCGGGCGCTTGAGTTGCCCCTTGAGGTAGCGCTCCACCGTGCGCTGCGAGACGCCGAGACGCCGCGCGACAGCCTTGGTAGAGCCTCTCTCGTGCTTGACCAGGAACCGCATCCGCGCCTGAGCGGACTGGGGGATCGGGCGGGTGAACGTATTCACTTCGGCCTTGTCGAGGCTGTCGCCCAGGATGCCCATCGTGTGTTCCTACTCTCCGTCGACCGACGCGTCGGTGCCCTTGATGTGCCGGGCGGGGTTGTGGCCTTCTTCGAGCATCCGCACGGCCCACGTCAGGTCCTGGGTGCCTTCGTGCTTGACCATGCCGGGCGATACTCCGAGGCGGAAGCCGCCGGGCAGCGGCTTGCCGTCCTCGGTGCGCGGCAGGAAGTCGAGCGGGCTCGGTCCGTCGGACGGATAGACGGCGCAGTCGGAGAGCACGGCGAGCGGGAAGAGACCCGCGCCCGCGAGTCTGAGCATCTTGCGGTGCATATTGATCCGGGCGCTGGAGATGACGGCCGCGCGGATGTCGGGGCGCCAGGTCGGACGTTCCAGGGCCGGCCAGCGTTCGCCGTACCGGTGCGACACGCCTTGCGGGCGTTCGCGGAGCTTTCCGATACCGCCTTTCACGGTGGCTTTGATCGCGGAGAGCACCAGGCTCCGGCCGGGGTCCGTCTGCTTGTGGGTCTTCATCGCGGCCAGGAAGTCCGGCTCGCTCATCCCGGTTCGGACGCCCAGCTCGTCCATGGTGGCCAGATACGCGTCACGCAGCCGGGTGTACCAGGGATCCAGGTAGGCGCCGTTCTCGGTCCGTACGTACGCCTCGATCGGCCGGACGTCGTCACCGAGCTCCAGCGCGTACGCGACGGTCGGCGTGGCGTACCAGGCCGGACCGGACGGCCGGGCGCCGTGCGGGGTGAACGGGTTCGGCAGTCGCGGGTCGACGACGACATGGGACAGGTCGACCAGCCACGAGCCCGGCAGCTTCTTGTCGAACACCGGTGCCTTCACATGGACGGCGGGGCCGGTGCCGACGATCAGCCGGTTGGCGGCGGCGGCGAACGCCATGTTGACGTCGATACCGACCGCGTACACCTTCGCGCACTCCTCACCGGTCAGCAGATCGACATCGCGGATCCACTCGTACGCCTCCTCGTCGAGGACCTGGTCCGGCGTGCGCCGATGGGCACGCGGATACAGCGCGGCGACGGTTGGATGCTCGTCCGGTGCCTCCGGCGGCGCCGGGTCGGCCGTCGCGGTCAGCGAGCCGGGCATCGGTCCGGACACCCATGTGCCGGTCGCCTCGTCCTTTACGGCCCGGGTCGGCGGACGCAGCGCGGTCATCAGCTCCAGACCCGACACCGCCGTCGAACCGCGCGGAGTGATGACGCGCGCGGCATAGGTCCCCAGGACATGTGCCAGATCCGCCGGCGGCAACTGATCCGCACTGCCCCAGGCGCGGGTGTCGAGAGCGCCCCAGGGCACGATCGCGAACTGCACACACTGGCGCCGGCCGCCCTGCGCCGGACGGTAGACCCGCGCCCATGGGCCGAAGCCGCGCCGCGTGAGCTGCCACTTCGCCTTGGCCAGTTGCTTGAGCACCTTGTGGTCATCGGGCAGCCGCAGGCCCCTGCGGTCCTCCAACCGACCGGGCAGGCCCAGCCGTTCGACGGCCGCCGCGGTGAGCACGATCAGCGGGTCGGCGTCCTTGCCCGACCGGTGCAGCCGCGGCGCGCCGAGCCCGGCGTCCGCGAGCGTCCAGTCGACCAGTGACGCGACCGTCCTGGCCGGGCAGTCCAGCACCAGTCCGCCGGTGTAGGCGTTCCCGTCGCCGTCCAGGACGGCGAGAGGGCCGTTCTCGAAACGCGGGTCCACGGCTCCGGCGAGGACGGTGGCCGGCTCTCTCTTCGGGGCCCTCTTCGCGGCCGGACGGCGCGCCGGCGGCCGGTCCGTCTCCGCCACCGGCAGGGCCTTCGCGGGCGCCGGGACCGGGACGGGCGGGGACGCGGGCACGGCGGGCTCCGGCGTGGTCACCGGTTCCATGATCGCCTCGGGCACCGCCGGGCCGGCCGGGGCCGGGTGGCGGGCCGCGAGACCTTCGAGAAGACGGATGTACGCGGCGCGCTTCGGCGGCCGCGGATCCGTCCGTCCCGACTCCCAGCCGGTGATGGTCTCCCGCCGCACCGACAGAGCCCTCGCGACCTGCTCCTGGCTCAGTCCGCTCGCCTCACGCAGTCGCTTGCGCTCCTCCGGATCCGGCAACGCCTCCTGCGCGGCCACCTCCTCCAGAAGCGCGTCGACCGACGCGAAAAGCTCATCCTGGCCATGGGGCACAGAGATCACCTCCGTCCTGATCATAGACGGAGCGAACAGTCGAATTAACCTGGAACGCACGAGAGGCGAGAGGCTTCAGGAAGCCGCCGTCCGACCGGGAACAGCGCTCTCCCATCGCCGTGACCGCGATCCCATTCGAACAGACATACCTTTCAGATGTGGAGCCGGCCGATTTCCCTCAGGACCTCCGTGACGCGCAGCGGGAGCTGCACCGGACGCGCGAGGCGTACGAGGCGTTCTGCCGCGAGCTGCCCTGGAGCGTGGAACCGGCGCCGGGCTGGAGCGGCGACAGGACCCCGTACAGCGAGTACCGGCCGGATTTTCCGGACAGTCCCGGCTACAGCGAGGAGCAGAAGGCCGAGGAGGCTCGGCTGCGCGGGCGGCTGCTGGAGCTGTCGGTGGCCGTGTCGACGCATCCGTACTGGTCAACGCTCGAACGCGGCGCTGTCGTGGAAGCGCGGATGGAACTGAAACGGGTCGCGCGCGAGCCTCCTCCACGGGAGTGGCGCCCCGCCGGGTCGGACGGGCCGTAGTACCGGGCACTCCTCACCGTCCGGCACAGGACCTGACCCGTTACGGACCGGCCCCGCCGGCACGAGCGGAATCGGCAGCGCGAGCGGGACCGGCGGCCGGCCGTCGAGCGAAGGCGGGAGCCGATTCCGGCCGGAACCCGATCGCGAACAGACAGGCCGGCAGGATCAGCAGTCGGGGATGGCGTTTCAGCAGCACTCGCAGCCTGTTCGGCTCAGTGTGTGCGGACGCCGCGTTTGTCTCGCGCAGCGCCGGCGCGATGGTGAACCGGTGCATCAGCCGCTGGACGGTCTGTGTGACCAGAGTCGACGGAATCCGCCGCCGCTGAATTCTTCGCAGCGTCCGTGGCCGTACGCTTCCTGTGCGCAGTGGTCCCGCCAGCAAGCGGGCCGCGGCCACCGCGTCCTGCACCGCCAGATTGATACCGACGCCACCGACCGGCGACATCGCGTGGGCCGCGTCACCGATGCACAGCAGGCCGTCGCGGTACCAACGACGCAGACGGTTCAACTGGACGCCGAGCACCTTCACATCGTCCACGGAGCGGAGCTCCTCCACCCGGTCGGCGAGCCAGGGTGCGATCTCCGCGACGGTCCGTCTCATCGCTTCGATTCCTCCCGCGCGCCACTGTCCGTCGGTGCCCTTTCTGATCGGCAGTGCCAGTTGGAAGTAGTCACCGCGGTCGATGTAGACCAGCATTCCGCCACCGCCGATCACCATGCCCAGACCTTTCCGGTCGGTGGGCCGACGGGACAGCCTGAACCACTCGATATCCATGGGAGTGGGCCAGGATTTCATCGGGAGACCGCTGTCGGCGCGCAACACCGAATCCCGTCCGTCACAGCAGACAACCAGGTCCGCGTACAGCTCTCCCGTGTTGTTCCGCTCGTCGCGGTGGCGCACGCCAACGACCTTGTCGCCGTTGGTGATCAGCACGGTGGCGGCGGTCTTCATACTGATCCGGAAGGTCGGCTCACGCTCGGCGGATTCCAGCAGCATTCCGAGGAAGTCCCACTGCGGAACCATGGCGATGTGTTTGTGGGCGCCGGGGAGCAGACCAAAGTCCATGGCCACCGAGTCGTCCGTGCCGACGGGCAAGGTCAGAGAGGTGATCAGCCGGTGCGGCAGCCGTGCGAACTCGTCTCCGAGGCCGAGCTGGTCCAGCAGTGTCAGTGTGCTCGCGTGCACGGTGTCTCCGCGGAAATCCCGCAAGAAGTCACCGTGCTTCTCCAGCACGGTGACGTCGACATCTCCTCGGGCCAGGAGCAGCGCGAGCATCATGCCCGCCGGGCCGCCACCGACGATCGCGCAAGTGGTGCGGGTGACTGCCGTGTCAGTCATAACACCCTCCTCGCCTCAACGACTACCAAGAATACTTCGCCGCACCTCGTCGTTGTTTTCTTCCCACGCCTGATCTGACGATGTGCCAGATACTCGGTGCTGGAAGACCACGGCGTTCCCGGTGCGGCCGGCAGGCTCTTGAGACAGAAGACGACCGCCTCGGCGACGGAAAGAGGCCTCGGCGACGGAAACAGCATCACGATCGGCCGGGCCCGCGACTACGCTCCGTCGCCCGTGGCCGTGGCACAGGCCGGATGTCCCCAGCCCTCCGGATTCTTGGCGATGGACTCGCCGGCGGCGTACGAGCGTCCGCAGCGGCAGCGGCCGGGAAACTTGGCGTTGAGTGTCCTCTTCGAGCCCCCCGTGGTACGCGGCCGTGACGCGGCCGCCGTCTTCGCCGTACCACCGGAGGAGCCCCGACGGGCGCCACCGGACCGTGGCGTGTCCGGAGAGGGCGGCGGCTCCGGCGAGCCGTGCTCGCTGCCGGCGGCCCGCTGGGCGAGCGCCGCCTGGCTCGCGGCCCGGTCCGCGAAGTCGTTGAGCCGGTCCCCGTCGACCTGGTGCGCCGGTACGTAACGGAACTCCACGGAGCGGCCGTCGAGCAGCGCGTCAATGCTGACGACCAGCTCCTGGTTGGCGACCGGCTGGCCGGCGGATGTCTTCCAGCCCTTGCGTTTCCAACCGGGCAGCCAGGTGGTGACCGCCTTCATCGCGTACTGGGAGTCCATCCGGATCTCCATCGGGACATCCGGCGCGGTAGCCGTCAACAGGCTCTCCAGCGCGGTCAGTTCCGCGACATTGTTGGTCGCTCTGCCCAGCGGGCCGGCCTCCCAGCGGACGACGGTCCCATCGCCGTCGGCGATGACCCAGGCCCAGCCCGCGGGCCCGGGATTTCCTTTCGACGCCCCGTCACACGCGGCGATAACACGTTCAGCCATGTCCTCGATCATGCCAGTGCGGTGACTCGCCCAGGACCGCGCCCTCGCCTCTCCGTCCTTCGCGGCCCGCGTCGGACGAGGGCCGACACGGTGACCGGCCGGCCGATGACCGTCCCGGGCGCGTCAGGCGTGGGCCGGCGGAGCTGTGCCGTGTCATCGGGGCCGCAGGCCGGCCACCAGTGTTTCGACGGTCTCGGACACCAGTGTGTCGAGGGGCCTGCCGCTGTTCATGCCCGTGGCGGCGAGGACCGCGAGGCCCTGGAGGACGGCGAGAACGGTCATGTCGACGCGGCCGGTGGTATCGGCGTCGATGTCACCGCGGGCCCGTGCGTCCGCGAGCAGCCGGACGGGAGCGGCGAACGCCCGGTCGTTGGCCTGGCGCAGTCGTGCGCCACCGGTGCCGTCCTTGGAGGTGTGCATCAGACCGAGCAGGGCGCCGTGTTCGACCGCGAAGGCGACATACACCTGGGCGAAGGTCACCAGGCGTTCGGTGAATTCACCTTCGCCGCCGAGGGCCGCGTCGAGTCTGCGGCCCAGCCGCTCGTAGCCCTCCTCGGCCAGCGCGTCGAGCAGGGCCCGCTTGTCGGGAAAGTGACGCCGCGGGGCGCCATGGCTCACTCCGACCTCGCGGGCCAGTTCCCGCAGGGACAGCCCGTCCACGCCATCAGCGGCGAGCATCCGCTCCGCCTGTCGGAGCAGAGCGGTCCGCAGATCTCCATGGTGGTAGGGCCGAGGTGTGGTCACCGGGTCACCTTACCTCGATGTTGTCATTGACTACAATGTATCCACCGCCTACATTGACGTCATGACCACTTCCACGCGCACCACCTCCTGGACCCTCACCGACCTCCCGCCCCAGAGAGGCCGCACGGTGCTTGTCACCGGCGCCGGCGGCGGCATCGGTCTGGAGACCGCCCGGGCGCTGGCGTCCGCCGGCGCCCGGGTCGTCCTGGCCGTCCGGGATGTCGACACCGCGCGGCAGGCGGCGGATCGGATCGGCGGCAGCACCGAGGTGCTGCGTCTCGACCTGGCCGATCTGTCGTCGGTCCGGCGGTTCGCGGCCGCGTGGGACCGGCCTCTCGACATCCTGGTCAACAACGCGGGCGTGGCCAATGTGCCGTTGCTACGGACCAGGGACGGCTTCGAACCGCACTTCGGCACCAACCACTTGGGGCACTTCGCACTGACGAATCTGCTGCTGCCCCGGATCACCGGCCGCGTGGTGACCGTCGCCTCCAACGCCCACAGGCGCGCGAGCCTCGATCTCGACGACCTCAACTGGGAGCGGCGGCCGTACCGCGCCGCCGCGGCGTACGGTCAGTCCAAGCTCGCCAACCTGCTGTTCACGCGGGAGCTCCAGCGCCGTCTGACGGCGTCCGGCTCCGCACTGCGCGCCGTCGCGGCACACCCCGGTGCGGCCACCACCGGACTCAACCGCCATCTCGGTCCCGTCATGACCCTGGTCGCCGCCACCGTCGGACGGCTCGTCATGCAGAGCGGCCCGGCCGGAGCGCTCCCGACGCTGTTCGCGGCCACCGAGGACATCCCCGGCGCGAGTTATGCCGGACCCGACGGACGAGGAGAGCAGCGCGGCCACCCCACGCTTGTCGGCCGCAGCTCGGCGGCCGAGGACGACGCTCTGGCCCGGGAGCTCTGGGACCGGTCCGAGGATCTCACCGGGACGGCCTACCCGCTGCCTCTGCCGTGACGTCGTCGCGGCAGCGGCTCCCGGGCATCGCGGCGCCCGCGGTGGTGCGAGGCGTACGCGCCGCTCATCCCGCTCCGGCCGGGTTCAGCCGTCGAACGCCTCCTTCAAGGCGGCCAGGCCGTCGCTGTAGACGCCATGGAACAAGGCGATCGCCTCGTCCTCGCTCACACCGGCGGGAGTGAAGGTGCCGGACCATTCCACGACTGCCGCGCCCTCACCCGCCGCATCGCTCACCTTGATCGTCGACAGATAGGCGGTGACCGGGAAAGGAGCCTGCTCGATCGAGTAGCTGTAGGTGCGGCCGGCGTTGTCGAAGGCTTCGAGTCGTTCGACCACCACCTCGTCGTCCGCGGTGGCGAGGGTGCGCAGCCGACCGCCCTCGCTCAGGACACTGCTGGTGATGAAGGGCAGCCAGTCGGGCAGTGCGCCGAAGCCGCCGATGAGCTGCCAGACCTTGTCGGCGGTCGCGGGGATTTCCAGCGAGACCGAGGTGGCGGCGGAAGCGGGCGTAGTGGTCATGGTGTTTCTCCAGCCGTGGTTCCGTGCGAAGGAAGCGGTGCGGGTGGCAGGGCCGAGTGGGCGTGCGCGGGCTGTGCCACGGTCTCAGACGGTGGGGGTCGGAGCGCCGGGAGCGATCAGGTGCTCCTCTCGCAGCGCCGCCCAGAACTCGCCGGGGACCGGAGCGTCGAGCGCCGCCACGTCCTCCGCGATCCGGCTGGGCCGGGTGGCGCCGGGAATGACCGCCGCGACGGCCGGGTGGGCCGTCGAGAACTGCAGCGCGGCCGACTTGATGCCGACACCGAACCGTTCGGCCACGGCCTTGACGCGCTCCACCCTGGCGATGATCTCGGGCGACGCCTCCTGGTATTCGAAGTGTGTGCCGCCGGCCAGAATGCCCGAGCTGTAGGGACCGCCGACCACGATGTCGACATCCTGGCGCTCGGCCGCGGGCAGCAGCCGCTGCAGGGCACGCTCGTGGTCGAGCAGTGTGTAGCGGCCGGCCAGCAGGAAGGCGTCGGGGCTGGGTTCGTCCAGGTCGAGAGTGAGCTCAAGAGGCTCGACGCGGTTGACACCCAGGCCCCACGCCTTGATGACGCCTTCCTCGCGCAGCCGGGTCAGAACGCGGAAGGCCCCTGTGCGCGCCGACTCGTAGACGGACAGCCACTCGTCGCCGTAGAAGTCCTGGGCCACGTCATGCACCCAGACGATGTCGAGGCGGTCGGTCCTCAGCCGCTTGAGGCTGTCCTCGACGGAGCGCAGGGTGGCGTCGGCGGAGTAGTCGTTGATCATCTTGTTGGGACGGCCGTGCTCGAACAGTCCGCCCTTCTCGCCGAGGTCGCGGACCGCCGGGTCCTCCACCTCGTCCAGGATCACCCGGCCGACCTTCGTACTCAGGACGTAAGCGTCACGCGGATGCTCCGCCAGCACGTCGCCGAGCCGGATCTCGGCCAGACCGGCGCCGTAGAACGGAGCGGTGTCGAAGTAGCGGATGCCCGAGTCCCAGGCCGCGCGCACGGTGGCCGCCGCCTCTTCCTCGGGGATCGCGCGGAACATGTTGCCGAGCGGTGCGGTGCCGAAGCCGAGCCGGCCGGGCAGCAAGGAGCTGATGGTCATGAGAGAACTTCCTGAAAGCGGGAGGTGAGGGTGTGCTGGATCCGGACGGGCCGGGGCCCGGCGGGCGCGGCTGTCGCGCCGCGCCCGCCGACGGCGCGCCCGGGAGCCGACGGTTCAGTTGAGGGTGTCGGGATCCGGGCCGGTACGCATGCCACGGTCCAGCGCGGTGATCGCGTCGAGGTCGTCCTGGGTGAGGGCGAAGTCGAAGACGTCGATGTTCTCGCGGATACGCGCGGGAGTGACGGACTTGGGGATCACGATGTTACCGAGCTGCAGGTGCCAGCGCAGAACCACCTGCGCGGCGGACTTGCCGTGCCGCTCGGCGATCCCGGTTATCGCCTCGTCCTTGAGCAGCGCGCCCTGGGCCAACGGGCTCCATGCCTCGGTGGCGATGTTGTGCTTCGCGTGGAAGGCGCGCAGTTCGCTCTGCTGAAGGCCCGGGTGGAGCTCGATCTGGTTGACCGCGGGGACGATGCCGGAGTGGTCCAGCAGTCGCCGCAGGTGCGCGGGCTGGAAGTTGGACACACCGATGGCGCGGGTGCGCCCGTCGGCGAGGAGCTTCTCCAGTGCGCGCCAGGTGTCGAGGTACGTGTCACGCGCCGGAGTGGGCCAGTGGATGAGGTACAGGTCGACGTAGTCCAGACCGAGCTTTTCCAGTGCGGTGTCGAAGGCGGTCAGGGTGGTGTCGTAGCCCTGGTCGTCGTTCCACAGTTTGGTGGTGACGAACAGCTCGTCGCGGGCCGTCCCGGAGGAGGCGAGGGCTCGTCCGACGCCGGCCTCGTTGCCGTAGACGGCCGCGGTGTCGATGCTGCGGTAGCCGGCCTCCAGTGCGCTGGTGACGGCGGCGGTGGTCTCCTGGTCGGAAACCTGGAAGACACCGAAGCCGAGCTGCGGGACGGTGACACCGTTGTTCAGGGTGAGCTTCGGTACGGAACTCATGATGTCCTTGACTCTTTCGGGTTGTGCGGTGGTCCGGTGCCGGCCCGGGATACGGGACGGCACCTGATCGGAGGTCAGTTGGCCGTACGGTGCGGCGGGCCTCAGCGATGAACGGCGGGGACATGCTCCGCCTCGGCGGGCGCCGGACCGGTGTCGGTGTCGGAGCGCGCACGGTGACCGGCGCCGCGTTCCAGAGCGCTGGAGACAACCGCGAGGAGCAGCGCGGCAGCGGCGAGCGCGGCACCGACCCAGTTCGGCGCGGTGTAGCCGAGGCCCCTGGCGATGACGATCCCGCCCAGCCAGGCGGAGAGCGCGTTGCCCAGGTTGAAGGCGCCGATGTTGACCGCCGACGCCAGTGTCGGCGCGCCGGCCGCCTGGTCGAGGACGCGCTTCTGCAACGGTGGCACCGTCGCGAAGCCCAGTGCTCCGATCAGGAAGATCGTGACGGCCGCCAGGGCCTTGTTGTGCGCCGTCAGTGTGAACAGGGCGAGGACCACGGCCAGCGAGCCCAGCGCGGTGTACAGCATGGGCATCAGGGCCCGGTCGGCGAACTTGCCGCCGGTCAGGTTGCCCACGACCATGCCGAGTCCGAACAGGACCAGCAGCCAGGTCACGGAGGAGTCCGCGAAGCCTGTCACGTCCGTCATCATCGGCGCGATGTACGTGATCGCGGCGAAGACTCCGCCGAAGCCGAGCACGGTCATCGCCATCGCCAGCAGCACCTGCACATTGCGGAACGCACCGAGCTCGTGGCGCAGATGTACGCCTTCGGGCCTGGGCATGTCCGGCACCAGCTTGGCGATGCCCAGCAGCCCGAGCACACCCAGCCCGGCGACGATGAAGAAGGTGACCCGCCAGCCGGCACTCTGGCCGACGAAGGTCCCCAGCGGCACGCCGACGACATTGGCGACGGTCAGGCCCGTGAACATCATCGCGATGGCCCCGGCCTTCTTCTCGGGCGCGACCACCTCGGCCGCGACGACCGAGCCGATACCGAAGAACGCGCCGTGTGCGAGCGAGGCAACGATCCGGCCGACGAGCATGACCCCGAAGACGGGGGCCAGCGCGGAAACGACATTGCCGATGACGAACAGCCCCATCAGCAGCATCAGCATGTTCTTACGGGAGATCCTGGTACCGAGGACCGTCATGAGCGGGGCACCGGCCACGACGCCGAGTGCGTACCCGGTGACCAGGTAACCGGCGGTGGGAACCGAGACGCCGAAATCGGAGGCGACCTCGGGAAGCAGCCCCATGATCACAAACTCTGTGGTGCCGATCCCGAAGGCCCCGATGGCGAGGGCCAGGAGGGCGAGAGGCATGGGAGAAACCTTCCATCGATATGCGGTAGCGCCTTACGAGCGTCCACAATAATTGCATGCGCCGGATAATTGCAAACGGAAGTATTGTAGACGCGTCCTATCTCAAGGCTCCGGGTCCACCACCCGGCCGGGGACCCGCTGCCGCCAGGAGGCACCCATGACCGCCACAGATCCCGCGCTGACCGCCCTCGCCCAAGGCTGGTGCGCGCTCTCCCTGCTCCACGGGAAAATCGAGTCCCGTGTCGAACGGGAACTGCAGAGACAGCACGGACTCAGCGTCCGCGAGTACTCGCTGCTCGACGTCCTCAGCCGCCAGCACGACGGAGTCGGCGGCCATCTGCAGATGAAGCAGGTCGCGAACGCCGTCGTCCTGAGCCAGAGCGCGACCACCCGGCTGGTCACACGCCTTGAGGACCGTGGACTGCTCGCCCGCTATCTGTGCCCGACCGACCGGCGCGGTATCTACACCAACGTCAGCGAGGCCGGCACGGAGCTGCTCGACCGGGCGCGGCCCACCAATGACGCGGCCCTGCGCGAGGCACTGGACGAGGCCGCCGAGGACCGGGAACTCGCTCCTCTGGTGCGGGCCGTCGAGTCACTCAAGGCCGCGGCCTGACCGCCCGCCGGCCGCCGGCGACCTCTCCCGGAAAGCGACGAAGGTCCCCGGCTTTCACCGGGGACCTTCTGGCGCGTGTGGTCGGTCGAGCGGCCGCCGCCCGGCGTGACAGGACGCGCGGGCAGCGAGCCGCGTCGCCTCCGGTCAGACCGCCGTGGCCGGCACGGCGTCGGTCGGCCGCGTCCCGGTCCGTGCGACCTGGGCCGCCGTGATCTCCCGGATCGCCAGGAGCAGCATGATTCCGGAGGTGGTGCTGAGCAGTGCCACGTAAGGAGAGAACATCGGATTCGTTGTGGAGCTCGTGACGGCCAAGGCCACCGGCACCTTGACCAGCCGAGTCCACCACCACCCTTCGACCAGCAGGCTTCTACCGGAGAGGCCGCTCGCCCGGCGGGTGTCGAGAGTGACCCGGCGCGGTATCCAGAACATGGCCACCGGGATGAACCAGCCTCCGATCGCGAAGCCCGGTCTGTAGCGGTGGGTGCCGGGCGCGAACGCTTCCGCGTTGAGCCGACAGCGGCGGAGCCAGCAGATCAGCACAACGAACGAGACGCCCGTCACCAGCGCCATGACCTGCATGGCCTGCGGGAAGTCCTCCGCCGCGCCCTCGCCGAGCAGCACCAGTGCGAACTGCGTCAGCAACTCGACACAGATCACGACCTGGGCGGCGATCGCCAGCCGCCTCGGATCGCTCACCGTCGGCACGGTGGGCGCTGATACGGCGTCGACTGTTTCCGGTTGCACGATAACCCCATGGAGAGAAGGACTGCGGCGCTGATCACGCGCAGAGACGATGAGCAACCTAGCGCCGCGCGGTGAACGCGTCCAAGGACTTGATCATCCTCTGGAAGCCGGCACGCCCGGATCATCGCGCATGGCTCCGGCAGCTCCGCCGTCCGGAAGGAAACGCCGACGAACATCAACGAGCGTCACCGAAAGGCATAGTGAGGCACGCACAGATTTTTCCCGCCATACAGCCGGGAGTTTGTGTGCGCACGTCAAAAAATTGCATGCAGTCATCTTGTCCATGCATTGCCTTGTCCATAGGTTGTCTACGAGTGGCCCGCCGGGACGCGGGTCACTCCCTGTGCTCCGAACGGTCCGCAATGTCTTCGTGCCCGCGCCGCCGGGCTCTGCCCGTGAGCCGCCGGCCGATCAGCCGATAGCGAGGAATCCCGTGAGCATCTCCAGACGGTCCGTCATCGTGTCCGCACTCGCCGGCGCCGCCACCGTCGGCGGCGGTCTGCCGGGTGTCACGACGGCGACAGCCGCGCCGGCCGCCCCGGCCGCGTCTCCTCCGGGTGATGTGGTCGGTAAAATCACCGTGGGTTATCAGGGCTGGTTCGCGTGTATCGGTGACGGTGCGCCGATCAACAGTTGGTGGCA